>NZ_LT629792.1:2126418-2430193 GCF_900106055.1 Schaalia radingae | reverse complement strand
ACCCACCAAAGGAGTTGACATGGCTGGAGAACCTGTCGTCACAATCGTCGGAAACCTGACCAGAGATCCCGAATTGCGTTTCACGTCATCGGAGTAGCCGTTGCGACTTCTCGGTGGCAATGACCCCACGCTCGTTCGACCGCAGTGCGAACGAATGGCGCGACGGAGACACACAGTTCTACCGTTGCTCCGTCTGGCGCGACGCGGCTGAGAACGTGGCCGAAACCCTGCGCAAGGCATGCGCGTCATCGTCCAGGGTCGCCTGACTTTGCGGTCCTATGAAACGCGCGATGGCCAGCAGCGCAGTGAATTGTCCCTGCAGGTTGACGAGGTCGGCCCATCCTTGCGTTACGCAAAGGCTGAAGTGACCCGCATTCCTCGAGGCGATTCCGGCCAGGGCGGATACTCCCAGGGTGGATACCAGAGCCAGTCAGGCGCTGGCGCGCAAGGTGGTTCCGGCAGCTACCAGGGTGGCTACTCGCAAGGCGGTGGCCAGCAGGTGGATATGGTCAGCAACAAGGCAGCTACAATGCGCCCGCCGGAGGGTCCACTTCCGATCCGTGGCGCACCGAGGGAGCGTCCTCTTTCGGTGAAGAGCCGCCTTTCTAAATTCAATTGACGAGGGCGACGCTGATCTGACGCAACGCGCTTTCGCAATGCATTCTTATCGCTTCATTTTTCGTATGGGGTAATCACAGCGATTACCTGGATCCAAGGAGAACACTATGGCGAAGCCTCAACTTCGCAATAAGCCCATTAAGAAGAAGGCCAACCCGCTGAAGTCGGCCAAGATCGAATCCATTGACTACAAGGACACCGCTTTGCTGCGTAAGTTCATCTCGGACCGCGGCAAGATCCGTGCCCGCCGTGTCACTGGCGTATCCGTACAGGAACAGCGCCGCATCGCCAAGGCGTCAAGAACGCCCGCGAGATGGCTCTGCTGCCGTACTCTTCGTCCGGTCGCTGAGATTCATAGGGAGGCTTTTTCTGATGGCAACAACGAAACTCATTTTGACCCACGATGTCGACAAGCTCGGTTCAGCCGGTGACGTTGTCGAGGTGAGAAGCGGTTACGCTCGCAACTACCTGGTTCCTCGCGGCCTTGCCACTGCATGGTCCAAGGGTGCTCAGCGCCAGATTGACGACATGGCTCGTGCTCGCCGCAAGCGCGAAATCGCGTCCGTCGACGATGCCCGCGTCGTGCGCGATCAGCTCCAGGAAGTCAAGTTCGTGACTGTTTCCGGCAAGACCGGTTCCAACGATCGACTCTTTGGCGCCGTTTCAAGTGCCGACATCGCTCAGGCCGTTCAGGATCAGATCGGCCAGACGATTGATCGCCGCAAGATCGTCATCCCTGCTCCGATCAAGACGCTGGGAGACTACACCGTCAAGGTCAACCTGCACTCTGAGGTGTCTGCAAACCTGCATGTCCGCGTCATCGCTGAGTGACAGTGACACACCACCGAGTGTGATCCCGGCGTTCCGATGAGTACTCCGTTTCTGTAAGGAGGCTCCGGGACGCCGGGCACATTCATACCGGGCCGCACCCGCGCAGTGGATTTTTTCCACACTGTGGGTGCGGCTCGATTTTCATGCAGTCGGATAGCCAACCGGCTAGGCCCACGTGCCCACCAGCGCCAGACGTCTAGGAGGATTGAGAGCCGCCCGTATCGTGGTCGTCATCGTGACCCTGACCAGGCTGGCTGGGCTGAGTCGGTTCAGCTGGTTCGGGTTGTGTGGGCTGAGTCGGTTCAGCTGGTTCGGGTTGTGTGGGCTGAGTCGGCTGGGTGGGCTGGACCGACTGAGGTTGTGTCGGCGTTGGTGGAGTGTTCTGTTGAACTGGGTTCGGTTCGGTGTACCACGAGTAGTCACCGTTAGGCAGGTCAGCAGTTGCAGCCTCCATGAATTTCACCCACACGTCAGCTGGCCAGTCGCCTCCGTGGAACTGATACAGGCCGCCGATGTTATCCAGCGAAACCGGGTTGCCGGCCTCGTCGGACTGATACATCGAGACACTGGCGACAAGGCCCGGAACCATTCCAACAAACTGTGCGGACTTCTGATCATCAGACGTACCGGACTTACCGGCCGCTTCACGTCCCAGAACTGCCGCCTTCTCACCGGTGCCACCCGGCTCCATCACTGCCTTGAGCGCCGGCATAATCGCGCTGACCGTCTCTGCATCAAAGACCTTTTCCGACTCAAGCTGCGCGCTGTAGACCTTGTTGCCAACAGAGTCACGCACCTCTCGCAGGATATGCGGGTTCATCCGTGTCCCGCCGTTGGCGATAGTGGCATACGCATGGGTGAGGTCAATGTTGTGCGTTGATGCCACACCCAACGTGTTGAGCAGCGTCGCATCGAGCCCGTTCGTGTCTTCAGGGATTCCCAGCTTCACGGCTGTGTCCACTGTCGCCTGCGGACCGACTTTCTCATTCAACGTCACAAAAGCCGTGTTGATTGAATAGGACGTTGCCTTAATCAACGACACATTACCCCACGAGGTGTTCCCCACGTTCGACACTGGTTCAGCCAGGCCGTCAAATGAGCGCGGTGAACTGCCATCAACCTGATCGTAGACACTACCGCCCTGATCGGCATACGCCAGCAAGGTAAACGGCTTGAAGGTTGAACCGGCCTGTGCAATGTCATCAGTGACCGCATTACGTTGAACTTTTTGATAGTCACTGCCCGCAAACTCAGCGACGATCTCCCCCGTTGCAGGGTCAATGGCAGACAGCGCCACGTGCATGGAATCAGGGTTCCATCCCTCGACCTCGTTCATCATCTGGGCCGCATTGATTGCGGCTTCCTGACGAGCCTTGTCGATAGTGGTGATGATCGACAGGCCACCCGAATCGATCTGCTCATCAGTGAACGCACCTGTCTCGGCCAGCTCGCGACGCACCTGCTGCAGGAGGTAGCCGGTCGTCCCGGTCATTGACGAGGTCGTCTCCTGGAAATCAATGGTCTGCGGGAATTGCTGCTGATTTGCTTCCGCCTGGTCGATCCACCCGTCCTGCACCATCAGTGAGATGACTCGTTCCCACCGTGAGTGCGCCATATCAGGATCTTCTGCAGGATCCCACGCCGATGGTGCCGGGATGATCCCTGCCAGCAGCGCGGATTCTGACAGGGTCAGTTCTGATGCCGGATGTCCGAAAAAGACTTTCGAGGCTTCTTCGATGCCGTAGGCTCCCCGGCCGAAATAGATAGTATTGAGGTAGTTGCCCAGCACTTCGTCCTTGGTTTGCTCACGGTTGATCTTCACCGCCAGGACCGCTTCCTTGACCTTGCCTTTCAGCGAAGTAGTCTCACCCATGTAGTAGCGCTCCACGTACTGCTGGGTGAGCGTGGAGCCACCTTGTCGCGGCAGTCCTCTCAGATTATTGACGAGGGCACGCGCAATGCCTTTCAGATCTATTCCGGAGTTGGAATAGAAAGTGCGGTCTTCGGAGGCAACAACGGCCTGCCCCACATAGTCCGGCAATGTGGACGTGTCGATGATGGAGCGATTGATCTCAGAGAACTTCCCCATCTCGGAGGTGCCGTCCGCGTAATACACGGTGCTGGTCTGAGCCAGGGCCACCTGGTCGGCCTTGGGAATATCCAACGTGGCGTACAGGAACAGGAAGGATGCCAGTCCGGCAATAATGACGCCGAGGACGCTGAACACGAAGGCAAGGCCGATGCGTTTACCCCATGACCGCCTTTTGCGCCCATTCGCTGTGCGTCCACTGGTCTTGCGTGAGTTCGACCGGCTGGTTTCGCCTTTCCGCCCACCGGCATTGCCTGCCGCAGCGGAGCCAGCCTGCCTGGAAGTCCCGGGCGACGAGTTGGAAGCGGATGACCGATGGGTTCCTTCATGTCGCGCTGCGCGCTTGGGGAATGCCGGATCGGGACGCATCGCCCCTCGCGATGTGCCGTGCGATGAGCGGGACGAGTGACGCCCGTTCTTGGCCTCATCCGGATTCATCCTGCCGTTTTTCGACACGCGTTCACCTTTCGTTACAGGCACCGTCTCTATGAGCCTTGCCCTTCAGCGTAAGCATGTCGACGGTGATCGCGCCATGAACCGCGCCACTATTCCCCTCGTTTCACATGGAAATCCCAGCTTTTCCATGAAGGGAATCACACCTGGGTATGGTCCGAGCCTAGTCCCACTGTTCTTCAGGCTTGCCCTCGTCAGCCACCGCGTGTGGAATGTTCCCTCGCGATCGACGCGCCGGTAGGTGTGCGCGCCGAAGAAATCACGCTGACCCTGAATCAGTGCTGCCGGCAGTCGGTCGGCACGCACCGTGTCGAAGTAGGCCAGGCACGACGAGAACACGGGGGTAGGAATGCCGTGCGTCGCTGCCAATGCCACAATCTTGCGCAGTGACGGGATGCATTCCTCGATCCGGGAGGCGAAGGGTTCGGGCTGCCATGAGCAGAGGCAGATCGGGATCCTCGTCGTACGCCTGCCCAATGTCGGACAGGAACGTGGCACGAATGATGCATCCTGCGCGCCAGATCCGCGCCACAGAACCCTTGTCAATCGTCCAGTTGTAGGCGTGTGCCCCCTGAGCGATCTCATCGAATCCCTGTGAGTAGGCGATGATCTTGGAGGCGAACAGGGCGCGTCGTACGTCCTCAACAAAGGAGTCATGATCGGCCTGTTCCACCTTCAGTTCCTGGGCGTGGCCCTCCATGTGTTGTGCGGCTTCACGCTGCGTGGTCTGCGAGGATGCGCCGCGCGCAAAGGTTGCTTCAGCAATGGCGGTGACGGGAACTGCCAGGTCCAGCGCTGTTTGCACGGTCCACTTGCCGGTGCCTTTCTGCGATGCCTGGTCCACGATCATATCCACCAGCGGCTCACCTGTGCTTGCATCCTTGTGGCGCAGCACCTGCGCCGTGATCTCGATGAGGTACGAATTCAGCTCGCCCGCATTCCATTCGTCGAAAATGTCCGCCAGTTCGGACGGTGTAGCACCCATGCCGCGGCGCAGCACGTCGTAGGCCTCCGCGATGACCTGCATATCTGCGTATTCGATGCCGTTGTGTACCATCTTGACGAAGTGACCCGCGCCGTCAGCACCCACGTGCGTACAGCACGGCTCGCCGTCCACATGGGCGGAAATCGTTTCAAACATCGGGCCAAGGCGCTTGTAGGACTCTCGGTTCCACCCGGCATGATGGACGGCCCCCACAGAGCACCTTCCTCACCGCCTGAAACGCCAGCACCGACAAAGTGCATCCCACGCTCACGCACCCACTTTTCACGGCGAATCGTGTCAGTGAACAGGGAGTTTCCACAGTCCACGATAATGTCACCCTCGTCCATGTGGTCCGCAAGCTGTTCGATGACCCAGTCAGTGGCCTCACCTGCCTGCACCATAATGATGGCCACGCGCGGCTTTTCGAGCGATTTCACGAAGTCTTCGGTGGTTTCCGAGGGAATGAAGATGCCCTCGGATCCGTCGCCATGTTGGTCCATGAGGCGCAGCGTGCGACCGGGTGAACGATTCGTCACCGCAGTGCGATACCCGTTGCGTGCGAGGTTACGCGCAAGATTCGACCCCATCACGCCCATTCCATACACGCCAATATCAGCACTTGCCGTTTCAGGTGAAGTAATCGTCATCGTGAGCTTCTTTCATCCTTTGTCGTGGCGCGAGGGCGTCCGATCCACGCTATGACGCCCTTCACATTGAGTGTACAGTCCGGCCACTGTTTTACGGTGCGAACGCCGTGCCTTGGGCGGCCGGCGGGTGTTTCAGTCCCTGGCACCCTGCTCGGTCCACCAGCGCAGTAGTTCCTCACGTGCCGCGTCCTGACCCATCGGGCCGTTCTCCATGCGCAGGTCCAGCAGGTGCTGGCGTGCTCGACCCACATCGCGGCCAGGTGGAATGTTGAGGATTTCCATGATCTGACTGCCATCCAGATCCGGCCGGATCGCATCGAGTTCTTCCTGTTCACGTAGTTGAGCGATGCGTGCTTCCAGATCGTCATAAGCGGCCGACAAGTGCATCGCTTTCCGGCGGTTGCGCGTCGTGCAGTCAGCTCGAGTGAGGCGGTGCAGGCGCTCCAACTGGTCACCAGCATCAGCAACGTAGCGGCGCACAGCCGAATCAGTCCAGGCCTGTTCGCCATAACCGTGGAAACGCAGATGCAGCGCCACCAGATGCGTCACCGCATCAACTGTGTGTCTGTCAAAGGTCAAGGCCTTGAGGCGTTTGCGCGTCAGTTTCGCGCCGACAATCTCGTGATGGTGGAACGACACGGTGCCGTCTTTTTCAAAGCGCCGCGTGGCAGGCTTGCCCACATCGTGCATGATCGCGGCCAGCCGCAAAATCAGGTCCGGTGCCGGCACAGCGCCATCGAGCCCGGTTTCCAGGTCCATCGCCTGATCGAGCACGGTCAGCGTGTGCTCGTACACGTCCTTGTGGCGACGGTGTTCGTCGCGCGTATCGACCAGTGCGTCCAGCTCCGGAATGACAACAGCTGCCACGCCGGTGTGCACCATGAGTTCGATGCCGCGCCGCGGGTACGGGCTGACCATCAGGCGTTCAAATTCGGCCCGGATCCGTTCGTTGGACACAATCGACAGCCGTGAGGCCATCGACTCCATCGCATCCATCACATCCATGTCGACGTCGATGCCCAGTTGGGCGGCAAAAACGCGCCGCACGCATGATGCGCAGCGGGTCGTCGTCGAATGATTGTTGAGCGGTGACAGGTGTGCGCAGGCGTCCGTCGGCCAGATCGTCAAGACCGTGGTGAGGGTCCACAAGTGCCATCGTCGGCAGCCGCATCGCCATGGCGTTGACAGTGAAGTCTCTGCGCGTCAGGTCTCCCTCGAGCGTGTCTCCGAATGTGACGTCAGGCTTGCGTGAGCCGATGTCATACTCGTCGCACCTGTATGTGGTGATTTCCACAACGATGTGATCTTTGCGTGCTCCGATCGTGCCGAACTTCTTGCCGATGTCCCACACGGCGTCGGCCCACTTGCTGAGCAGCTCCTCGGTTTCGTCGGGGCGTGCCGATGTTGCGAAGTCGAAGTCATGCGGCGTCACGCCGAGGAACGCGTCGCGCACAGGTCCGCCCACCAGCGCAATTTCCTGGCCAGCGTCGTCAAAAAGGTGCGCCATTTCCAGTACTTGCGCAGGTAGATGGCTGAATGTGCGTTGAGCGTTGACCAGCAAAGCTGGCACGTCCTGAGATCCGACACCCTCGAGTGCGCGTGTCTTCACACCGTGTCCTTTCAGTTGCTGGCGGTCAGCGTGGGAACCGTGCTTGTGCGTATCCATTACGTACTAGAGTGCCACGTTTTCAGGCCTCGAAAAACCTCAGGAGCCGCGACGCAGGAATGTCACGTCACCCGCCATCGCTCCAAGACTAATAGAGTGGAACTATGTCAGCCCGTCGTTATGAGCGCCGTGTGGGGACACCTCGTCCCCCACGCCACCATGCCTCGATACGGGCGTATCACTCTGCCAGTTCCCGCCTGCCGATTGTGGGAGAAACATCGGCGGGCGGCCTCGTTATCGATGTTGTCAACGGTACCCCTTACGCAGCGATCATTGCGCGACGTAACCGGGCCGGCCGCATCGAATGGTGCCTGCCGAAAGGCCACCTGGAGGGACGCGAAACCGCTCAGGAAGCCGCATTGCGCGAAGTTGCGGAAGAGACGGGGATTACCGGACGGATCATTCGTCACCTCGCGTCGATCGACTACTGGTTTTCCTCTCCTGATCGGCGTGTTCACAAGGTGGTGCACCACTTCCTCATGGGCTACGTGTCGGGATCGATCACCGTGGAAATGGACCCTGATCACGAAGCTGAAGACGCGTCGTGGGTATCCTTGCAGCAGCTGATGCGCCAACTCGCCTATCCGAACGAGCGTCGTATCGTCAGAATCGCATTGGATCTTTTGTACCGGGACGTGTGATGAAGAGCCGCGCACGCGTTTTCTCCACGGTCGTCACTGCCATTGTGACTGCCGCGTGCCTGTGCGCGCCCGCGGGTGCCTCGAGCATGCCACTAACTGACACCAGTGCGCGTGTTGCTTCTTTTACTTCCACGTCCGAGGGTGACCCGTCCGGTATTCACACCACGCGCCCCAGCGTGCTCGGTGAAGCCGATGAGGGCGGCAATCTGCAGGTGTCGATCACGTCGATCACACCCACTGTCCTTGATGACACGTCAACGCTCACCGTGTCGGGCACATTGACGAACCTTTCGGGTGCACAGGCCACCTCGTCAACTGTGCTGCGCCTGTTCATGTCCGTCCATTCAGCGGTCGCGGCACCTGACCTGAGCGCATACTTTTCGGGCCACACTGATGCCGGCATCCCGGTAGCCGAACGCACCATCGACAGGCAGCTTGGCCCGCGTCAGAAAGTGGGTTTCACCTTGTCGGTTCCCGCCGAGGAGCTGCCGCTGGATGACAGTTTTGAGTGGGGGCCGCGCGGTATTTGCGTCCAGGCGCTGGCCACGACTGATGAGGGTGATATAGACGGTGAGGACCGCTCCGTGGTCGTGTGGGATTCTTACTATGAGCGTCAGCAGACACCCATATCGGTGCTGGTTCCTTTCACGTCGACTCAGGCATTTGGCTCCACGGAGCAGTGGAAAGCTCTCAGTGAACTTGCCCGCACACCAGGCGTGACACTGGCTGTTGATCCTGAAGCGTTGACCAGTTTTGTGCGCACCGGCATTCTTGACGCCGACGGGCGGCTGCGCTCACCGACTACGACCGCTGACCAGGCTCAATCTGCCGGGACAAGCGCCCAGCCGCAGTCGACTGCTCCGACCAGCCAGTCCCAATCCACTGCCCGTTCCGATTCTGATTCGGCCTCCCCGGCGCAATCCGGTAAAAGCAGCCAACCTGAAGGCACTCAGTCCGGCAGCGCGAACGGCACGGCGGCAGATGCAGGCTCTCAATCCGGCGATCAGCCTCAAAGCGGAAGCGCCGGTCCAGCAGAGATGACTCCGTTTCCTCATTGGCCTTCACCCAGGTACCCCACACCGTCATGGTGGCATTCACCGGCAACTTCCGCGTTTGTCTCGCGCGCACTGGACACCCTCGTCGGATCGGGGGGGCAGGTTGTTGCCCTGCCCAGCATGGATGCAGACCCCGCTCGGCTGCAAGAGCTAGGCGATGAGCGTCTGACCGAACTGGCGCGTGAGTCGATGAGCGTTTTCGGCACGCTGTCCACGCCCGAGCAGGTCGTCAATCAGGCCGGTCAGGCAGATTCGACCACATCACGCACTGGTTCAGCTCAGTCAGTCAGCGTCATCGGATCAGTGCTGTGGCCACGCTCATCGACTTTCGGGCTGTCCATGCTGCCGGAGTCAACTGGCCGCACGATCATTGCACCCGCCGGTGAAGTCGCGCCTCCCGAGGACGCCTCTTTCACATCCGTGACACGCGTCGAAGTCGATGCTGATGATGGTCACACCCACACGGAGGGCGCATCTGATTCGACTCGCACGGTGCTGACCTCGACTCGTGAGCTCACGGAGTTGCTGGCGTGGGATGCGCCTACAGACAGCGATGAGCTGGATGCGCGTCAGGCAGCCCAGGCAATGGGTGCTCTGATCACGCGTCAGCTTCCCAATATCGCCCGACCTCAGCTCGTGACCGTGGCGCGCAACACCGCCGTCAACTCCGAACTGGTATCACGTATCCGCTCCCTGACACAGTCGGACTGGATGGCACCGCGTTCCTTCGCCGAGATTGCAACGTCAGAGCCCACCGATACCGAGCGTGAAGACGTACATCCCACACCTGAGGTCCCTGACCATTGGGAGCACACACTGCACACGCTGAACGAAGTACGCGCTCAGGTTGCAGCCTTGGCGACCGCACTCGACGAACCCCACCAGCTGACGAGCGTCGTCAACATGGCGATGCTCAACGCCGTCAGTGCAGGACACGACGATGATCACGCCATTGAGGCGGCGAAGAACCTGCAGGGAGCGATCAGCGAGCTGTACTCACTGGTCCATGCCGAACCATCAGCGACGATCAATGTCATTAACAAGACGGCTGCGTTCCCTGTGCGCGTGACGAATAAGCTACCGTGGACAATCACCGTCACCGCAACGCTGAAACCTGACGATGCGCGTCTTCGTGCGACACCCAGCGCCGCTCAGCCCCTCGAGGCGAACTCCACTGGTAACGTCGAAGTTCCAGTTCAGGCCATCGGATCGGGGAATATCGACGTCACCTACATTGTGGCCACACCGCGTGGCACCATACTCGATAGCTCTCAGTCCGTCATGGTACGTTTGCGCGCACAGTGGGAGGATATTGGGACGTGGTCAATCGCGGGGCTGGTTGCAGTGGCGTTCTGCGTCGGTTTGATTCGCAATGTGCGCTCGCAGTGGCGATCACGCGACCCGTTAGTGTCGTCGCGACGCAAGCACACACACTCAGATGATGGAGACACACCATGAACCAGTCACACGATGCATCTGATTCGCGTGCCCCCAGGCAGACGTCCCTGCTGAAGTCGTCAGCCATCATGGCGTCAGGCACCCTGGTCTCCCGCATCCTCGGATTCGTGCGAACCGCGCTGCTGATCATCGCGATCGGTGAAGGTGCCGGCTCCGTGTCAGCGACCTTCCAGGTGGCCAACACGCTGCCCAACACGGTCTACAACATTCTGGCGGCAGGTGTCATCGACGCTGTCCTCGTTCCGCAGATCGTGCGCGCACTGAAGTCGCGTTCTGGGGATCGTTACGTCTCGCGCCTCCTCACGCTGGCCGGACTGATCCTATTCGGCGTCACCATCGTGATGATGGTGGGCTCGCCGCTCCTGGTGACATTGTTCGCCTCCAGTTACGAGGGTCCCGCCCGCGCACTGACCATCACCTTCACATTGCTGTGTTTGCCGCAGATTTTCTTCTATGGGGTGTACAACCTGCTGGGCGAATTGCTGAACGCGCGCGGCATGTTCGGTCCCTATATGTGGGCGCCGGTGCTCAACAATGTCATCGCCATCCTGGGTCTGAGCATCTTCCTGATCTTGTGGGGCCCTCACCACGGTGTCTTCCCGATTGAAGAATTCACCTCTTCTCAGTTCTGGGTGCTGGCCGGATCGGCCACGCTCGGCGTGATCCTCCAGGCATTGATCTTGCTGATACCGCTGCGTCACGCTGACGTGAAGCTGCGCATCGACTGGCATTTCAAGGGCACGTCCTTCAAGTCCGCCTCACGCGTGGCCGGCTGGACGTTCGCCACGCTCGGCGTGAGCCAGATCGGCATTATTTCAACAACGAACCTGGCTACGCAGGCTGACCACTGTGCCACTCTGCATGACGCGTCCATTGCCGGTTACGTGGCCTACACGGCAGCGTTCATGGTGTACATGGTTCCTCAGTCATTGATCTCCGTGTCGCTGGCGACCGCGATCTTCACTCGGATGGCCAATGCGGTCACCGAAAATGATCACCGGGAGGTCGCGCGGAATTTCCACACAGGCGTCAATGTCATCACCTTGTTGACGCTGCTGGCTGCGGCCATTTTGATCGCGGCAGCTGTGCCGGTCATGCAGCTGGTGTTGCCGATGGCCTCGCCGGAGAATGTGCGCGCCTACGCGGCAGTGTTGATCGCCCTGATGCCGGGCGTTGCTTCGACCGGCATGGTGCTGATGAGCCAACGCGTCTTCTTCGCCTACGAGGATGCCAAACCTGTTTTCCTGATGGGAATCGTCCCGACGATCATTCAGATCATCGTCGGATGGTCAGTTTTCTTCCTGGCAGGACCCGGCTGGTGGACGATCGGGGCCAGCGCAGCTGAAACGGTGTGCCGACTCCTCCAGGGCTTTATCGCCGTCTTCTGGGTTGCGCGAAAGATTCGCTACGTCAACCCGGGTCTGATTGTCGCCAGCTATATCAAATACTTCACTGCCGCCGGTGTGGGGGGTCTGGCCGGTGGTGTGGCTATCTGGCTGATGGGGGCTTCCACCCCGATCGATCAGTGGGTGGCGCGTTGGCTGGTCGCAGCTGTGAAAGCCGTGGTGGTCGCCCTCGTCGTCACCATCGTGTTCGCATTGATGATGCGTCTGCTTGATCCTGCCTCCACCAGTGATGCTGTGCGCAAGGTGAACCGGCGACTACCCGTACCAGCGTTGATCCGCAAGGTGTTCGTCGTTGAAGGAGCGGGCGCCTCCACTGCCTCTTTTGCTTCACACGCACGTACCACCGTGCCGCAAGCCCCCGACGCTGAGCGCGACGAGTCGGATTCAGCTGCCGCAGATCGCGCGCAGCCGACAGCAGATTCTGGTGAGCAGCAAAGCACGCAGGCCGACGCGGTGGTGGACGGGTCCTCGCACGATACCGATTCGCAACGCACGCAGATTCACTTCTTTGACTGGTCAAAGTTCCTGGGTCGCGAGCAGGCTGAGGTTGGTCAGGAACTCACCGACGCGCAATACGACACCACTCTTCATGCTGACCCGTTCCCCGCTGACGCTCATCACAGTGATGACCCGGCCCAGGTGGAAGAGGATGCACAGATCCTCTCGAGCATTCTGCAAAGAGGGTTTTCACCTTCAGATCCGACGAACACGGGTGAGATGCCGGTGGTCAGCAGGTGGGGTGCCGCGGCGCCGGAGCCGGATGCTCAAGACGGCCTCGCCTCGGCGGTGACGCCCGACGAAGAGACTCCACACTTAGTACAATCCCAAGCGAACGACCTGCGCGCCTCTGAACCGACGCCAGCTCACACACCTAAGGAGCATCCCGTGCCCTACCCACCCGAACCTGATGAGAACGACGAACTCGATCAGTTTGGCTCTCATGAACATGGCGCTCATCAGCCCGCGCGTCCCAGCTTCGATGAGATTGCGTTCGGCAGGCTCACCGATCATGCCTCCTCGGGTCACGAGTCGAGTGATCACTCCGTGCCGCCGGCAGCTGCCGCTTCAGGTGGCATAGGTGCGGCCGGCGCTCTAGGTACAGCCGGCACAGCAAGTACGACGGGAACAACCGAGGCTGCGGGAGCTGCGTCTGAGACCGGGCAATCTGCAGCAACCGAACAGCCCACAGCAACCGAGCAGCCCGAGCCGGCCTCGAACGCATCTTCGACGACAAGCCGTGCCCTCACCACGCGCATCAATCCCACGATTCCGACCGTGATTTTTGCGGCGATCCTGGTCATCGGTGGCGGGCTGTGGGGTGTCAAGACCATGCTCGCACCTGTATCCGGCGAAGGCTTCTCATTCAGTCCTACCCACAACGAGCAGGAATCCGGCCAATCTGCAGAACAGTCAGGATCCGGCCAGTCAGGATCCGATCAACCTGTCGAACCGGAAATCATCCGTCCGCAGGTCACCTCCGTGGATGCTTTGTCGTGGCGTAACGACAATGGTGACAACCCGGACCAGGCGATCTACGCCATCGACGGGAAACTGGACACCGCATGGAGGTCGCGTTCCTTCGACTACAACCAGTTCCCGCCCGATGAGATCGTCTCACTCAAACTGAACCTGCAGGAAAAGGCCACCGTGTCCAAGGTGACTGTCCACATGGCTCCGGGCACTACCGGAGGCGAGCTGGTCCTCACCTCCGTCGACCCGTCAGTTGACGTCACCGCTGCACGTCACGGCACAGAGCTGGCAACCACGGCAATGAGTCCGACAACTGACATCACATTACCGGAGCCTGTTGAGACCCAGGGCCTCGTGTTAATGTTCCGCTACATGCCCTCGTCTGACGAAGGTAGCAACCAGGCGTGGGTCTATGAAGTCACTGTGGAATGACAAGGTGCATCATGACTGATTTTTCCGTCTCCTCTATCCCCTCTATCAACGCAATCAGCCTGGGCGACAGTCAGGCGGACGATGCAACGGCCCCTCAAACCGCCGACCAGGCCACCGAGGCTACACAGTCTCACACCGACGGCACCGTTCATGACGTCATCATCGTCGGATCAGGCCCCGCCGGATACACGGCAGCTGTCTATACCGGGCGCGCCGGCCTGAGGCCCATCGTCATCGCAGGTGAACTGGACGCAGGTGGCGCCCTGATGAACACGACGGACGTGGAGAACTTCCCCGGTTTCCCTGAGGGTATCCTCGGGCCCGAACTCATGGAGAATATGCGTGCCCAGGCCGAACGCTTCGGTGCCGATATTCGTTTCGAGGATGCCCGCAGCGTCAGCCTCGAGGGCGACGTCAAGACCGTGACACTCGATGACGAGACACTGCAGACTCGCACCGTGATTCTCGCGACCGGCAGCGAATACCGCCACATGAACGTGCCAGGTGAAGATGAGCTTTCCGGCCACGGCGTCAGCTACTGCGCCACCTGCGACGGCTTTTTCTTCAAGGACAAGGACCTGGCGGTCATCGGTGGCGGCGACTCTGCAATGGAAGAAGCAACCTTCCTGACTCGTTTCGCACAGTCCGTCACGATCGTTCACCGTCGCGACGAACTGCGCGCCTCCAAAGTGATGGCAGACCGCGCCAAGGCTGACCCGAAGATTTCCTTCGCGTGGAACTCGACAGTAGCCAGCGTCGAGGGCGACACCGAGGTGGAAGGCCTCGTTTTGCGTTCCACCGTTGACGACTCTGAGACCACCTTGCCCGTCCAGGGCGTGTTCGTTGCGATCGGACACCTGCCACGCACCGACATCGTGCGCGGCCAGATTGACCTGGACGAAGCCGGTTACATTACCGTGAACGAGCCGTCGACCCACACATCACTGCCTGGCGTATTCGCCTGCGGTGACGCAGTGGACCACATGTATCGGCAGGCCATTACGGCAGCGGGATCAGGGTGCCGAGCCGCCCTCGACGCTGAACGGTACCTGGCAACACTGTGAAGCGTGTCGACCTGCGTGAACTCGACACGCTCCTTTCCGACGACCGCATCGTTTTCATTGCATGCCTGGCCCACTGGAGTCCCGAATCGCGCATGGTTGAGCCGGTTTTCGACGAACTTGCAGGTGAATTCGCTGCAGATGTCACGGTTGTGGCTGTCGATACCGACGCCCCGCAGTTCGTCACCTTTGCGAAACGATGGCATGTGACGTGGGTTCCCAGCGCCGTCCTGATCAATCCGTATGACGACGAGCAGCCCACCCGCACGTGGGATGGTGCGCAACCGAAAACCGAGTTGCGTCACGGACTGGACAGTGCTTGCGCGATGAAACATCGGCGCGCTAGTGTGACCTGATTCATCATATGTCGCCTCACGAGTGTCACCGTTACTGACCGTGTGTGAAGTGGTGGCACACTGGTGATAGAACGTGTGATCAGCACTTGCGTAGCACAATGGAAGGAAATCGTTGTGAGCCAGATGCCCGGCCGGGAAGCCGCTCAGCATGGAAACCGTCTCGACCCATGGTTTGACCATTATGCCGAGCGAGCTCACAACCTGCGCGCCTCTGAAATCCGCGCGTTGTTCTCGGTAGTGTCGCGCCCCGAAGTTGTCTCACTGGCTGGCGGCATGCCCAACCTGAAGGACCTGCCTATTGAGCGCCTGGCTGACTCGGCGCGCGACTTGATCGCACGCAACGGTTCGGTCGCAATGCAATACGGCTCCGGTCAAGGCTGGGAACCGCTGCGCGAACAGATCTGCGACGTCATGTCCTATGACGGCATCGCAGGTGCCGACCCCGATGACGTTGTCATCACCACCGGTTCGCAGCAGGCCCTGGACCTTGTTTCCGAATTGTTCATTGACGAGGGTGACGTTGTCATCGCGGAGTCGCCGTCATATGTGGGAGCCCTTGGTGTGTTTCGTGCGCGTCAGGCCGATGTGGTGCACGTCGACATGGATGCCGATGGCATCATTCCGCAGGCGTTGGAGGATATGATCCACTCTCTGCGTAAGTCTGGAAAGACGATTAAGTTCCTGTATACGATTCCGAACTTCCACAACCCAGCGGGCGTGACGCTGAGCGAGGAACGCCGACCGCACATCGTTGAGATCTGCCAGCGTGAACACGTGCTGATCGTGGAAGATAACCCCTACGGACTGCTCGGCTTCGGGTCAGATCCGCTTCCCGCATTGAAGTCCTACGCACCGGAAGTCGTGGTCTACCTGGGATCGTTTTCCAAGATGTTTGCACCGGGCTTCAGGATCGGATGGGCCTACGCACCCCACGCAGTCCGCGACAAACTGGTCCTGGCCAGCGAGTCAGCGATCCTGTGCCCCTCGATGGTGGGTCAGATGGCGATCGGCGGGTACCTGGTTGATTACGACTGGTACAGCCAGGTCAAAACCTTCCGTTCCATGTATCACGAGCGTTGCGACGCAATGATGAAGGCGTTGGCTGAGTACATGCCGGACTGCACGTGGACACATCCTGAGGGCGGCTTCTACACGTGGGTCACGCTGCCCGACGGCCTGAACGCCAAGGCGATGCTGCCGCGCGCGGTGCGAGCCCAGGTCGCTTACGTGGCCGGAACTGCCTTCTACTATGATGGGCGTGGTACCAATCACATGCGATTATCGTTCTGCTACCCCACTCCCGAGGAAATTCGCGAGGGTGTGCGACGTCTGTCCACTGTGGTCAACGCTGAGAAGGAGCTGGTGGACATGTTCGGTGTCGGGTCGGTCCCTGCGAACGCGCACATCGATGTCGAGCCCACACTGCCGACTTCAGATAACTGAATAGGTCCGTGAACCTGCCTGAGCGCACTGTTCACACCACTCACGTTCTTTGACAGATATTGCCACGACTACCTCAGGAGGTATCGACGCTATGACTCGTCAGACAGATCACCCACAACGGGTCTTGATCATTGCAGGTGGACTTACCCACGAGCGCGACGTGTCCGTGCGGTCGGGCCGCCGCGTGGCATCCACCTTGCATCACCTGGGCCACAAGGTATGCGTGTGCGACCTGGACAGTGAATTGCTGACAGGTATCGAGGATTTTCAGCCCGATGTGATCTGGCCGCTGATTCACGGCTCCCTGGGCGAGGACGGATCCTTGCAGGGCTTGCTCGAAAACCTTGATATTCCCTTCGTCGGGTCGAACTCGGCTCAGGCCATGATGGCGACCAATAAGCCCACAGCCAAGAGCCTGGTTGGTTCATCGGGTTTGAACACTCCCGGATGGGTGACACTCCCTCAGCAACTTTTCCGCCAGGTTGGCGCCTCCGGTGTGCTGGATTCCCTGGATCAGACAATGCACTACCCGGCGATCGTGAAGCCGGCTGATGGTGGATCGGCCCTGGGTCTGTCGAAAGTGACCTCGGCTGAGGAGCTGCGGCTGGCGCTGGTTGACGCCTTTGCCTATGGTGAGCGCGTCATGATCGAGAATTTCGTGGAAGGCACCGAAGTTGCCGTCTCTGTTCTTGACCTGGAGAACGGGCCCACGGCCTTGCCGCCTATTGAGATCGTCACCGATGATGGGCGTTACGACTACGATGCCCGCTATACCACGGACAGCACGGAATACTTCGTGCCCGCTCGTCTTGATCAGGAGGTTCTCGATCATGCGCAGGAAACAGCATTGGAGATCCACGCTTTGCTGGGATTGCGTCACCTCTCCCGCATTGACGTGATCGTTGATCCTGCTGGAACTGTGTGGTTCATCGATGCGAATGTGGCACCCGGAATGACAGACACGTCGTTGTTCCCTCAGGCTGCAGATGCGCAGGATTCATTCAGCGCGGTGTGCGACCGCATCGTGCATTTCGTGGCCTCAGATCTGTGAGGTTGTGGTCGAGCGTGCTTTCCGAAGGCGCCCTCGTCACTTCAGCACTTCAGCGAGTGTCTGCAGCTCGTGTCAGCTCGCTGCGACGCATTCGTCGAGCAGGTTGAGGTTGACCAGCGCCTCACGCGCGGTGGCTGGGTCGGTCCACTGAATGGTGTGCATTCCTGCCAGTGTGGCGGCGCGAATATTGGGCTGTCGATCGTCAATGAAGAGAATGCTGTCCGCTGGCACCCCTGAACGGGCGATTGCTTCTTTATAAATGCGTTGTGCCGGCTTGCACACGCCCAGCGGAGCGGAGAATGTGAAGTGGTCGAAGGCATCAGCCCAGGACAGTTGCGGGAAGCGGTCGGCAATCGCGTGCGGCGCGTTGGACAGGATCCCCAGGTTCATTCCGCGGGCTTTCAGTTCGCATACGAGTTCGAGGGCGTCCGGGTCAGGCAGGTCGAAGCGTGTAATGTCTTCCTGGACGAGAGCGGCGATCGTGGCATCGCTGAGTTCACCCAATCCGCAATCTCCTGCGACGTGGTCCCAGAATTCACGGTCTGAACAGCCAGCATCGTAGGCATCACGGTGGAACCAGATGGAATGATCAACCAGCTTGACGGTGTCTGACGGGGTGGTATCCATATTCATGACCTGAGCCATCTTCGCCGCATCAGGTCGGTGTGTGACAAGCACACCACCAATGTCGAACAATACGGTGCTGATCAGGCACTGCGCATTCCCCATTGCTGCTTAATCTCCTATTGGACCGGTGGACGGACTCACCGCTGGTTGCGCTGGTAGCGTTTCCGGCAGCTCACCCGTATTCGTATCGCTGCTCTGATTGTCTCCGTTTTTCAGATGTAATGGGATAGTTTGTGATCATTCACACCGGCTTCACGAATAGTATCGATCACAGTCTGCGGCGCACGGCCGGTGAATTCACGGGTGCATTCCTCGGCGCCTTGCGCCACCGCATCGCATCATCACGGTGTGACAGCGTCATGGCACCATGCCTCTAGCGCATAGCATGACTGCGCGACACCCATATCACCTCTAGTGGTCTAATCCTCAAGACTCATTAACCCATCCTGAGACGCTTGTTGACAATAAATGTCGGCATCACGATCGCGCACGTGCGGCCCTGTCTATATCTGCGTACGCGTTACCTGGCCTGTGCGCGCAGGACTGCTGCGATGCGTTCCAGGTCCTGTGCGCCGGCAAACTCAATGACGATCTTGCCTTTGGTGCTGCCTTCGTTCACCGTTACACGGGTATCGCACAAATCAGACAGTTCCGCTGCCACGTGGCGCCCCAACTCAGAGAGCTGCTGAGGTTTGCGGATGCGTTGTACCCGTGCAGGCTTAGGCTTGTTGAGCCGAGCGATTTCTTCCGTCGTCCTCACCGAGAGCCCTTCTGCTACGATTCGGTCAGCCAACAGCTCCATTTCATCTGGTGTTGACAAAGAGAGCAGGGCTCGTGCGTGGCCAGCAGAGATCACGCCCGAAGCAACTTTTCGCTGCACGGCGGGTGGGAGTTTGAGCAATCGCAAGGTGTTGGCAATCTGCGGACGCGATCGTGCAATGCGCCTTGACAGCTCTTCCTGCGTTGCTCCAAAGTCCTCCATCAGCTGAGCATAGGCCGAGGCTTCTTCAAGTGGATTGAGCTGGGCGCGGTGGAGGTTTTCCAGCAGGGCATCTCGCAGAAGGTCTTCATCTTGGGTCCTTCGGATAATGGCGGGAATGGTGTCGACCTCAGCGATTTCAGAGGCGCGCAGACGTCGCTCTCCCATGATGAGTTCATAGCGCGCTTCCGGCTTTTCCTCGATGTATTCACGCAATGTGTCAGGCGTATCAGACGTGATTTCGATGGGTCGAATGACAATCGGCTGCAACACCCCGACTTCTCGAATCGAAGCGGCCAGTTCGTTGAGGTCATCTTCGTCAAAAACGCTCCGAGGCTGACGGGTATTCGGCACAATCCACTGAGTTGGAATCTCAGCAAAGGTCGCACCGGGAACTTCGACCAGGTCAGACGTCTCGTCACCAGTACCTGCGTGACCAGCGTCTGATCTCGGCACTGCTTCCGCGTTATTTGATCCCGAGTTTTCTTTCGGCGCGTGATCTCCGTCAGGTCCTGGCGAATCGGCGGCCGACGGCGATGTTTCACGTGAAACATTCGCAGGTGTTCCTTCAAGGACCTCAGCAAAGAGCCGTGACCTCGACTGACCTTTACGAGGTGACGCACCCTCACCTTTTCGCGACACTGCGCCGTCATCCGATTGTGATTTGCGGGCTGCACCTTTTCTTGTTCCAGCAGATGTTACACGATTCTTTCTCGTTGAATCCTTGTGGGCGCGTTCAGGACCCAAGTTGCGGGACTGATTGGATGCAAATGCGTCCGACGACTCTGACGCAACGGTTGTTGAATTCCCCGTACCTTCTGACTCGGGCGTGGTCGTGCCCTTCCGTGTGTGTGCTGTCCGACGTGACGAGCGCGGAGACAACAAATCTCGTTGTGACCCTCCACGAACTCGAGCATGGCTACCCGTATGCTCTGGAAATAAGACATCAAGCGGCCGCGACACCGAATGTGGATTTTCGCTCTGAGAATCTGGAATCAGTGCCGCCAATCCACGTCCCAGTCCTCCGTGCCGACGAGTCGATTTTCCTGAATCGGACGATTGATGTGCAGTGTCTTTCTTCCTGGCCATCGTTCCCAGCGCTTCACTTTCTTCGGTCGTATCGATGCTTTCGATTCTACAGTTCTCTGAGCGCCAACGAATGTTTCACGTGAAACATTGCTGTGAGCACATTCGATTGCAACCTTGTCCACCGTCCAAACAAAGAGCGCTCGATATCACGAGTTGCAGGAGTCCCTATCCACCATCATGTCGGGTTCACATCGCACCTGGTCATCCAACTTGACCGGGCTTTTGTCATCACTGACCAAACGGGCCTCTTCGTGAATGTTTCACGTGAAACATTTCCTGCATTCGCATACAACCTGACTCACTCACAGGCCCGCCACCCGCACAGACACTGGAACTGTAATTATCCTTCACAGGTCACGGCCACGCAAAATGACGCGATCAGTTACTTCTGTGCCCATCGCTGCGTCAACTCAAGCGCCGCCTTGCGGTACGCAATCGCACCGGTCGATCGCGGATCATAGGTTACTGCAGTCTGCGAGTAACTCGGCGCCTCGGAAATGCGAACGGATCGTGGGATGACGGTTGTCAGCGTGATCTCCCCAAAGTGTTCGCGCACTTCAGCTGCAACCTCTTCGCTCAACTTGGTACGTTTATCGACCATCGTCAGCACAATCGTCGAGATCCTCAACCGCGGATTGAGTTCAGATCGAATCCGTTCGATCGTTGACCATAGCTGGGTCAAACCTTCCAGCGCGTAATATTCGGTCTGAATCGGAATCATGACCTCGTCGGCACACACCAGTGCATTGAGCGTTACCAATCCGAGCGACGGGGGACAGTCAATCAGGATGACATCCACGTCACGGTTCACTGACAAGAACTCCGAAACCGCATCGGACAGCAAAAATGCACGACGCGGCAAATCCACCATTTCAATTTCAGCACCCGACAAGTCAATGGTCGATGGGCACACCCGCAAGCCTTCCACATCAGGGCAGTCCTGAATCACGCCTGCCAACGATGCTCCCTCCACCATCACGTCATAGATTGACGGAGTGCCCACGCCATGTTCTGCACCCAACGCCGTCGACGCATTTCCCTGGGCATCAGCATCAATGACCACAACATTCAACCCGCCAAGAGCCAGAGCTGCAGCAAAGTTGACGGCGGACGTCGTCTTTCCAACGCCACCCTTCTGGTTGGCAACGGTCATGACCACAGGGCGCTCTGGCCGCGTGAAGACCGCGTGCTCGAGCATACGAAGATCAGCATAGTTCTGCTGAAGACGCCGCGATAGGGGAGCGTCACCTTGCGTCAATTCGCTCATCTCAGCCTGCCTTCTTCTTGTCTACTCTGTCAGCCGCTGGTTCCGAGGTCACACATCGCGACGGGCAACGACCACATAGGTCGATTCATCTTCCATCACCGACGGTACTTCATGAACCTCAGCGAGGAGATGATGGCGCTTCAATTCGTTGCGTGCGTCCTCAACTTCGAGCGCAGCACGACGACCTTTCAACGCCACCAACTGACCATGAGGAGCAATCAGCTTGGACGTCATTCGCACGAGCTTCGACATTTTCGCCACCGCACGAGCCGTCACCACATCAGCACGACCCTTACCGCGCAGATCTTCCGCGCGAGCCTGGTGGATTGTCACACTGTCCAAACCCAGCTCATCGATTGCGTCCGCCAACCATTCACACCGACGCTCCATCGGCTCTGCCAAGTGAACGTCAAGTGATGGTTTACATATGGCAATAACTAGGCCAGGAAATCCCGCGCCTGAACCCACATCAAGCACCTGTCCACGCTTAGGCAGAAAATCCAATACCGCAGCTGAATTCACAATGTGGCGCGACCACAATCGTCCGGCTTCACGCGGTCCGATCAAGCCGCGCATCTCTCCCTCGTCAAGCAGCATGTCGACCAGGTGCTCCAATGCCGAGAAACTGGTACCGAAATACTCGCGCACAGCTTCGGTGGGCTCTTCGGGGATCACCAGGTCAGCGTCGCCGGTGCCGTCAGGTACACTACCGGCCGCAGGCGCCGCATCCTCACTCATCGTCGCGCTCAGCAAGTTCCGAGGTTGCCTCGGCTACATCAGAAGCCGGAGCAACAAAGTCGCCTTCCTGCAATTCCTCCAGAGCGCGCACCTCGTTAACAGATTCGTCATCGCTGTCTGAATCCTCGAAGTCCGCGTCGTCATCAACGTCGTCGCTCTCATCGTCACGCGGATCGGAGATCACGACATAGCGATGTGGATCTGCGCCTTCCGATTCGGAGTGCAGGCCAGCCTCGGCCACCACGTCGTGACACACCTTGCGCTCAAACGGGTTCATCGGTTCAAGCTTTTGCGGCTCACCCGTCGCATTCAGGCGGTTAATGGCCTCTTGTGTCAGCTCACGAAGCTGGACGCGGCGATTGGCACGGAAGCCCCCGATGTCCAGCATCAAGCGTGAGCGTTCGCCCAGCTCGGTTTGTACTGCCAGGCGCGTGAGTTCCTGCAGGGCGTCGAGAACTTCACCGTCCTCACCGACCAGGTTTTCCAGACCAGTCGCGTCGTCAGCCACGATTTCCACCGACGCGCGACCGTTTTCAACGTCGATCTCAATGTCACCGTCAAGATCGGCAATATCGAGCAGTTCCTCCAGGTAATCTGCCGCGACTTCGCCTTCTTCTTCCAGACGTGACAACGTTTCGTCTTTCTTCTCACTCATTGAGATGTCCTTCCGTGGGGCTCCACTTGTTCAGGTGCGGGGGATCGGCGGTGAGTGTCACTGTCGCTGTGTGTCAGTGCCACCACTTTCCGATCATTTTCTCTTCTTCTTGCGTTGGCCTGGGTTGTTGCGTTGACTCTTGCGCTGTGCGCGGCGGCGTTCCACCTCTTCAGGGGTCAGCTCGCTCTTGGCACGGTCGTTCGCCTCGCGGCGAGCTCGCCGATTCTGTTCGGCACGTTCATGCTCGGCAGCCAACTGACGTTCCTTAGCTTCTGCCTGCTTGCGCTGTTCACGACTCATCCGTCGGGGCTGTTCACGCTTCGCAGCCTTCTCCTGGCGCACCACGCTGCGCTCCTTGGCACGGTGGACGCCACGCATCCACGTTTCGTCAGGCAACGTCGTCCACTCCTGCAGCGCTAGGTTACGGTATACGCCCACCACTTCACCCTCACTCATTGATTCAGGGAAGTTGCCGGCTACGCGCTGGCTCCTGGCCTTGCTCTTGATTTCCTTGAGCGATGTTTGGTTCAGCTGTGCGACAGCCTCAGGATCAGATCCGAGTTCCTCACGCTTGCGGTCGTATTCCTCGAAGTAAGGCTTGGCCCACTCCTTGTACCCACGTTCACGCTTGGCCAGCACGTCCTTGTAGGCCGGTGAACCGGGGGTTGGCATCACAGTCATCATCACCATCTGCTGGCCGAAGGTCCACGCGGTGGAGATCGACAGGTAGATCATGATGCCCATCTGCACCACAAATGCCGTGAAGACAAACATCAACGGCATCAGGTACATCATCATCTTCTGGGTGCGCATCATCGGGTTTGATGAATCCTGAGCCTGCTGCGGCATGTTGCGTTCCATCGAGATCTTCATCGTCAGGAACTGCAGCACGACCATGAAGATGGCCAAGATGATGAAGACCGCCAGACCCACACCCGTCGATTCGGTCAAGCGCCCTGACAGTGACACACCTGCCACCGTCGTCCGCTCGATTTCCTGAGCCAGCGCCTGATCGATCGGACCGATGTGGTCGCCAAGATTGAACGTTCCCTGCGCAACGGCACCCGCGTTCCACAGTGCGCGGTACATACCGAACAGAATCGGCATCTGAACCAGCAGCGGCAGACACGAGGCAAAAGGATTCGTCCCGTACTTCTTGTTGAGCGCCTGCATCTCCTCGCTCATCTTGAGACGAGATGCCTGGTCCGTCTTGCCCTTGTACTTTTCCTGAATCTTCTTCATTTCAGGCTGCATGACGGACATGGCTCGCTGCGAACGCAGCTGCTTGACGTACAGAGGTGTAATCAGTGCGCGCACCACAATCGTCAGCACGATGATCGACACAATCCACGCCACACCTGGCCCACCGCTCATTCCGAGCGCCACCAGCAGATCGTGGATCTTTACCCACACCCATGCGATCGCAACGGTAAATGGGTAAATGATCTTGTCAAACCACATGGACATCTCCTTCATGTGTGTCTCGCACAGGCGAATGTGCGCATGTCTGATCGATCGTATCGTGAGTGCACGAGGGCGACTCGTCACAATCGCTAAGCCCCATTACGGGGAAGTCATCGGGGTCCAGATAACCCGCCCAATCGTCAGGCGGAACCCAGGGGGGTGCACTCCACTGGCCTTGAAGCGGCACATGGTCGACACCGCCATTGGACCACGGGTTGCATCGCAGGAGCCGCCATGACGCCAGGAGTGTGCCTTTGATGATGCCGTGAACTTCGATCGCACGCACGGCGTAAGCCGAACATGTGGGTGCGTACTTGCATCGTGGTGGCAAACCGGGAGAGATGAAGCGCTGGTAGAAACGTATGGGTGCCAAAGCGATGGTGCGCAGGAGGCTCATTTCTGGCCCCGTTGCTGCTCGCGTTCATCCCACTTGCGCCATGCCCGCGTCAGTGCCCGATCCAGGTTGACGCCCAGTGTGGCCGAGTCCTGACCCAGAGCTCGGTGCCCTGCGCGGACAACAATGCGCGCACCGTCGGGCTGGTCAGCTACTCGCGCGGCCATGAGGTGGCGCAGGCGACGCTTGATGGTGTTGCGTCGTGTTGCCAACGCGACTTCGCGCTTGGGCACGATGAAACCGACGAGGCGCTTGGAAGCATCCTCGTCGGTTCGGCAATGCACCACGACCATCGCATTACCGCTGCGAGAACCATGACGGATTGTCGTTGAAAAATCGGTCGAATCCACCATGCGATGCGCGCGCGGCAACACCGAAGTCTCAGGCAGAAAGACGTGCGCGGCCTTTGCGGCGACGGTTGGAGATCACCGCGCGACCTGCACGTGTCCGCATACGCAAACGGAAACCATGCGTACGGGAACGACGACGGTTACTGGGCTGATAGGTCCTCTTCACCATGACGCTACTCCTTGACGGTGGAACCCCTCGTTCCACTCTTCCTTTATTTCTTTCACCGCGAGTATCCACCGAGTTGTTCTCGCAGGACGGTTCACGGCGTGCTCATGCGAGCACAGACAGATTTCAAGCGTAGGGGTTTGACCCAGAGCCGTCAACGCAATCGAGGCCAATTGTCACCGGTTCCACACTCCCAATTTTCGTCCACAACTGTGGACTGGCCCGTGGATAACTTTTTCCACATTCGTGGATTTCCACATGTTATCCACAACGGTGTAATTTACGGATTTTCCGCAGCATCTCTGAATTCGGCTTTGTAACTACACGTGTGTCATTTGCCAGCGTGTTTTCCACAGACCTTTCCCCAACTTGTGGATTACGCTCAGATCGATACAGTGAGTTATCCGGACGTCGTCACAAACTGGTAGCGTTCAAGTGTTGAATGTCACGTCGGTTTCGCAGGTAAGGTAAGAACAGTGAGCAAGTCGTTATCCGATGCGTGGGCAGACGCCCTCGAATCGTTGAAATCTGTTGATTTAGGGCCATTGGCGGCGTCATTCATCAACATGGTGAAACCTCTGGGCGACATCGAAGGCACCATCTTGCTGGCCGTCCCCAACGAATTCACCAAAGGTTTCATTGAGACACGCGTTTCCGACGAAGTCACGCAGTCACTGTCCCAGGCACTGGGTCGCAACGTGCGCATCGCTGTCACCATTGACACCTCGCTTGCACCGCTTGAAGACGAGAGCGCATCACCCGACGATGATCATGTTCCACCTTTGCAAACTCCGCGCGACGCCGGAGCCTCGCGCGTGCTCGATGCTGTGAATATCGATTCAACGGAAACCCGGCTCAACCCTCGCTATACGTTCGACACATTCGTCATTGGCCCCTCGAACCGTTTTGCCCATGCGGCGGCAACGGCGGTGGCTGAAGGACCGGCCAAGTCCTATAACCCCCTGTTTATCTACGGTGGGTCAGGACTGGGAAAGACTCACTTGCTGCACGCGATCGGTCACTACGCACTGTCGATGTATCCGCATCTGCGTGTGCGCTACGTCAATTCCGAAGAATTTACGAACGACTTCATTAACGCTATTCGCGAAGACCGCGCGGAGGAATTCCAGCGCCGCTACCGCGAAGTGGACATTCTGTTGGTGGACGACATCCAGTTCATTCAGGGCAAAGAGCAGACCGTCGAGGAGTTCTTCCACACCTTCAACACCCTGCATAACGCTAATAAACAGGTCGTTCTGACTTCGGATCTGCCGCCCAAACAGCTGTCAGGCTTTGAGGACCGGCTGCGTTCGCGCTTCGAGTGGGGTCTGCTCACCGACGTTCAGCCACCGGATCTGGAAACGCGTATCGTCATCTTGCAGAAGAAGGCCGTTGGCGAGGGGATCGAAGTGGATCCGGCTGTGCTGGAGTACATCGCCTCGCGCATTTCGTCGAATATTCGAGAACTCGAGGGTTCGCTGCTGCGCGTGACGGCTTTCGCCAATATCACGCAGCAACGCATTGACTTGCCGCTGGCTGAGATGGTCCTCAAGGACATCATTTCTGATCCCGATGACACGGAGATCACGTCCGCACTGATTATGGGTCAGACCGCGCACTACTTTGATGTCACGCTGGATCAACTGTGTTCAACTGACCGTTCCCGCACGGTGGTGGAAGCACGCCAGATCGCCATGTATCTGTGTCGCGAGTTGACAGATCTTTCATTGCCCAAGATTGGCGCAGCGTTCGGCGGTCGTGACCACACCACGGTGATGCATGCCAATAAGAAGATCACCGAGCAGATGGCGGAAAAGCGTGACATTTTCAACCACGTCACCGAGTTGACCAACCGCATCAAGCAAAAAGCTCGCAATTCGTAAGGATCGCCCGTACCGTTGAGCCACGAATTGACGAAGGGGGCGCGTCCAGCCGCATATTCCTTACTTACCCACCGCTGGGGATAAAACTGTGGATATCCTGTGGGTAATGACAAGAAATTTGTGATTCGATCTGTGGATCGATGCCTGCTCGTTGTGGATGCACGGACCGATCTTGTGTGAATCCACAATCGGCTCATAAAGTGTTCACATCTCGTGCCCACATTTGTCCACGTAACGAATCGTTGAAATCGCGGGGGTTGACGGGCTTTTCCACACTTTCCACATGTCCTATGACGATGAAGAAAAAGAAATAAAAGATTAAAAGTGGAAAACTCACAACAAACGATGGGTGGCCGATTAATGAGTTCGCGAAGAGCTCGACGAAGCTCATCGCACGGGTTCGTGGTCAGTTCTGATTTAATCCACATATTTCGCCTTGGGGTCAACTTCTGCATGAGAATCGAGTAGAGTTGGTTCGGTTCATCAAAACAGCTAATGAGTGCTCGCACGGGGAGTTGGAGGGGTACAGAATGAAGTTCACTGTCGCCCGTGACATTTTGTCGGAAGCCGTATCGTGGACTGCCCGAGCGTTGCCGCAACGGCCACCCAGCCCGATTCTGGCAGGTGTCAGGCTCAGCGCAGATGCTGAGATCGTCACGCTGTCGTCATTCGACTACGAGGTATCCGCGAACTCGCATATTCCTGCCGAAGTACATGAGCCCGGTGAGGTTCTCGTATCGGGTCGCCTGCTGGCCGACATCTGTAAGTCACTGCCGCAGCGTCCGGTCGATTTCACTGTTGACGGACCGAAAGTGACGATCACCTGCGGATCGTCTCACTTTGTGCTGGCTGTGATGCCACTGGATGAGTACCCGCTGCTGCCCGAACATCCCCAAACACGCGGCACTGTTGATTCTGAAACACTTGCCCAGGCCATCGGCCAGGTCTCGATCGCCGCGTCGCGCGACGACACGTTGCCACTGTTGACGGGTGTGCGTATGGAGTTTGAAGGTGAGCGCATATCGCTGATCGCCACTGACCGCTACCGCCTGGCTGTGCGTGACCTGGAATGGGAACCCAGTGACCCGCAGTTCTCCGATGCGGCACTGGTGAAGGCCCGGATTCTGAGCGACGTGGCCAAGTCCACCGCATCAGGGTCGCGCGTGACGATCGGTCTGTCACGTGAATCCAAGCCAGGAGCATCATCTCTGATTGGTTTTGAGGCATCGGGTCGACGCACCACCTCCACGTTGATGGACGGGGATTACCCGCCGGTATCCCGACTTTTCCCGGAAACCACACCGATTCAGGCTGTATGTGATCGTCATGTGCTGCTTGAAGCGGTCAAGCGTATGGCGCTGGTGGCTGAGCGTAAGACGTCGGTGCGGATGGCATTTTCAGAAGGTCAGGTGGTCCTCGAAGCCGGCCAGGGTGAAAGCGCCCAGGGTTCGGAAGCAATTGAAGCTCAGGTCAACAACGAGATCACCACAGGATTCAACCCGTCGTATCTGATTGAAGGCCTGTCGGTACTGTCGGCTGACTTTGTGCGCTTCGGCTTTACACACCAGTCCAAGCCGGTTGTCATGACTGGTCAAAGTGAACTCGATGGGGGAGAGGACACCAGTTTCCGCTACCTGCTGATGCCCATCCGCTTCGGAGCGTGAGTGTGTGCGTATCTCGCACATCGCACTTGATGATTTCCGTTCCTACCGTCACCAGGTGTGTGAACTTCCCGCTGGAGTGAGCGTTTTCGTTGGCCACAACGGTCAGGGAAAAACGAATCTTGTTGAGGCCATCGCCTATTTGTCAACGTTTTCGTCTCATCGGGTCGCTGCCGACACGGCACTTGTGCGGGTACCGACCGGCGAGGAGGCTCCTCCTGGTGGTGCCATGATCCGCGTGAAATTGGTGACAGGGGAGCACACGACGTCGCTGAGCGGGGACAACAGTGACAATGCTTCGGATACGTCACAGGCAGGTGAATCCTCCGAAAGGCGCGATCAAGCCGGCAGGCGCGACCAGGTGGTGGAACTGGAAGTGGTGCGCGGAAAAGCCAATCGGGCGCGCCTGAATCGCACCACGCTGGCGGCTAAGAAAATCCTCGGAATGGTCAGGACCGTTGTGTTCGCACCCGAGGATCTGTCCATTGTGCGCGATGCACCGCAGGTCAGGCGCCGTTTCATCGACGAATGCGCGATCCAGCTTCACCCGACGTTCAGCGCCGTTCGTGCAGATTTTGACCGTGTGGCACGCCAACGCGCCGCAGTGCTCAAAGCTGCCAGTGCACGTGTGCGTCGTGGCCAGGTCCCTGACCTGTCAACGCTGGAAATCTGGGATGACCAATTCGTGGAACTGTCTGCGCAGGTCACACTTGAGCGCCACCGCGTCGTCACGTTACTGAGTACACCGGCATCTGATGCCTATAGCAGTGTGGCTGACTCGCCTCGAGAATTTTCAGTGGGCCTGGAAGCCTCCGTGTCAGCCTTCAGCGATATCGACGTCACTGACCCGACCGCGCACATTGAGGCATTAAGACAGGCCCTCCAGCATGTTCGAGACGATGAAGTGCGACGCGGTGTGAACCTTGTGGGTGCCCACCGCGACGACCTGGAACTGACTTTGGGACACTTGCCCGTTAAAGGCTATGCATCTCACGGCGAATCATGGTCGGCTGCCCTGGCACTTCGCCTGGCATCCTTTGAAGTCCTGAGTGACGAGGGAGAACGGCCAATCCTCATCCTCGATGATGTCTTTGCTGAACTCGATGCGCAGAGGCGTCAAGCCCTTGTCGAGGTCATCAGGCAGGCAGATCAGGTGCTCATTACTGCGGCAGTTGAGAGCGATGTGCCCGATCAGCTGGACGCTCACATTTTTCGCGTCCACTGGGATCCAGAAGATGGCTCGGTGATTGAGCGTGAATGAAAATTCCGGACTGCTTTCTGATGGTGAGCGCACCGATGTGATCGCGCAGGCCACTGCTCGCATGCAGCGTGCCATGCTGGCTCGGGGAGCCACGCGCAGCACTCATCCGCGCGCTGCCGGCTCTTCTGGGCGCACTCAGCGCGATGAGTTCGCCCATGGCGCTCACGCTGGTGCAGGTGACACCGGTGCATCGAACGGTGATACACACAGTGGTCAGGTCACCCTCGAACCTCGCAATGCACGCGAGGAACTGCGAGCTCGTGCCATGCTGGGACCTCTGTGGGCATTGCGGCATCGAAGCGGGGCTGGGCGCGCCGGACGTGTGGGACTGGCTTCTGGTCGCTTGCGGTGGAATGAACCGCGCTCCATTGGACGTGTCATTAAGAAGACCACGCATGACCGCGGGTGGGATTCCTCGACCGCGATGGGGTCCGTTATGGCGCAGTGGCCAGTGATTGTTGGAGACAACGTCGCCCAGCACTGTTCAATCGAAACCTTCAATGACCGCACACTCATTGTGCGCTGTTCATCAACGGCGTGGGCCAAACAGCTCGTGCTGCTTCTGCCTCATATTGAGCGCCGAATTGCCGAAGAAGTCGGTGCCGGAGTGGTCGATCAGGTCATCGTCCGCGGCCCGTCGGCCCCCTCCTGGAACAAGGGCCGATGGTCAGTGAAGGGCAGAGGTGTGCGTGACACGTATGGGTGACCCCTCCCACACTTCATCAAAACCTGTATTTTCGCAGCTCACGAGTACTTTAGTAGGGCCTGCACCAACGTGAAATCAAGTCGAAAAACCCTGTTTTTTGGTAAAATATAAACAGATTATGAGTAGTGTGTCATGTGGACACACGGTCCCGGAATTTTCCGGGAGGGCAGCCAGCCCGCGGTGCACAGCACCATCACAATGAGGGGAGCCGGTGAGTGGCGGACGAAGGGATCAATTCCCAGCCAAATGAGGACCAGGGGCATTACGGGGCATCAGACATCACCGTTCTGGAAGGTCTGGAGGCTGTTCGTAAGCGGCCTGGCATGTATATCGGTTCAACGGGAGAACGCGGCTTGCACCATCTGGTGTATGAAGTGGTCGACAACTCCGTTGACGAAGCTTTGGCTGGATATGCCGACCACATCGAGGTGACGATCCAGGCTGATGGCGGCCTGAAGGTAGTCGACAACGGGCGCGGTATTCCAGTGGATATTCACCCCACCGAGGGGCGACCAACTGTTGAGGTCGTCATGACGATTCTGCACGCCGGAGGCAAGTTCGGAGGCGGCGGGTACGCTGTTTCCGGCGGTCTGCATGGCGTGGGTATTTCCGTCGTGAACGCTTTGTCCACCCGGGTTGATACTGAGGTGCGTCGACAGGGGTACGTGTGGCGCATGTCCTTTGCCGATGGTGGGGCAGTGGTCTCTGAGCTCGAACGTGGCGAGGAAACCGACGAAACGGGCACTACCCAGGTGTTCTATCCAGATCCACAGATCTTCGAGTCCACTGAGTTTGACTTTGAGACGCTGCGTCACCGCTTCCAGCAGATGGCGTTCCTCAATAAGGGGCTGCGCATCACGCTGACCGATGAGCGCCCCTGGGTTCAGGACGAGGGCGACGAGATCACCGGGGATGACGAAGGCCCAGCTGACGATCCTGTTCCAGGGTTCCGCCGCGTGTCCTACATGTATGAACATGGCTTGCGCGACTACGTGGAATTCCTGGATTCGAGCCGCAAGACTGACGTCATTAACTCCGAGATCATTGATTTTGAAGCTGAAAACGATCCGGGCACGATGTCGCTGGAAATTGCGATGCAGTGGACAACGGCGTACTCGTCGAGCCTGCACACCTACGCCAACACGATCAATACGACCGAAGGCGGCACACACGAAGAGGGCTTCCGCACGGCACTGACCACGGTGATCAACCGTTATGCCAAGGAGCGCGGAATCCTCAAGGACAAGGACGAAAACCTGTCCGGTGAAGATGTGCGTGAAGGTCTGACGGCGGTGATCTCCATCAAGCTGACCGAACCGCAGTTCGAAGGCCAGACCAAGACCAAGCTGGGGAACACAGAAGCCCGCACATTCGTCCAGCAGCAGGTCTACCAGCACCTGCAGGACTGGTTCGATGCGCATCCTGCCGACGCCAAGGCGATCATCATGAAAGGTCAGCAGGCTCAGTTGGCGCGCGTCGCGGCACGCAAGGCCCGTGAAGCCACTCGGCGCAAAACCGCCCTGGACACGCTGTCGATGCCGACGAAGTTGCGCGACTGCTCATCCAAAGACCCCTCAGTGTGTGAAATCTTCATTGTCGAGGGTGACTCGGCAGGTGGTAGTGCCGTCGGTGGGCGCGACCCGGAACACCAGGCGATTTTGCCACTTCGCGGCAAGATCCTGAACGTTGAAAAGGCTCGCCTTGACCGCGCGCTGAACTCTGAGACGATCCAGTCTCTCATCAGCGCCCTGGGCACCGGCATTGGTGAAGAGTTTGACATCAACAAGTTGCGCTACTTCAAGATCGTGCTGATGTCAGATGCTGACGTGGATGGCCAGCACATCGCGACCTTGCTGCTGACGTTCCTGTACCGCTATATGAGACCACTGGTGGAGCAAGGCTACGTGTACCTAGCGACACCTCCGCTGTATCGACTCAAGTGGACGAATGCTCCGCACGAATACGTGTATTCGGACAAGGAGCGTGACGACTGTCTTACTGAAGGACTCAAGGCCGGTCATCGCCTGCCCAAGCACGGTGGCATCCAGCGTTACAAGGGCCTGGGTGAGATGAACGACCAGGAATTGTGGGAAACCACGATGGATCCTGCGCACCGAATTTTGAAGCAAGTCGAGGTGGGCGAAGCAGCAGCTGCCGACCAAATCTTCACCCTGCTGATGGGTGATGACGTGGAATCCAGGCGTTCGTTTATTCAACGAAACGCTCAGGATGTGCGATTCATTGACGCCTAGCGCCGCGGCGCAACGACAGTGATCCGACCATCGTCAACAACCTACTGATCAGGGACCAAGGAGAGTTTCATCGTGAGTGACGAGCCCACCACAGAGATTGAATCAACCGCTCCGCACGGACGGATTGATCAAGTCGACCTCGAAATGGAAATGAAGAGGTCGTACCTTGATTACGCCATGTCGGTCATTGTGGGCCGCGCCCTTCCGGACGTGCGAGACGGCCTCAAGCCGGTTCACCGCCGCATCCTGTATGCCATGTACGACGGCGGATACCGCCCCAATGCAGGTTTCTACAAGTGCATGCGCGTCGTCGGTGACGTGTTGGCGCACTACCACCCTCACGGTGACAGCTCCGTGTATGACGCTTTGGCTCGCCTCATCCAGCCGTGGTCAATGCGTTACCCGCTCATTGCCGGTCAGGGTAACTTTGGTTCTCCCGGTAACCTGGGGCCTGCTGCCCCTCGTTATACCGAATGTAAGATGGCGCCCCTGGCGATGGAAATGGTGCGCGACATTGATGAAGACACTGTTGACTTCCAGGACAACTACGATGGGCGCACCCAGGAGCCTACGATCCTGCCGTCGCGTATTCCGAACCTGCTGATCAACGGGTCGGAAGGTATTGCCGTGGGTATGGCCACGCGCATCCCGCCGCATAACCTGCGTGAGGTGGCCGAGGGTGTGCAGTGGGCACTTGAGCATCCTGATGCCACGCGTGAAGAACTGCTGGCAGCTCTCATGGAACGCATCAAGGGCCCGGATTTTCCTTCCGGTGCGACGATCCTGGGTCGCAAGGGCATTGAGGATGCCTACCGCACTGGCCGCGGCTCGATTATTCAGCGCGCCATTGTCGAGGTTGAGGAAATCCATGGCCGCACGTGCCTGGTTGTCAAGGCGCTGCCTTACCAGGTCAACCCCGATAACCTGGTCCAGAAAATTGCCGACATGGTCAAGGCCGGCCAGATCCAGGGTATTGCGGATATCCGTGACGAAACGTCGGGCCGTTCAGGCACGCGCCTGATCATGGTTCTCAAACGCGACGCGGTTGCCAAAGTTGTCCTGAACAACTTGTACAAGCGCACGCAGCTGCAGGACTCGTTCCCGGCGAATATGCTCGCCCTGGTGGACGGCGTGCCGCGCACACTGTCGCTGGATGGATTTATCCGTCACTGGATCAGACACCAGATCGAAGTCATTGAGCGGCGCACTCGCTTCCGTTTGAACAAGGCGCGCGAACGCCTGCACATTCTGGAAGGCTACCTCAAGGCGCTCGATGCCCTCGATGAAGTGATTGCGCTGATTCGTCGCTCTCCAACAGCCGACGATGCGCGCACCGGCCTGATGGACCTGCTCAACATTGATGAAGCGCAGTCTGATGCCATTTTGGCACTGCAGTTGCGTCGCCTGGCCGCCCTCGAACGTCAGAAGATTCTGGACGAGCACGCACAGTTGCGTGACCATGTGGCCGACCTGGAAGACATCCTGGCCACCCCGCAACGCCAGCGCGACATTGTGTCCACCGAGCTGGCGGAGATTGTCGAGCGCTACGGTGATGAGCGTGTCACCACGATCGTGCCGTACGCGGGCGAAATGTCGATGGAGGACCTCATCCCCGAAGAGGACGTGGTGGTGACCATCACCCGTGACGGTTTCGCCAAACGTACCCGCACCGACAATTACCGTTCGCAAAAACGCGGCGGCAAAGGTGTGCGCGGCACTCAGCTCAAGGGCGATGATGTGGTGGAGCATTTCTTTGTCACAACCACGCACCAGTGGCTGCTGTTCTTCACGAACCTGGGTCGTGTTTACCGCGCGAAAGCGTATGAGATTCCGGAGGGCGGTCGCACCTCCCGCGGTCAGCACGTTGCGAATCTGCTTGCGTTCCAACCCGATGAGCGCATTGCACAGGTCCTGGCTATTCACGACTACGACGAGGCTGACTACCTGGTGCTGGCCACACGGTCCGGTCTGGTGAAGAAAACGCGCCTGTCGGAATACGACAGTGCCAGAACCGGCGGCATTATTGCGATCAACTTGCGTGATGATGACAACGGAGAGCCTGATCAGCAGGTGTCTGCTCAGCTGGTGAACGCTGATGATGATCTGATCCTGGTGTCCCGTAAGGGGCAAGCGGTGCGATTTACTGCCAGCGATGAGCAGCTGCGTCCGATGGGGCGCGGCACGTCGGGTGTGCGCGGCATGAAGTTCCGTGACGGCGATGAGCTGCTGGCGATGGAAGTTGTGCGCGAGGGTGCGGACCTGCTGATCGTCACAGATGGTGGCTACGCGAAGCGCACCCCGTTGAGCGAATATCCTGTGAAGGGTCGCGGCATTTTCGGCGTGCGAGTAGGCAACTTGGTGGATGAACGAGGTGCACTGGTGGGCGCCCTCGTTGTCGACAGTGACGAGAATGTCATGGTGATTACCGAATCCGGTAAACTTGTCCAAATCAACGCGTCCGACGTGCGTGCCACCGGGCGCAACACTATGGGTGTCATTTTCGCTCGCCCGGATGACGATGACCGCATTATTGCGATTACGCGTCACACGGAGGATGACGAAGATGAGGCCGTTGATGAAACCGCCGACGAATCAGCTGCACAAGAGGCTGATGAGCCTGTAGCGTCAAGTGCAGAAACTGAGGAGGACGAGCAATGAGCGATCTTGAAGACCTCGATCAGCCGATCCTGGATGAGGATGTACCGCGCAGAGTCGACCTGTCGGTAGCGCGCGTGGACCCGTGGTCAGTCATGAAGGTTGGTTTCCTGTTGTCCGTGGCGCTGGGGATAGCGTTGGTGTTCGCCACCCTGGTGTTGTGGCTGATGCTCGACTCCATGCACGTTTTCGGCGACATTGAGGAATTCCTCAAGAATCTGAGCGCGGAACGTTTCGTCACGCTCATGGAGTACCTGCATTTGTCGAAGGTGCTGTCCTACGCGACCATTGCGGCGGTGGCCAACGTCATCATGATCACGGCGATGTCGACGCTGGGTGCGTTCCTGTACAACATCATCGCCTCATTGGTGGGCGGGGTGCGCGTGTCCTTGATGGATGAGTAGAGGCGCGAGCGGTGGAAGATGGCGACTGTGGTGTCGGTGAATGTCATAGACGTCACTAGGCTCTCGTTTTGTTGTCGCACCGATGCTCGGGTACGATAGTTCGGTGCCCTTGGGGCGCGGATGGGCCTATAGCTCAGTTGGTTAGAGCGCAGTCCTGATAAGACTGAGGTCGCTGGTTCGAGTCCAGCTAGGCCCACTGTCCACACTCAGCTGAATGGGAGGCGGAGCGGTGAAGAAGGCGATCACGACCATTGCGGCGCTTGCCGGTGCTGCGATAGCGGGGATTGTCGTTCGTCAAATTGCTCAGGACCTGTCCAATAACGCTGATCTGTGGAGGTCCGTCACCGACGAATATGAGCCGGAATCTTCCACCGCTCATTAACGACGGCGACCCGACCCGACCGCTTTCTGGGCGGTTGTCTGGAGCTGTCACCGTCAGGTACGGTAGGAACTCAATAACGGGGCTATGGCGCAGCTGGTAGCGCACCTGCTTTGCAAGCAGGGGGTCGTGGGTTCGAGTCCCACTAGCTCCACCACTGGACGCTCATTGTGATTCACAATGAGCGCTTTTTGTGTCGTGGCGACGAATATTGGGCTAATGCCGGAGTATTGCTGAGTGTACGATATCCGGGTCCAGATTCTGACTCCCTTTGAAAAAAAGGGACCTCATGAGGATGTTGTCACACACAAAGTCCGTGTATCCTGTCATACATTTTTCAAGTGTTAGTTTGTTGTTGGCTCTCCTGCTGATGTGTGGCATCACCCCAGTGACGTGGGCAGATGGTGATGGAAGTGATGCCGCTGCCGCTGATCCTGCTGTGGAATCCAGCGAGCCGGCATCTGATGCCGGTCAGCCGAGCCCGTCACCTGTCGATCCTGAAGCGGCTCCTGCGGAGGCGGCTCATGCCTCAGAAGCTGCTCCGACTTCTGAAGAGGGTGCTCCTGCCCCGGCAGAAGATACTGCTGTTTCAGTCGAACCGAACGATACGTCTGCGCGTGAAGCGGCAGCTCCACCTGCAGAGTCCTCGGAGGCCGCGCCTTACAGTGTCCAGATCACCTCTATGTACGGTGAGAATGTGCAGGCGAAGCAAACCTTCACTGACCCGGAAGCGGTTCTCGGTACGCAGGGTGTACAGACCGATATCAATCAGTGGCCTTTCAGGATGTACTTCCTCGGGTGGTCTCCAGATCCGAAGTTCAAGGATCTTAAGAAATATTCGGAAGACAGTCCGTTCTACTTTGCGAGCCAGAAGGTTGGCGACATTTTCCCAGCCGGAACCGCGCCTCAGACCCTGCACGCTATCTACGTATCCAATACCGACTACGTCGGCCTGGATACCACGTCGATGGCAACCATCAACTGCGGCAAGAGCGGTGAGCAAACAGCGCCTGACTCCGACATCAAGAAATTTGAAGTCGAAGGCGATATGCCAACCACAACCGCTTACTACGACGACCGTACCGATGGTTACCAGGTTTCTTATGAGGCGCAGTTTTCGATGCCTCCGTTCACCTCGATTACTGTCTACAAAGATCCGATAGTAGGTGCGTTGGATAACGGTTCTGACTGGAGTCAGTTGGCGAACAGAACAGCCAAGGCGACCCACGTCGATATGCGCGTCAAGCTCGACGAACGCATCGTGATGCCGGAGCGGATGAAGATCAAGTTCTCCAGCTACACATTCCGTCCGATCGCTGTCTACGCCGCAACGAACGCCGATGGCAGTGAAGTTGCGATGGGGGATAAGGACAATCCCGGCGGGAAATATGGGGTTTCCCTCGTTGCGGATGGCAAGACGGCAATAGACTTCGCAGAAAACAATAATCCAGACACGATCATCGAAATTGTCCCGTGGATGACGAATGCCGCTGGCGAACGTGTTCCCGTCCACGAAATCGTGGTTCGTACTCGTACCCGAACCGGATATGACCAAGCGCCTGGTGGTGACCGCATTCCTGCGACCTATGAGAAGATCGCCAAGATGCAGCGCCTGATGCTTGACGATTCGAGCGCTCCGCTCACTGTCAGCCCAGAAGATGCCCTGAAGATCGCCAATGGCGAAGCAGATCCGATTCAGGTCACTGGAATGCTGAGGGCGTGGTGAAGGCTTCCGTAGTGAACGTCTTTGGACAATCCCTTGGAGGCAAGCTCCTGCTTGGCCCGGTGCAAGCCAACAACGTGGACGTGACATTTGCCTTCAACAAGGTGAGCTTCGATGAGAACACACCTCCTGGTGCTGCTGAAAAAGACCTCGGCACGATCAATGTTGTGCACAAGAAGGGTATTGAGGCTGACTCATTAACTGATCAGAGCATGCCGACATTGCCTGCTTCAATGGAGGTTGACGGTGTCCACTACAAATTCAATGGGTGGAATACTCAACGCGATGGGAAAGGCACGAACTTCACAGGCACTACTCCGGTGACCGAGGACATGACACTATACGCTCAGTGGACGACGCGTGACTCTGAACCTGCTCCCGACCCTCAACCAAAGCCAGGTGTCGACCCGGGAGATTCGGTCCAGCCGAGCTATTCTGCGCGGAAACTTGCCAGCACTGGGTGAGCTGACGGATACGTTCAGATGGCAGCAGGCGTGATGATGCTGCTTGCTGGCAGCGCCATGGTTATCCGACGCCGCAAAGCCTGATCACCAGCTCAATACTGGGTAGTATGCTGAAGGCGAAGGGGTGTGTGACGCCGGCCCTGTTGTCTGACGCACCAGCTCAGAGTTTGCGACTCCAGTATCCGGTAAGGACGAATGCAACGATAAGTTGGAATGCGGCCGCGCATTGAAGAGCGATGAATGCCGGGATACTGAAGGCGCCGACGATGAATGACGCGCCGACGAGTGTCATCGACAGCACGGTGACAATGGGTCTGCCTGAATGAGCGCGAATGGCGGCTTCACGCTCATCAGTTTCACGGATATAGGCTTGCCTCAAGGTACTGTCATTGCGCATTTTGCTGAGGTTGAAACTCATGTAGCCGACGCAGATGAGTTCGAAAACAATTCCTGCTGCGGTGATGATGTTGACGATCGGTGCATCCGGGATGTTTGCGCGCAGTATTAAGTTTCCGAAGAAACTCAATGCGAGGCCGGCGATGACAAAGATCAGAGCCAGGCTGTGGCGCTTCTTGAGTTCTGTGCGGTATTGTTCGAGTTCGTTCATGTTGTTTTCTCCAGGTCTGTGAAGTCGAAAACGTTCTCGATTGTGAGGCCGAAGTAGTGGGCGATTTTGTATGCCAGCGGCAGGGACGCCACGTATTTACCGGTTTCAATTGAGGTGATTGTTTGCCGTGTGACGCCGACTGCCAGAGCAAGGTCTTCCTGTGAAAGCTTGCGTTCTTTGCGTAGTTTCGGGATCTGTGTTCGCATCTTGCTCCTGTCACTGTGAAGCATTCCGACACAAAAAAGACTAGTAAGCTTTGCAAAAACTGTCAAGCGTGCTTTGCAATCTGTGTGGTAGCTCCACGCCCGATGTCACATGCGAAAGCCGCGCAGGAACTCGGGGCGATGCACATGTGAAGCGTGGACGACGAGGTACGACTTCACAGCAGCCCATGAAGTTCGTGACAGTGGCTCCGGCATCAGAGAGAATTGTTCCGGTAGCCGCGCTGTGCCTGCAGGACGGCATCCAACGGAAAATCGGCGGTGAGGCAAATGGCGACGAAGCTGGAACCTGGTGTCGTGAGGATCGCGCACACGCGGTCGGGCGCTGAGGGATCCGACGAGGTAGTTGTTGCTGAGTTCGACACCAAGGGTGTGCTCGTGAGATGGCCACGAACCCTGGATTTAGTTGAGGCTCTCCGCCTGAATGACGACAGTCGGCAAATCCCGGACCCGCTCATTCTGCGGGATGGCGATGGATGGCTCACTCTTGCCGAGGGCTACACCGTGGGTGCGTCTGCGTCGTCTCTTGGGCACTCTCTGGAGCGCCTTCGCTACAGGCGCGCGATCCACTCCGGTGCAAACGGAGTCGATTATGTAGGGGTCAATGGGATGACCTCGGAGATCGACGGATTGGCCAAGTGGGCGAAGCTGGTTCCAGTAACAACGCAACTGATGCTGGGCGAGGAGGGAAAGGACATCGAGGGTGTTTCGATTGTGGCAAAGAACTTGGATTCGTTGTCTCTGGGAGGCCCGCTCGATCTGCAACTGTGCACTTCGTTCCGTTTCAACCCCATGCCGAAGGACGGCGTCTTCACGATCCCTACCGCTCTGCTGGTGCGAACCCTTAGCACTGAGCTTGAAAGTTGGCAGACGCACCAGCAGACGCATCGGATGATGCAAGACCTCATGTGCCTGGTATACGGCAAGCCTTGCGGATCGCGGCTGATCTCGGTGATGAGGGAAGACGACCAGGAACTGCCGCCGACAGATGAGCGTCGTTTCTGGCGAGACGCATACCAACCGTCTTTCGGTCGGACCGTCGATCCCGACCGCCAGTTGACCGACGATGATAACCCGCTTTTCTTCCTTGACGAGGCCAACGCGGATCTTGTTGCGAAGTGGCTAAATGAGTACTCGTACTGGTCTCGACCGACCTGGATCGCCATGAGTGCCCTGTTCCATCGCACCCTTCCGGTGGAGTCGCAGCTTGTTCACGTTGCCGTGGCGCTCGAAGCATTGGGCTACGCGATCGCCGAAAAAGCCAATCCCGACAAGAAAGTATCGGGAACGTATGAAGCGCTGCTCAAGAACATCTTCGACTTCCTGGGATACGAACCCGACGCTGTTGTTGGCGAGGGCGGCAGCCGTGATTCCTGGTGCAAGGCTTTCAACGAGGCCTACAAAGGAGTCAAACACGCTGACAACGATCTGACGGAAGGACGAGAAGCCTGGGTACGGACGCGGGAGGGCCTAATCCTGATCCGCTGCTGGCTCGCTGCCGCGCTTGGCGTCTCAGAGGAGCTCGTCACGCAGCGACTAGATCAGGGGCGAGTCGGGGCTTGATGCTCTGACAGGCGTCTTCAGCGGCGTCTCTCGACTTCCAGGAGGCGTGGCGCGCTGGTGTGTCGTACTGAGCTGCTCGGCGGGTTTAGTGTCCGGGGTGATCTCTACAATGAGATTGGCCAAGGAACCACGCTTCGGCCAGCCGAGGTACAAACCCGTGGCTTGATTGTATGATTGGGGGCAACTGATGGGCGAAGGTACCCTCCGACGAGTGAAGTTCTACGGCGCACAGGATTTAGCGACCTGGATGTACATGCCGCGCGTGGCTGAGCTCATCGAGAAATTTGAGAATGCTGACACGCTGACCACGACCGTGGACGCGATCGAGCTCCACAACGTCCAGCCGTACATAGAGAAGGGTTTTCTACCCCAGACTTACACGGCCGAACAACGCGCCCATGCTGAGAGCCTAGTTCCAAGGATGCGCAGCGCGGTGGCACGGTTCTTCTCTAGAGTCAACGAGTCCAACTGTGAAGCCATCGTTACTGACATCAACTATGACTACCACGCGGACCTACTCGAACTACTTGGCCGGAACAGAGCGTACGAGCGGTGCAACCCAACCATCATGTTGTCTGTACTTGATACTGCGGGCGTCCGCATTGGTCAGATGCTTGCATGCGAGAAGCTCGTGGTTGCTTACCAGCTGGAGATGCGTGAAAGGCTGCTCGCATCGCCGCAGAACGCAGAGCATGTGGTGCGCAAGTATCTGGAGAAGAACACGCGTGATGATATCCACCTGCCTGCGAATCTGACGACTAGCGATGTGCACGATTTGCTGGAGAGATACCTTGACAGTCCCGAGGCTAACCCTAACTACGTGAGGTTGATCGAGACCGCTTCATCCCAGGGTATGGTGGCGACCGGGATTGACGCCAAGCTGAAGTTGAAAGCGAAGCGCCGCAATGCCGAGATGACGCAAAAGCTCTTTGAGGAGACGGCAGGCATCAGGTTCGGTGTTGAGATGTGTCTCTCCGATACCCAAGACGAACCAGTGGTGTCCAAGTTGGACAACTCTGATGGGACAGTCGCTCAATTTAGTTACAGCAGTCGCTGGTTGGAAGAAACCCTCGACTACCCGAGTGTCCTCAATAACTTCCAGTACCTCTTCGAGTTCGCCAATCGCGAAGTAATACTGAGCTTCCCTTCGACACTTCGCAGCTCGGGGCCCTTGAAAGCTTCGTGGGTGTGCCTGGGAAGAGCGAGTACCCGGTAGGTGTGGCGTTCCGAGTCGCCGAAATGGCGTCCTTCCTGCAGACAAGGCTCTACCAGCATTTCCTAGAAGACAAGGGAATCGACTTGGAAGATGTTATCATCTGGTTCTTTAGAACCTATCTTGTGGACGAGTTCGGCGCCATGAACTTCTCGTTCACCCGCTCCACGCCCGGAAGTTCCTTTCTGGAAAGGACTAGGCACCTTTTCGTCGAAATGGAGAGTGTTTTGAACCAATTCCGTCAGTTTGTTAACAATGGTGAAATCGACCCCGACTTGCTCTCCATCAGTTCAGACCCAATAGCATACAAGCGGGTACCCAGCCTCCTAGACGGAAAGTACATCTACTCGACACATGAACAAGAAATCACAGGAATCCTCCACGCGCTTTTTTCTGACCAGTCGAGGCTAACGTGCATCAGCGATGACTTGAGAGGAACAAGCGCCGCGGAACTTCTACTCAAGAACGAGGTCAGATATGGCGATTTTGATGAATATCAACGGAGTATGGTTGATCAGCTTATCAAGCTAGGTATCCTGCAGGATACGGAGGCACAGGTGACAATCGCGAAACCGCAGCAGTTTTGCATCCTTCATTCACTGTTCACCAGTGAGGCAGTGAGTTACTTCCACCTCTCGGAGAATGGTCGTGCAGAAGCGGATTCAATGGAAAAGCGTGGGTGGGTGACCCGTCGCTCGTCCCTGCTGACGGAAGCCGAAGCTGCCTACTTCAACTTTATGCTCAATAAGGTTGAGTTCAGTAACGGGCCTGAGCTGCGCAACAAATACCTTCACGGATCACAAGTGAATGGCGATGGTGAAGGTGCCCACTTTCAGACCTACATCACCGTCCTAAAGCTCATAATCGCTCTCGTAATCAAGATGAACGATGACTTCTGTTTGTCTGCGGAGGAACAGGTGGCTGCTAAGAGCTCGGCTCTGGGTGAATAATGCGTCGAATGTGAGGACGATGCAACGTAGGCCAATGCCGAGGAAGTTCCAGTGGAGTGACTTGGTGGCTGTTACCGAGGCTCTTGATATGAGTCCACGCGGTCATTCGGCGGATACCGAACCAGCGGCAGATCGAGATCACGCGATTGTCGTTCTGCTGGGCGGTTGCGCCACGCACGAAAGTTGAGGACTCCGTTATTAAGTCCGGACGGGAGTACTGAGGTTGATTTGAGCATGGCAGCATTGACAAAGCACATTGCCGGCCTCGTGTATTGGAGCAACGACGTTAATAAAGCGAAAACCGGAGCAGTCCTAGCTGATGCGGTATTGAACGAAGCGGACGGCAACCGACACATCGCCCACGCATATGACGCGGACGGTTATCATCAAATGATGCAGCACTATTACTTGACCTGTCGCTTGCTCCCGAAGGAATTGCTGGTTGAACAGTTGAGGGCGACAGAGATAAGAAGCTGGACGTGCGAAGTTCGATCTCTATCGCGTTGATGGAAAAACTGAGCTCCTAATCTAGGCAGAGATCCTGGCAAACAGAGATCGGACTGATGCGGTGCCAAAGACGTAGGCGGAGCTGGCCGATATTACGCGTCAGATACTCACTGCTTTGGGAAAGAGGACTCGGCTGTGGGTGAGGGAGACACGGCTAAGAACACGATGATCTAGACGCTGGCTGGTGCACATAGCTCGAACCGCGTAATTTACTTATCCGCGGGAAAGTATCGGCTCAAGCAGATGGCCAGTGTGGAAGGACATACGTTGACGAAACTCGTTGACTTCTCGATTGGAGCTGTGAAGGACTATGGCATCCCTGATGCGAGACATCGCCAAGTTCAACGCAGTAGAGAAGCCAATCGGTCCCTTGGACGTGACGGATCCGGCGGGCTCAATCGACCCGTCAGGAGCACTCGCTCGATCCGAGGCAATCGAGCCGATGGAGAGAGCAGGCCGGGGCAGAGAACTGCTCCTGCTACTGTGATTAATTCAGCATCGCAGCAGTCGAATTCGAAGCAGCTCGCCAAGATCGGTCCAACAACAGCTCTGCTTTCTCAGCTTGCGCTAGCATTCCTAGATGTCGCCACTCACGGCGCCCGCATTAGGCAAGGATACAGAAGATCCCGCGGATAACTGAATCTCCTGGGATTCACTGGTCATGGCGTGCTTACGTGCATGCACCAAGCCGTGACTTCTTAGTACCGTTGAGTATCAACCCACTAAAGGTGCCGCAAACGATGCCTAGTCAGAGAAGTGCCTCTTGTAGGAGCGTAGTTTGTTTTCTTGAGGCGGTATTCTGAGGATAATATCTAAGACCGGTCTCGAGATGCATGCGGAGTGTGTTATCACAAGTTTTGTGCGTTTGACCTGACCTAGAGTTGAATGGACGGTTCATCCAAGTAATCGATGATCTGAGTTGGGCTTATCGAGAGCTATGTCGGCTCTGGAACAAGCCTGATTTTGGGATAAGGAGTGGGGTTTTTGGTGGATCAGAAGGAAATATTCGTCAAGTCTAAGGAACGGGTAACGGACCACGGTGAGGTTTTCACTCCGGCACATATCGTCAACGCCATGCTAGATCTCGTTAAAGGCGAGTCCGAACGCATCGATTCACGGTTTCTTGAGCCTGCATGCGGCGAGGGTAACTTCTTGAAGCAAGTGCTTCAGCGCAAATTAACGACAGTCCAACAGAATTATGGAAAAAACGAATTCGAACGCCGTCATTATGCCTTGCTTGCTCTCATGTGCATCTACGGAATCGAGCTATTGGAGGACAATGTGCGCGTGTGCCGGCGGGTCCTTTGTGAGATTTTTCAGGCTTTTATTGGCGTAGAGGATGCCGAACAGTGGATTCAGGCTGCTGATGTCGTACTCACCGCAAACATAGTTCAGGCCGACGCGCTGACAATGAAGACTCCTACAGGTGGGTCGTTGACGTTTTCTGAATGGGGATACCTCGGCAGAGGTAAGTTCCAGAGGCGTGATTTTAAATATGACAAACTAACTAAGAGAAGTGCATACAACGTGGCGCTTTTTGGGGAATTTAAAGAGGACGACGTTTTTCAACCGGTAACCAGTTATAAACCCATGACCGTTCGTGAAATGGCCGAAATGGGAGATGTGTTATGACGATAACGGATTTGGTCAATCATAACCCTGATGTACTGACGTGCGTTGCAAACCTTTCCAACGACGAAGTTTTTACCCCTCCGGATATTGCCAATCAGATGCTTGATCGAGTAGCGGACGCGTGGGCGAAAGATCACGACGGCGAGAATCTGTGGCAGAATCCAAAAGTCACGTTTTTGGATCCTTTCACTAAGTCTGGTGTATTTCTCCGTGAGATCACCCGTCGGCTTGTAAGCGGTCTTGTCATGAGAATTCCCGACCTGCAACAGCGTGTAGACCATATTTTGACGCGCCAAGTATTCGGTATCGGGATCACGAATCTTACCGCGTTGCTTGCACGCCGCAGTGTTTATTGTTCAAAGTGGGCTAACGGTAAACACTCCATTTGTAAGGCTTTTGAGAATGACTGGGGAAACATCTGGTTCGAACGCACCGAACATACATGGGTAGGGGGGAGTAAGGAAGTTCGCCTCGACCCACTTACCGGCGGTGACCAGACCATCTATACGCACCGACACTGTGTTTACTGCGGTGCGGGTGAGGATGACTATGCGCGCGGTAATGATATGGAATCGCACGCGTACGCCCTCATCCACACAGATGATATTAAGTCTCGTATGAACGAGATGTTTGGAGAACAAATGCATTTTGATGTTGTAATCGGTAACCCTCCCTACCAGCTCAGTGATGGGGGTTACGGAGTTAGCGCTAAGCCAATTTATCATTTATTCATCGATCAAGCAAAGAAACTTGATCCTAGATATCTAAGCATGATTATTCCGGCACGGTGGTATTCAGGAGGTAAGGGACTCGATGATTTCCGTCAAGAAATGCTTACTGATTCCCGAATTGTGGCACTCCATGACTTTCCGGATAGCCGTGATGTGTTCCCCGATGTAGATGTAGCAGGCGGTATTTGCTACTTTCTATGGGCGCAGAATCATAACGGGATTACGAGTGTCACGACCCATGTACACGGCGATGAAGACGTGTCTGAGCGCGCTTTGCTCGAACCGGGAAACGATATTTTCATTCGCAACAGTAGGGCAATATCGATTTTGCGTAAGATTTACTCAGTCGAAATGAAAACGTCGCTAGAAGAGTCGAAAACAATTCTTCCCGAGAACTTGCAAATGGCTACTCAAGTAAGTTCACGTAAGCCTTTTGGATTTCCGACTAATTTTCGAGGTCGCTCAGAAATAACTTCTACTGATTCAGTAAAGCTAGTGCGGAACAATGGGATTGATTGGATTTCTAGGAATGAAATACGAACGAGATTAGATGCGGTGGATAGGTGGAAAGTTTTCACCTCAAACGCATCTCATGATCATGCTGGCCAGCCTGATAAAACTGGAACTAGGAGGGTTCTGGGGCGAACATCTATACTTGAGCCGAATGCAGTGGTGACGGAAACATACATATTACTTGGGATTTTTGAAAGTCAGAGGGAGGCTGAAAGTTGCCTCTCTTACGTCATAACGAAATTCGTACGTTTTTTGGTAGCTTTACGCTCATCGACTCAACACATTACAAAGTCCCGGTTTAAGTATGTACCTCTGCAAAGTTGGGACCATAGTTTCTCCGATAAGGAGCTCTACTCGCGTTATGGGCTAGATGAGTCGGAGATCAATCTAATCGAGCAGTCAATACGTCCCATGAATGGTAAGTGACATGAGGAATATTTCTGATTTACTCCCACCTAAGCCCTCATCCCGGCTGCATATTTACGCGTGGACCCCAAAGAATCCGCCTGTTGACTATGAGGGACTGATCAAGGTTGGCCAGACTACAAAAGCGGATGTAAATGATCGCATTCGAGAGTCTCAGGGCCAGATGCAGCAGGAATACGAACTACATGTGGATGAGATTGCGGAGCGCGAAGATGGCGGCAATTTCAGTGATAAGGATGTGATTGCCCGTCTTGTGGCAAAAGGCTTCGAGAATCCCCCTCGCGGCTCGGCTAGAGAGTGGGTTCGATGTACTCCCGCAGACGTGAAGACCGCCATCGAAGAACTTCGCGCAGGAAAGACATACACCGGGCAACGCTATGAAACGTTCAAGATGCGTCCCGAACAAGATCGGGCAGTGAGCGAGACTTTGGCGTATTACCGCTCAATATGGCATGAGGACGGAGAAGCAACACCGAGATTCTTGTGGAACGCAAAGATGCGTTTTGGAAAGACGTTCACAACCTATCAACTGGCAAAGCGAATGGGCGCCATGCGGGTCCTTGTGGTGACTTTCAAGCCCGCTGTGCAGGATGCGTGGCAAGAGGACCTGTCCAACCACGTTGATTTTGAGGGATGGCAATATGGTAATGCGGCAACGATGAAGGGCCAACTGGATTTTGATCGCGAGCGTCCGTTCGTATATTTCGGATCTTTCCAGGACCTACTGGGCCGCGATCGTCGAACGGGCCTAATCAAGGCGAAAAACAAATGGATCCACGCAGTGGACTGGGATTTGGTCGTTTTTGATGAATATCACTTTGGGGCGTGGCGCGACTCCGTCAAGGAACTCTTTGAAGGTGAGGATGAAAGAGAAGCCGCACGAGAACTCAAAGTCGAGTTCCATGAGGGCCTGGAAACCTTCGATCAAGAACTCGATGAATTGGGTAGCAACGAGGATGAGTTCTTGCCGATCACCACGCGTGCCTACCTGTACTTATCTGGTACGCCGTTTCGCGCAATAGGGTCAGGCGACTTTATTGAAGAACAAATCTTCAACTGGACATATACCGATGAGCAACGCGCCAAACAAGAATGGGCCGAAAAACAGCCCGGCGCATGGAATCCATACGGTGCGTTGCCTGAATTACGTCTCATGACGTACCAAATGCCTGATGACTTAATTACTACAGCCCACCAAGGGGAATTCGATGAGTTCGATTTGAACGAGTTCTTTTCCGCCACCGGAACGGGCCGGGAAGCGATGTTCAAACATGAGTCAGATGTACAGAAATGGTTGGATCTCATTCGTGGAGAGCATGCTCCAACTCAACTTGACTCGCTCAGAGCTGGAACGAGACCACCATTCCCGTATGCTGATTCGCGTTTACTGCCGTATATGCAACACTCATTCTGGTTTATGCCCAACGTAGCTGCATGCCATGCGATGGCGAATCTTTTGAAGGCTCGACATAACACATACTGGCATGACTACCAGGTACTTGTAGTGGCGGGCGCAGGTGCAGGCGTGGGAATAGAGGCACTCCCACCTGTGCGGAGAGCTATTAGGGATGGACATGAGACGAAGACAATTACACTTTCGTGTGGAAAGCTGACCACCGGTGTCACGGTGAAGCAGTGGTCATCGATTTTGATGCTGCGTAACCTCGCCAGTCCAGAAACTTATTTCCAGGCAGCGTTTCGTGTGCAGTCTCCGTGGTCCATTAAGAACCCAAATGGCGACAATCCCTCAAAGGAGGAAGTCCTCAAGCCTGTTGCTTTCGTCTTCGATTTCGCACCGACTCGAGCTCTTCGGCAGGTAGCAGACTATGGTGCTGGGCTCAATCCGCAGATGTCGAACCCGGAGAATGCCGTTGCTGAGTTGGTGAGTTTCCTTCCAGTGCTCGCTTATGACGGGGCGAATATGACGCAAATAGATGCCGGAAGCATCCTTGACATCGCAATGTCAGGCACGTCAGCAACCTTATTGGCGCGCAAGTGGGAGTCTGCGATTCTGGTGAACGTAGACAACGCTACGTTGCGCAAGATTATGAACAACGAAGCCGCAATGGAAGCCATTATGAACATCGAGGGCTTCCGCTCGCTTGGGTCAGACGTCTTCGAAACGGTCGTTAACAAGAGCGAGTCAGTGTCGAAAACCAAGAAGCAAAAAGGCGACACTCTTTCAGGAGACAAAAGAAAGGAACTTACAGCAGAGGAAAAGGAATACAAGTCCAAGCGCAAGCAGATTCAAGAGAAGCTCATCAAGTTCGCTACGCGCATTCCGGCATTTATGTACCTGACAGACTTCCGGGAAAATACGTTGCAAGACGTAATCACAAAAATAGAGCCTGACTTGTTCAAGACAGTAACTGGTTTGACAGTTGATGATTTTCATCTCCTCGTAGACTTGGGGGTATTCAACTCGATCCACATGAATCAGGCCGTTTTCGCGTTTCGTCGTTATGAGGACGCATCGCTTAGCTACACAGGCATCCGCTCGCACAAAGAGCTCAGAGATGTGGGCCTCTTCGACACAGTCATCACTCTTGAGGACTGAAATATCGCGGCGTGCACCGACGAAAGTGCGGAGGCGGACATGACACCTCAGATCATTGACCTGGAACAGCAACGCTTCGACGGTATGCCAGTTTTGGGATCCCACCGACCCGGATACTCCTACCATCTGTACCGTCGCCACAAAGACACCCTGCGCGAACAGCCCGGCACACTGCCGCGCTCCAGCGCCTCCGGCGTGATCGTCATGAACGAGCACGCCGGAACACACATCGACGCGCTATGCCACCAGGCAGACGATCTGCACTTCTACGGGTGCTCATCTCGCGCAGACACCCTCGAAAATTACGACGGATTTTCAGAAGGAGGCGCGGAAAGCATTCCCATCATTGATGCGCCCGGCGTGCTGCTCGACGTGGCCGCGCGATCAGAAAACGGTCGCGTCCCACCCAGAACCCAGGTCACCGCGCAGGACCTCGAAGACTGTGCACGCGACCAACGCACCCACATCGAACCGGGAAGCGTGATCTTTGTTCGACTGGGCAACGACATCAACTGGGATAATGCCGAGCGCCACCTCGACGGCCCCGGCATTCACCCGAGTGCGTCTCAATGGCTGGCGACGTATCGACCAATTGCGGTAGGCACTGATAATGTCGCGTGGGACCTGCCCGGACTGAGCCGATGCCGGCTGGGCGGAAGTATCCTGATGCGTCGCCAGGTCAGATTCGCCAGCGTCAGTGGCCCCAGTGGAACATCCACTGATCAGCGCAATCGATGCACTGATGGTCACCAGAGTCTTCGCCAGGTGGCGCATAAACGCACTCTCACTTTCTAACAGTGAATTAGGAATTGCTTAGTTACGTTAGGCACAACTTTTAATGAAAGCAACATCGATGAGCGTGATCTGCCCTGCACCCCCTGATCCGCCACGCCGGCGCTCGCCTTAAACACTGCGCGTAGCGCACACTGTCCGAACTTTTCGCTCGCCTCCGCAATCCGCCATGCCAGCGCTGACCGTCGGCGCTGATCGTCAAGCAGCCGTCTGCGTGCACAATCTCCTCAATCTAGAGGAGAAAAACGCACAATCCCCTAGATTTAAGGGAAGAAAATGCACGAAGCCCTAGATTTAGGCAGAAAATTGCACAAACCCCTAGGTCAACAAGGTCTGTCGCGGGCGTCGCTGAAGCTAATGCCGGCTGACGTGGACACATGGAAAAGAGTGCTGAAAAGGCTCTCTTTTTTCCAGGGCATCGTGCACGAGGTCGCCTTAGATCTAGGGGAATGTGCATGTGGTGGCCTTAGATCTAGGGGAATGTGCACAACGAGGCGTCAAATTTAGGGTTTTGTGCGAGGAAGCGGCGGGACTGGGTTGGAGGTGCGCAAGAGACGGTGAGTGGGGTGAATGAGCCGAGGATTCGGCGCGATGGGAGTGGTGGACGAGGGGAAGTCGCATGATCAACACTGATGCGAGAGGTGTCGATATTGCACGGAATCCGGGCGAGCGAATTCGATTCGATCGACACTGATGCACGAGGTGTCGACGGCTTCGGCCTCTAGGAGGTGCAGCGCGTGATCTTCGGCTCAGTCGCTGCCAACACACGTAAGGCGGAAATCACCGCACCATGAAGTGACCCAAACTACTTGATGTGACGTAGTAGTAGGTGTACAGTGTTTACTACATCAGACGTAGTACTTCACATGGAGTACTTGCTGAGGGGCATACACATCACCACAACAGTGCGGCGACGGGATCACAAAGGGAGGAACCCACATGGTCAGTAGTGAAGTTCTGCGCGGATGCACGGAACTGATGATTCTGCGAGTTCTGCTCGACTCGGACAGCTACGGCTACGAAATATCCAAATCCATCACCGAACTGAGCAACAGTGACTTCGTCATGAAGGAAACGACGTTGTACTCCGCATCCAAGCGCCTTGAAAAAGGCGGATATGTGACCTCGTACCCCGGCACCCGAACCGGCGGAAAACCTCGGACTTACCTCCATATCACCACAGAAGGACGTACCTATTACCATGACAAGTGCTCCGAGTGGAACGACACCAAAACCCTCGTTGATCAATTCATTCGTTGAGGAGTAATCATGAAAGCCATCAAGCAATATCTCGAGTACATGTTCTCATCCCTTCCCCACACCCCTGAAACCGACCAGGCCCGCAGTGAAATGCTCGAGCTGATGGAAGACAAATACGACGAACTCCTGGCGCAGGGACTGCCCGAACACTACGCACTGTCCCAGGTCATCGCTGACTTCGGAGATGTTGATGAGTTGGCAGCAGAATTGGGAGTAGCCGCTCCAGCCCAGGCCGCATCACCCCAGTCGGCAGCGGCAAGCCAGGTGGACGATCCCCAGGTGACAGCACCGACCGAGCGCACAGTCACCCTGGCTGATACACCGATTCAGATCAGTCCTGAACGAGCCGCCGAGTTCATTGAGCATCGACGCAAACGGGCACGCCCCATCGCCTTGGGAGTGGCAGCATTTATCCTGTCTCCAATCGCTTTGATCTGCGGTGGCATGGTGGCTGACGGACGCGGCGAGACCGTTGAGATGATCGCTGGTGCCATCGGATTGACAGTAGTGGCAATTCTGGTCTGCCTCGGACTGTACTTCATGCTGAAAAACCCCTACTCAGGTGAGTATGAGGACATGTCGAAGAAGGTTCTGGCGCCCACCATTGCCGCAACGTATCGAACTGAGCAGCAGAAGAAGGAGTTTAAGCCGACATATTCGCGTGCCGTTACGATCTCCGTGATCTCCTACATCGTCGGGCTACTGATTTTGATACTTGGCAGTATACTGTCGGACGTGTTCGGGGACGGGATACTGGCAATCTGCTTTGCTCTCTCCCTGATCGTCTTCGCCGTCGCGACCTACAGCATTACTGCAGTTCAGACTGTTATGAACGGCATGAACGTCATCTTGCAGGTTGAAGAGTACGACCTGGCCAAGAAGACCTCACACAGCCCTCTGGGCATGATCAGCGGAGTGTACTGGCTGCTGACCGTTGCAATCTTCCTGGCGGTGTCATTCCTGGGCAGTTGGGAAACCTCGTGGCTGGTGTGGCCGATCGCCGGACTGATTTACGGCGCGATCGTGGTGGCCACGAACTACATGTTCAGCACGGAAAAGTAGAAGCATCGCAATCATCTGAGCTTCACCCCGACGAACGGTCTCTCGAGTGGCCTGATCGGCGGGGTGAGGTGTCATGGGCCGGGGCCTTTGTGGTGTCAGCCTCAAGTGATCACAGTGAGATCCTCGGGATGATCCAAATGCTACGATGAGGAATTGCAACTCGTTACTGAACCGTTGTTGTCCGTTGAGGATCTCGAAAGATTCGGCGCAATATCCGCCTACAGTGACGTTTTTCCAATGAGTATGGCCGGTTGGTGGGATACGGATCATCATCCCTGCTCCGTAGGTCAGACACAGAAGGTGAGCGTCGTGAGTCACAAAGAAAAAAGCGCGCCCGTTTCGCGCGACCCTTACACTGCAGCGGAAGTATCGGCTGATTCGCATATCCAGACACTGACTGACGAGGAATACGAGGCATTCCTGTCACGTGCGCAGTCATTGGTGCCGATCGAGGCGACAGTGCAATGGGATCGCGTGGACGCACTGCATGAGGGCCGCGACCTTTGTGAGGGGTCCCGCCACCTGTGGACTGATGGGCACTATGAAGCAGTCTTAACCTTGAAGTCGTATGAGACTCATCGTGTACCGTTCCTGTGGTCTCGTGGCGGGCCGGTCTGGAATGAGCGCCCCCTGCCTCAGTTGAACGACGCATGATCGATGACCTAGCCGCGTACGTCAAGAAATCACGCAGTGATGCCACGTTCCTCAGAATTGTGGCGAGCCTTCAGGCGCAGTGCCTGCCGTGCAGCGATGCCGTGGCCTACGATCGTACGGTGATGCTGGACCTTAAGGGCGATGAGGACTCCGATGTGCTCGCTCGCATGAAAAAACGAGGGCGACGCGACGCGCGGAAAGCCCTGCGCGAGATCGATTAGAGTGCTATTCACACCTATACCTCTTTGAGCGCTGAAGAATTTCGCCCTCTTGTCGAGATCATGAACAATCTCGGCAGCGCGGAACACTTCGCCACCTTCACGGGCGATTACTACCATGACTTCCTGACTGCATTGGCACAGGGGATGCGGCAACACTGATCACCTACGCCCCCGAAGGTCAATCTTCGGCCTGGTTGATGATGACCCATGCGCACGACCTCGCCACCTACTACTTTGCCGCTGCCACGCCTCAGGCCAAACGCGAACTGGCTCCCGACGCCTTGGTGTGGAAGATGATTCAGGTGGCCCGCGAACGCAAGTGCCACACCCTGGATCTGATGGGAATCGGCTCAGAAAACGCTCCCCAGTTCGCCCACCTCGATACGTTCAAGACGAAATTTGCTGCCGAACCGACACAGGTGTGGACGTGCGGGGAAATCCCGATCAACATGCTTCGTTACCGCCTGGTCCTGCGTCTCACCGAACTGCGTGATCAGCTGGCGCGCATTCGAACAGTGATGCGGCACGCCCCTCGTCAATAACGAGGGAGCCAACTGTCGGGCAGGGACGCGACCACTGCACGATGTGACGTTGCATAAGACATCCCGCCCGGGCCTTGATGCGGTGGCGCCTGAGCGAAAACCGTGACTACGCTGGATCAAAACGGCTGACGATGAACGGACAGGAGGTATCCATGACACGCGGAGCACCTCCAGCGCCGGATCCCGAACCCGCAGCAGACTCTGTGCCGGCACTGACACCACTGCCGTTTCCACATGTGCGCACCGAGGCCCCTTCCCTCGATGGGACACCTCTGGCACGCGAAAGATTTTCTTTCTCCGTCGTTGCCAAACCCTCTGGTGCGGCGTGCAACCTCGACTGTCAGTACTGCTTCTTCCTGTCGAAGGAACTGCTCTACGACGTGCCACGCCAACGCATGAGCGAGGACACGCTGGAGCGTTACATCGCAGAGTTCCTGGCCGCCAGCGCCGACGGCGAGGTGACGATGCTGTGGCAAGGTGGCGAGCCCACCTTGCGCGGACTCGACTTTTTCAGACGTGCCGTCCAGCTGTGCGAGGATTACCGCCGCCCCTCGCAACGCGTTGTCCACGCGATTCAGACCAACGCCACTCTGATCGACCGCGACTGGGCGCAATTCCTGGCCAAGCACGACGTCCTGGTTGGTGTCTCGATTGACGGGCCTGAGGCTCTGCACGATGCGTACCGACTCAATAAGGGTGGCCGCGGAACACACGCGATGGTGATCCGAGGGTGGCGATACCTGCAGGAAGCCGGTGTGCGCTGCAATGTCCTATGCACTGTTCACCATGCGAACGAACACCACGCCCGCGAAGTGTACGAGTACTTCCGCGATGAGCTGGGTGCTGAGTTTATGCAGTTCATTCCCATCGTGGAGCGCGTCGACCCCGAATATGCTGATCTGGCTGAAAACGGCTGGCGCGGCGAAGGGGAGCGCGCTCCGAGCGTGCTCTACCGTCAGCATGGCTCGGATGTGACATCACGCAGCGTGGACCCTGAGGCGTACGGCCAGTTCCTCTCCACCGTTTTCGACTGCTGGGTTAAGCGCGATGTGGGGCGCGTCTTCGTCCAGGATTTCGATTCAGCCTTGTCTGCGCTTTTCGGTGCCGCGTCGGTGTGCGTGCATGCGCCCGAGTGCGGATTCAACTTCGCCATGGAATTCAACGGCGATGTGTACGCCTGCGACCACTGGGTTGAACCTGACTGGCTTGTGGGAAACGTGGCGTCGGACGCGTTTGCTGACCTGGCCCGAACTGACACGATGGGCCGCTTTTCACGCAAGAAACGCCTTGAGCTGACCGGACAGTGCCGGCGTTGCCCGTACCTGCAGCTGTGTTACGGCGGATGCCCGAAGGACCGCTTCGTTCGCTCGGTCGACGGAGAGTACGGGCAGAACTATCTGTGCGCCGGATACGAGCACTTCTACCGACACATCAGCGCTGACCTGGAGCGCATGGCGGGCCTGATTGTCTCGGGCCGGCCCGCCAGCGACATTATGAATGACACGCGAAAGGGAACATGCAGGACATGATGAACATTGTTGCAGCGTTGGCAGTCGGATTAGCGGTGGGTGTCGTGGTGGGCACGCTGGGCGCCGGCGGCGGCATCTTGTCCGTCCCGATCCTGGTGTATCTGCTGGGGCAGAGCCCCCATTCTGCCGCCGCGTCGTCACTGATCATCGTGGCTCTGACCGCCGTCGTGTCAATCGTTGACCACCTGCGCCACGGACGGGTCCGAATCAAGGAAGGGCTCATTTTCGGAGCCCTGTCGTGCATCGGGTCCCTGGCCGGTTCACGCCTGAGCGTGCTGGTAGACGGCACCATCCTCATGCTCTGTTTTGGCGCATTGTTGCTGTGCGTGGGCACGCTCATGATCTGGCGAGTGCTGCGCCGTGCCGGATCGTCATCTGGCAATGCGTCCGCAGATGCCCTCGACGATACTCTCGCTGACGGTACTGATGGTGACGATGCTGACCCGTCCTCCACCCGTATTGACGAGGGTGCCCGCGCGCCTCGTCGTCTTTTCTCACTGGACGGCGTCAACGTCTGGGCACCGATCGCTGCGGCAACACTGACAGGCTTCCTGACTGGCTTTTTCGGTGTCGGCGGCGGGTTCGCGGTTGTTCCGATGCTGCTGCTGGTGCTGAAATTCCCGATCAAGGAAGCGTCAGGCACGTCGCTGTTGATCATGATCATTGCCTCAGCGATGGGGCTGCTATCTCGGGTGGGAACTCACGTGAGCGTCGACTGGGTTGTGACACTGTCGTTCGCAGCTGCCTCAATGGTGGGTGGAATCTTCGGCGGAAAACTGACCACTCGAGCCAAAAACAGCACCCTGACACTGGCTTTCGGTGGACTGCTGTTAATCGTCGCCGTAGCGACGCTGGTCTCCACAGCTTTGGCGCTGTGAGCGACGACTGCCGTCAGACACGAGGAGTACCGGCGACAGCCTGAACACCCGCCTTGTGAAAGGTGTTACTAAATCGTGTCCGTTTAACGGTTGCAGCCTGCGCACTATGGTGGCAGGATGGGAAACATCCTGTTGAGAGCGCTCTCAGCCTGTGAACACAATGAGAGAGCGCTCCCAAAGGTGGCCTTATCAGGGCGCTGGTCCATGCGCATCGGCAATGGACGACACCATCACATACGAAGGAGTAGTTGTGAGATCGAGAAAAATGATGGGCACCATCGGAGTGTTCTCAATTGGCGCACTTGCGTTGGCAGCCTGCTCGTCAGGCGGAGGATCGGAATCTTCAGCATCAGGCGAGGCTGGCGGCGGATCAGACGGCGACATCACGCTGACTGTCGCAACATTCAACGAATTTGGCTACGACAACCTCTTTGACGAATACATGGAGTCACATCCGGGCATCAAGGTCGAGCAGAAGAAAGCGGCCACCTCGAACGAAGCCCACGACAACATGCTCACCCGTCTGGCAGCAGGATCCGGCCTGTCGGACATCGAAGCAATCGAAGTGGACTGGTGGCCCGAACTGAAGCAGTACCCAGATGAATTCGTCGATTTGAGCTCACCTGACGTTGAGGGTCGCTGGCTGGACTGGAAGGCCGAAGCTGCGATGACTGAAGATGGCAAGCTGATGGGATACGGCACGGATGCCGGTCCGGAAGCCATCTGCTACCGCGCAGACATGTTCGAAAAAGCCGGCCTGCCAACTGATCGCAATGAGGTGGCCAAGCTGCTGGAAGGCGACTGGGACAAGTACTTCGAAGTCGGCAAACAGTTCGTCGAGGCAACCGGAATTCCGTGGTTTGACGGTGGAACCGGTACCTACCAGGGTATTTTGAACCAGGTTGAACAGCCCTTCGAAGAGTCTGACAACACCGTGATCCCGCTGGACCAAAACGACACCATCAAGAAGGTGTACGACCAGGTACTGAAGGCGTCGGTCGAGGATAACCTGTCTGCCCACCTGTCACAGTGGTCGGAAGACTGGACCAACGCATTCCAGAATGATGGTTTTGCCACGATGCTGTGCCCGCCGTGGATGCTCGGCGTTGTCGAAGGAAATGCTGAAGGCGTCGAAGGCTGGGACGTGGCTCCTGTCTTCCCCGGTGGCGGTGGCAACTGGGGCGGCTCCTACCTGACTGTTCCTGCGCAGGGCGCACACCCGGAGGAAGCCAGGGAACTCGCAGCCTGGCTGACCGCACCCGAACAGCAGATCAAGGCATTCGAGACCAAGGGCAACTTCCCCTCGCAGCTGGAAGCACTGGATTCTCCGGAGCTGACCGAATACACCAACGAGTTCTTCAACAACGCTCCGATCGGGCAGATCTTCTCTGACATGTCGAAGAAGATCACGGTCCAGCCGTACAAGGGACCCAACTTCTTCGCTCTGACCACGCTGGTCACCGACGGCATTACGCGCGTCGATGTCGACAAGACTGATGATGCCCAGGCGTCCTGGGACAAGGTTATTGCTGAATACAACCAGCTTGATCTTCAATAACTCCTCACTGTGAGACTGTGGCGGGCTCAAAATGGGCCCGCCACGGTCCCCAGCTCATCGGATCCATCTTGCACATTCGTGCTTTTCTACCTGAAAGAACGCAGGAAAACCCATGTCGAGCGATGCTGCCACTGCGCGCGTTACATGGCGAGATCGTCTCAGTAGATTCGAGTACAAAGCCTCTCCGTATCTGTACATTTCGCCATTCTTTATTGTTTTCTCCGTGACCGGATTGTTCCCCCTGGTCTATACAGCCTGGGTGTCCGTCCATAAATGGCACCTGATCGGTGGGGATAAAGGGTTCAACGGAGTTGAAAACTACGCAGCCGTTCTGGACCATTCAGTCTTCTGGATCGCGCTGCGCAATACATTCTCAATTTTCTTACTGTCCTCAGTTCCGCAGATCATCGCCGCGATATTCATTGCCTGGGTGCTCGATGCCAACTTGCGTGCCAGGACATTTTGGCGCATGGGTGTGCTGCTGCCTTACGTTGTGGCGCCTGTGGCCGTGGCCCTGATCTTTTCGAAAGTTTTTGCTGACCAGTCAGGCATGATCAACACGCTGCTGGGCATGGTGGGCATCAGTCCGATCGGCTGGCATGCCAACGCTTTGGCCTCCCATATCGCTATTGCGAATATGGTGAATTTCCGCTGGACGGGGTACAACGCTCTGATTCTTCTGGCCGCCATGCAGGCTATTCCGCGTGAACTGTACGAAGCGGCAACCGTTGACGGGGCAGGCCCTGCCCGCCAGTTCTTTTCGGTGACGATCCCGCAGCTTCGATCGACCATTATTTTCGTTGTCATCACCTCCACTATCGGCGGTCTGCAGATCTTCGACGAGCCGCGCATGTACGACACGATGGGTGGTGGCGGCGCCGACAACCAGTGGCTGACCCTGACGATGTACCTGTACCAGGTCGGGTGGGGCGCGCAAAAGAGCTTCGGTAAGGCATCTGCCGTGGCATGGCTGCTCTTCCTCATCATCGTTTTCTTCGTGGCGATCAACTTCCTCCTGACCAAGCGAATTTCCTCCTCCGGTCGAAGGATTTCCCGTGCTGAGAAGCGCGAGGCGCGTCGGCGCGCCGTCGAAGCACAACATCGCTCCGACAAATCGGGTGCGCAGCACGAACTGGTTGCCACCTCGGCCGCACACTCCGATCACCGTTCGGCACATTCAACTTCTGCAGGGAAAGGAGCTGACCTGTCATGAGTACTCTTGAAGGCGCTTACCAGCCGTCGATTGCCATGATTGAGCAGCGATGCGGCAAAAGGGCTGCGCGCGCAGCGGCGCGCGCGAGAGCCAGGCAAGACCGTCGTCGCACCATCAGGGCACGGACTCAGGAAGGAAAGAGCCAAGCTGCCTCGTCAGTTCAATCAACTGCTTACGAGCTCTCCGAACCTGTGCGGAAAAAGCGTGGCCGGCGCGCGGACACACCCGAACACCGTGGTTTCGGCACGACCCAGCGGCCGCGGTGGTACAAGTACGCACTGCTGGTAGTGATCCTGCTGATCTCTGCTTACCCGCTGTACTTCGCGTTTTTGCTCGCTTCGTCCACCGCGCCTGACATTGCCAAGAATCCGATTCCGTCCCTGATTCCGGGCGGGCACCTGATCGAAAATATTCAGCGCGTCCTCAACTCCGACATCAACGTGTGGGGGGCGTTCATCAACTCGGTGATCGTCGCAGTGATCTCGTCCGCCTCTGTGGTGTTCTTCTCGATGCTGGCGGGTTACGCGTTTTCGAAGCTGCGTTTCCGCGGGCGTGAACCACTGCTGACCTTCATCATCGCGACGATGGCGGTGCCCGCACAGCTGGGCGTTGTCCCGCTGTTCATGGTGATGACAAAACTGGGATGGAGCGGCGAACTCGTCTCCGTCATTGTGCCGGGCATGGTCAGCGCATTCGGCGTGTTCTGGATGACGCAGTACATCCGCGACGCACTGCCCTACGAACTGATCGAGGCAGCCCGCGTGGATGGCGCCTCCATGTTCCGCACGTTCTGGTCAGTGGCGATTCCAGCTGCACGACCCGCCGCGGCGATGCTCGCCCTGTTCACGTTCGTCGGCTCATGGACCAACTTCTTCTGGCCGTTCATCGTTCTGGGCGCGAAAAACCCAACACTGCCCGTTGCACTGCAACTGCTGCAAGCCTCCTACTTCAAGGACTACTCCCTGATCATGGCAGGCGTCGTCGTGGCAACGGCACCACTGATTATTCTGTTCTTCCTGGCCGGACGACACCTCGTCTCCGGCGTCATGCAAGGAGCTGTCAAAGGATGACCACACTCACTTTCCCTGAAGATTTTCGATGGGGCGTCGCCACCGCGGCAGCTCAGGTTGAAGGCGGCGCATACGAGGGCGGGAAAGCTGCGTCCATCTGGGACGTTCACTGCCAAACCCCGGGCGCCATCATCGACGGATCCACTATCGACGTCGCATGCGACCACCTCCACCGCATGAAAGAAGACGTCGCCTTGATGAAAGACCTCGGTGTCGGCACCTACCGATTCTCCGTGTCGTGGGCGCGGGTCATGCCTGACGGGCACACTCTCAACGAAGAAGGCCTGGCGTTCTACAGTGACCTGATCGATGAGCTACGCGCAGCGGGAATCAAGCCGTGGCTCACGCTCTACCACTGGGATCTGCCGCAGGTCCTGCAGGACGAGGGCGGCTGGACAAACCGCCACACCGCCGAACTGTTCGCTGATTACGCAGCCGCCGTATACGACCGTTTTGGCGCCCGCGTGGACGTGTGGACAACGCTGAACGAACCGTGGTGCTCGTCATTCCTCAGCTACGCATGCGGTGAGCATGCACCCGGTCACACCAGCCCTGATGAGGCTGTGGCGGCGGCGCACCACCTGCTGTTGGCGCACGGACTGGCGATACGTGCCATCGACGCCCTCGCCAATGAAAAAGGTGAGGAGCCGACGCGTGGAATTACCTTGAACTTCACTGTCGCACACCCCGCTGACCCGGATAGCGAGGCTGATCGTGATGCCGCCAGACGAATTGACGGGCTACACAACCGTATCTTCCTCGACCCCATTTTCCGCGGCGAATACCCTGCTGACGTGGTCGAAGACATGCGTCTGGAAGCCGACATCATGCAGTATGTACGCCCCGGAGACATGGAGACGATTCATGTGCCGATCGACGTGCTGGGCGTCAACTTCTATAACGGAATGGCAGTGGCCGCACCTGAGGATGGATACAGGAAATCGGTGCCTGCACCGAATGCGCAGGGAGTGCTGCGTTCCAGCCCGGAAGTCGGTTCATCGTCTGTGCGCGTAGTCTCGCGCAACTTGCCGCTGACAGATATGGGATGGGAAGTCGACGCTCACGACCTGTACCTGCTGCTCACCGACCTACATCAGAAATACACCGGGCCGGCAGGAGCTGACCTTGTGGTGACCGAGAACGGTGCCGCCTACCCTGATGCTGCTGATGAGCACGACTACGTTGACGATTCACACGACCGTTTGGTGTACATTCGTGATCATCTGGCAGCTGTTCACCAGGCAATTGACGAGGGCGCCCGCGTGCGCGGCTACCTGGAATGGTCACTGATGGACAATTTCGAATGGGCATTGGGATATTCGAAGCGATTCGGCATCGTGCGCGTCAACTATGACACGCTCGAGCGAGTACCGAAGGCTTCAGCGCTGTGGTACCGCGACGTCATGCGCACCGGAACGCTGGAGATTCCAGACGCCCAAGAATAGAGGATGAGTCATGGGAGTCGCACGCACGGGCGCAGTGCGCCTTGAGGACGTGGCGCGCGCAGCTGGCGTGTCACGTGCAACGGCATCGCGTGTCGTGCGCGGGGATGCCCGTGTGTCACCGCAGAAAGTGCGCGCCGTGCAGCGCGCTGTCAAGGAGCTGAACTATCGGCCTAACCGTGCGGCCCGTTCGCTCGTGACCCGGAGAACTGACACGATCGCGCTGATTGTGCCTGAGCCGGATCAACGCATCTTTTCCGACCCGTTCTTTTCTTCGGTTGTGCAGGCGGTTGTCTCCAGCCTGGATGACACGGACGTGCAACTGGTTCTGGCATTTGCAGACAAGGAAGGCCACCACCAGCGCCTGCGACCATTCCTGTACGACGGGCATGTGGACGGTGCGATCGTGACTTCTCATCACCAGATCCCCGGCCAGGTTGAAACCTTCATGCACGCGCCCATTCCAATCGTGTTCATCGGACGACCCGAACAATCCACATCCTTTGAGTCGTGGGTCGATGTGGATAACAAGCAGGCTGGTCGTATGGCTGCCCGCCGACTGGTCGAGGGTGGATCGCGCAAACCGGCTATTATCACCGGATCAACGGATATGGTGGCAGCGCAGGATCGTCTGGATGGTTTCTGTGATGAGCTGCGAACTCACGATATCGAGGCACTCGTCGTCAACGGCTCGTTCACTGCTGAATCGGGAGCCCGGGCGGGGTATCAGTTGACCGAGCCGATTCAGCGGGGCGAAGTTGACGCTGTTTTTTCCTCGTCGGACCTGATGACGATGGCCGCAATCAATGTGTGGCGTGACCAGGACATTCGCATACCGGATGATGTTCGCGTGGTGTCGATCGACAACTCGGAAATGGGAGCGAGCTTCACTCCGCCATTGACGTCACTGACGAACCCTGCTGATCAGATGGCTGACGTTGCCACGCGGATGCTGCGTGACCTGATCAACGACAAACATACGGAAGCTCCTGTCCTGCTGCCGTGTGAGCTGGTGGTCCGCGCATCAGGTTAGAGTGAAGCATGCACAAGCCCGAATCGAGCGCACCTGATGACGACTCAGCTGTGCCTTGTGATGCGCACAGGAACAGGCGTCAGCGCTGTGATACCGATAGCTGTGAAGAGGAGCGCCCACTGAGCACGTGGCAATTCACGGGAACCCTGCGCACGTACCAACGCGACATTCTTGCCACTTTGACACCAGGCCCGGATCATCCCCTGCATATTGTGGCGCCGCCAGGAGCAGGCAAAACACTGGTCGGCCTGATGCTGGCCATGCGTTCAGGATGGAAAGCCGTTGCACTGGCTCCCACGACAACTATTCGCCATCAATGGGCTCTGACTGCCACGAAGCTGAGCTGGGCGGCCGCCGCCTATGCACCCGTGCCGGACGATGAGCCTCAAGCTACGATCAGCGAAGATCCGGAACTGGTCGGCGATTTCACTGCGCTGACATATCAGGCATTGTCCACCGTCCGCAGCACAGATGCTGTTGCTGATTTGGCGCGGGAGCAGTGGATCGACGACCTGGTGGATGCGGGCCGCTCAGTGCAGGCGGCTGACGAATGGTTGAAAGATCTGAAGAGCTCAAATAGCGCGGCTTATCGCTCCGGCATTTCTCGTCGAGCCTCCAAGATCCGCACAACCCTGACAGCGCAGGATCCTAAGCTGGTGGAACGCGTACTGCACCCTCATGCAATTGCTGCAATTGATCGGATAGTTCAGGCTGGCGTGCGCACAGTCATCCTTGATGAATGCCATCATCTGCTTGACCACTGGGCACTGGTTATCGGACTGCTGTTGGCGCGTATTCGTGCCAGTGGCCGCGAACCGATCGTGATCGGTCTGACCGCCACGCTGCCCAGTGTGGACGATGGCCGCGCATTTGACACCTATTCAGGTTTGTTCGGTGACGTCGACTTTGAGGTTCCGACCCCTGCCGTCGTTCGGGAAGGCAACCTTGCACCATACCGGGATCTTGTGTGGTTCACTGAGCCGGCAGATGATGAAATCACATTCCTTACCTCTCATGATCGCCAATTGCGTAGATTTTTGAAGGCAGTTTTTGCAGGGGGTGAAGGCCTCGACTTTTTGTTGGAAACAATAGGTTTCATAGGTATAGACGGCGAGCAGCCTACAGGTATAGATGCACAATTGGAGGCCGATTATGCATTCACGGAATCAGCTGCGCAGGTTCTGATTCACACCCACGGTGATCACCCTGCAGCACTCACACTGCCCAGACTGATCGGCAACAGACGCCCCAGCATCGACAGCGCCATACGGGTGTGTGCACGCTTCGCGTTGGAGAAGATTCTGCCGGATGCGAGCCGAGCCGATGAATGGCACGCGATGCGCCGCACACTCAAAGACTTTGGATATTACCTGACTGACAGAGGGATCCGTGCGGGTCGGAATCCGGTTGACACCGTCATGGCGCAGTCACACGCCAAGAACGATGCGGCCGTCGATATTGTGCATCACGAGCTGGCAAGCGCGGACGGTCAACACGTTCGGGCAGTTATCGTGTGCGACTTTGCCACTGAAGGGAATCGACGAGGGCGCTCCACCGGCCCCGTTGCCAGCGCGGTGGAATGTTTTGCCCGAGTGTGTGCTGACGCGACAACAGCGGGACTGCACCCGATTTTGCTGACCTCACAGCACCTGCATGTTGCCAGCGCTGACGCGCAGTGGATCATTCCCGCCCTTGAAGAACTCAGCGGTCTGCGCCTGGCAGTTGATAGCGGTGACGAGAACGAGCCGGAACAGGCAGACCACCTGGTGACCAGAGTCAAAGTGGAATCATCCTCCCCCTCTGCGGCAGTGCTTGTCAGAGCGGTATCCACACTGATGGAGCAAGGCACAGTACGTCTGCTGGTCGGCACCCGAGGCTTGCTGGGGGAGGGATGGGACTGCCCGGCCGTCAACACGCTGATTGACCTGACCGCTGTGGCCACATCAGCTGCAACTCAGCAGCTGCGTGGGCGCACACTGCGCTTGGATCCCCAATGGCCAGGAAAGGTGGCGCACAACTGGGGAGTGATCTGTGTGATGCCGCCGCGTATCTCCCTGGATTCTGATGCGGAAATATCGCGTATGAATCGTCGCCACGAACAGTTGTGGGGACTGGATGTCACCCTGCCAACCGGTCATGCCCCGCAGGCCAGCGACTACTTGCAAGTCAGCGACCGCCCACACCCCGGCAACCAGCCGCAGCCCGCCAACACCCTGCTATCAGGTCAGTTCCCACAGATCGTCACCGGCATCGATCACTCGCTCACGCTCACTGGGCAAGCCAGGTTGCGCGCACTTCTTGAAGGCGACAGGCGTGCCACCATCAACCAGCTCAATGACCAGACACTGCAGCTCATAGCGTCACGAGCCGTCACCTACGAACAGTGGGGTATCGGCCAGCCCTATTCAGGCGACACCAGCCACGACACGGCAGTGTCGGCCGGAAAGAATCCAACGTTCTATTCGCCGCCCACCCTCTGGACAGCCGTGGCCCTCCTTTCCGGCCTGTGTGCCCTGCTGGCCGGCATCATCTGGCCAATGCTCGTCATGTGGGGCACGCACCCTGTCCGCATCCTGATAGCACTGGCATTCATGGTGGTGCTCCTGGGCATCGCAGGCGCATGGCGGCTCCCCGTTGAAATATGGCGCATGTTACGAGGGCGTTCACACCCCGCCCGCGTCTATGCCGGTGCCACTGTTGCCGTCTCCCGCGGCCTTGTCGCCTCAGAACGCGGCCAGCGCCTTGTCTCACTCGATGAGGTTCAGGTCCGCCCTTACGGCGCGGTCACAGTGGGAACCCAGGCAATGCCCGCCGGCTATGTCGTGTCTTTGCCGGATGTGCCCGATGCGAGTGCACGCACCATCATTGATGCAGTCAGTGAAGTCTTCGCTCCCATTGAGACACCGCGGTTTCTGCTGCGCGTGACCTTTCAGGGAGATTCGCCGCGCCCGTCGACGCTGCTGTTGCGTATGATCAGCCAGATTGCGCAACGGATCTCACCCTCGGCACTGTACGTGCAGGTTCCCAGGGAGGTGGGAAGGCGAAAAGCCGGAGCCAAAGAATTCGCGCGCGCCTGGGCCGAACTGATTGGACCATGCCAGCTTGTGGAGGTATCGGGCGCCGAGGCGATGAGGCCGCTGGCGCAGGCTCGCCTGGCCAGCCGCAACAATCAGACGCATTCACCGGTACGCACCGTGTGGGCCTGACGTCAGCTGCGCGGTCTGATGCCGTGCGCATGTGCCCACACCACCAGTTGAATACGATCACGAGCGTGCACCTTGCGCAGCAAACTCGACACGTGAGTTTTCACCGTGGATTCACTGACAAAAAGAGCCTCGCTGATTTCCGCGTTGGTGTGACCGGCTGCCAGAAGTTCGAGTACCTCGCGCTCGCGGTCGGTCACATTGGCGGCTTCCAGAGCCTGGCGTGGATCCAAAGCGTGGCCCGCATCCATTTCAGAGCCACGAGTACCACCTTCGCCACGAGCACCTTCGCTCCGCTGACGCATCGCGTTCATGACAATGCGCGTCACGTCATCATCCAGTATCGCCTTGCCTTCAGCGACGCGCCGAATCGCGTCGAGAAGTTCCTCAGGCCTGCACGTTTTCAGCAGAAACCCGCTGATGCCGGCAGAAACAGCATCAACAACGTAGTAATCATCTCCAAACGTTGTCAGCATGATGATCTCCGGCCCGCTATCTGCACATTCGTCCACAATCTCGCGCGCCGCGCTGAGCCCATCTTTCACGGGCATTTCAATATCCATGCAGATCACATCCGGCCTCGCACTGCGTGCAATGTCGAGTGCCTCCAGTCCGTTCGCACCTTCAGCGACAACCTCCATATCGTCAGCAGTGTTGACAATGATGCGCAGCCCGGAACGCACCAACGCCTGATCATCAACGAGGGCGACTCGAATCATGCCATCTCCTGCCTGGCGACTGTGCTGGGATCACGATCACCGGTCGATTTCATCAGGGGGACATGTGCGCGCACGACGAACCCGCTGTATTGACCGGGATGCGCTTCGACAGTACCCCCGACCGCACCGATACGTTCACGCATACCACGCAACCCCATTCCCGTTGACGTGCTCGCCGAATGCGCGGGCCGCCCTCGTCGATCGGCAATCATTGCCCTGGACGTGTCAACCACTTCAACCTCCACCGCATCAGAGGCGAACCGGACGATGACCTGGACGCGGCTGCGTTTCGGCGCGTGTTTACGCACGTTCGTCAGCGCCTCCTGAGCCACGCGGTATAGAGCGACGTCGACCAGCATCGGCACCGGACGCGGCTCACCCACCACAACTGTGGTTACATCCATACCGATGTGCGCGGCCTCTTCTACAAGGGAAGGGATCTGTGCGATGCCGACGGTCGGCCCGTCTTCACCATTGCTCGGGTCACGTAACGTGTGCACGAGGCGGCGCAGCTCTGTGACCACGGCGGACGTGCCTTCCTCGATGTGCTCCAGGGCGGGGCCGATCTTCGAAGGATCCGATGTCAGGTTCAACCGGGCAGCGCCGGCATGGATGCCGATGACAGAGATGTGGTGAGCCACCACGTCGTGCAGTTCGCGCGCAATAGCCAGTCGTTCCAGCACGACAGCCTGGGTAGCGGTGGTGCGACGTTCCCGTTCCAACTCTCCGCCTTGCGCTTCGAGGCGTGCCCGCGTGCGTGCCCACTGCCAGGAGGCTTCACCGACTGCGCAGGCAAGTGTCAAGTTCAACAGGTTTGTCATGACGGTGATGAGAATGACCGTGGCATAGGCAGAAAAGACGCCGGCGCGGGAGATACCGGGGAAAAGTTCGACATTGGAGGAGGCGAGGATGAGCCACACGACGCACCAGATCACGATCGCCGCGGTGCAGACCAGCCGCACCACCAATGCGCGCACGCGTTGGCGACCCCACGCGCCCACCGTGTACAGAGCGATCGACAGGCACAGGGAGGTGACCAATTGTTCGGGCACGCCAAAATGCGCATTGACCAGGAACGCCGCCGTGATAATGAGGGCCACGGTGCAGGGAATGCGTCGGCGCAGCGCGGAAGCTGTAAACGTGATCGCCAGGGAGGCGAGCGTCAGCCACATGGGGGCAACTTCCGTGAATATGCCCGAACGCAAGTAGAGGGGAACCGTCAGAGCTGACCATGCGGCCAGCACGCAGGCCAACACAATGTCACGCCTGAGCCCCTGTTCAGTGGGACGCGGCCTGACCCATGTGGAGTTCAACTCGACAATCGGACCCGTCATGAATCCAGCATAAAGTCATGATCCTGCGGGCGCGGGGTCAGGGAGGTGGCGGGAAGCGAAAATCAGTCGCACGACCGATAGGAATCATCCGCCAGACGGATGCGGATCGGCTCAGGTGGCACGTAGCGTAAGCACCATGCTGGAAGTTCGAAATCTTAACCGGTCATTTTCCGGCCACCAGGTCCTCCACGATCTGTCCATGACTGTTGCCGATGGGCGCATGACGGGTTTCGTTGGCGGAAACGGCGCCGGGAAAACAACGACGATGCGTATCATCATGGGCGTCCTGGAAGCTGACTCGGGTGAAGTCCTGATCGATTCACACCCGACGAGCACCGCTCAGCGCGCGCAATTCGGATACATGCCAGAAGAACGCGGCCTGTACGCGAAAATGCCGCTGCGCGAACAACTCATCTACCTCGCGCGTCTGCACGGCGTGTCCGCGCACGACGCATCCACGTCCACTGATGAGCTGCTTGATGAACTCGGCTTATCGGAACGCGCTGCGGAACCGGTGGAAAACCTGTCGCTTGGCAATCAACAGCGCGCCCAGGTCGCGGCGGCGATTGTGCACCACCCGACAGCGCTGATTCTCGATGAACCCTTTTCCGGTCTGGATCCTTTCGCGGTGGATGTGGTGCTCGGCGTCCTGCAACGCATATCGGACACAGGTATTCCGGTGCTTTTCTCTTCTCACCAGCTCGACGTGGTCGAGCGCCTATGTGAGGACCTCGTCATCATCAGCGACGGTCACATCGTGGCCGCGGGAGAGAGGGAAGAGCTGCGCGAACAGTACTCGGACCGCTCGTTCGAAATCGAAGTCAGCGGTGACTGCGGGTGGATTCGTGACATGCCCGGAATCGAAGTCAGCGCCCTAGAAGGCGGATTTGCACGCTTTTCAGCACCCGACGAGCAGGCAGAACAACGCGTCGTCGAGCAGGCTCTGCACCGTCGCGACGTAGCGGGTCAGCTCTTGCACTTCGGCCCCATCGTCCCCTCACTGGCACAAATCTTCAAAGAGGTCATCGAATGAACTGGTTCCAGCAAGTCGTGCTGATTACCGCACGCGAGGCAAAAACACGATTCACGTCCAAAGCTTTCATCGTCATGGTGTCGATCGTGGGTCTTGGCGTCCTGGCGGGCACCATCATCCCCGGGCTGCTCGGCGGCGATGATGAGGTGCCTTCGGTCGCCACTGTCGGACCCTCCGTTACGCAGATGGCCACGAGCGTGGGGCTGGATGCCACCGAAGTTGCTGACAGGTCCGGCGGTGAAGAACTCCTGCGCGACGGCAGCGTCGAAGCCGTCATTGACGAGGGAGACTCACCCGTTGGCCTGACAGTGGTGGCACTGGAAAAAGAACCGGCCAACGTGATCAATGTATTGGCGGCCTACCCAAAGGTTGAACTTCTGGATCCACCACAAGTGGACAGCATGATGGCGTTCATGATCTCGCTCATCTTTGCGGCCCTGTTCATGCTCAGTGCGGTCACATTCTGCAGTTACGTGGCGCAAGGCGTCGTGGAGGAAAAGTCGAGCCGCATTGTGGAGATTCTGCTGGCCACGACGGGTGCGCGCGCACTGATGTGCGGCAAGATCGCAGGTAACACGATCGTGGCGTTCACTTGTATCGGTGTGGCTGCAATTCTGGCGACGACGGGTCTGCTGGTGACGGGGCAGGATTTGCTGCTCGGTGAGCTGGGATCGGCTCTGATCTGGTTCGTGATTCTGTTCCTGTTGGGCTTCATCGTGTTGGCTGCGCTCTATGCCGGTGCTGCTTCACTGGTGTCACGCCAGGAAGACGTCGCAGGAGTGACCGGGCCACTCATGATGCTCATCATGATTCCGTACGTTCTGGTCATCCTCTACTTTGACAACACCACGGTCATGGCCGTCATGAGCTATGTGCCATTCAGTGCTCCGATTGCGATGCCGATACGCCTGTACATGGGAACGGCACAGTGGTGGGAGCCGTTCATCAGCACGGCGATCCTGATCGTCACCACGGTGGCGTTGGTGTGGTTGAGCTCGATCGTGTACGAGCGTGCGGTGATGCGCATCGGCAAGCGCGTTGCACTCAAGGACGCGATCAAAACGGTGTGAGCAGCGGGAACTGTGCGCGCAGCACGCTCTTTGCCACAGTCTGTCATATTACGAGCCGCAAAACCGCACTATGATGTGGATCCGTACCTGACATGTGACGGACGGGAACTGGGTTTATGGACATCGTGGTGCTCTGCTCAAGCCGATTTGGACATACACGCCGCATCTGTGGGCGCGTCGCTGACATCCTGCGCCAGGACGGGAACGATGCTCGCGTCCTGGACATCACGGGACGCGAACGCATCGAGCCTGCACCGGGTCGGGCAGTCATCGTCGGAGCCTCCACCAGGTACGGTTATTTTTCCCCACGAGTGTGGCGCTTTGCCCGCACCAACGCTGCAGCACTGGCTCACATCCCCAGTGCTTTTTTCGGAGTGAACCTCGTGGCCGCGAATGATGGCAAAAACACTCCGGAAACAAACGTGTACATGCGTCGCTTCTTCGAACACACCCCATGGAAACCGGACATGATTGACGTATTTGCCGGTGACCTCGATTTTTCGCTCTACAACCCGTTCGATGCCGCGGTAATCAAGATGATCCGCCGTTTCATGGGACGCGACATTGACTTCACCCAGCGTGTCGAATTCACCAACTGGGATGACGTGGCCACATTCGCCCACGACTTTTCCGCACTGGCCGCTCACGGGAAGTAAACTATCGCTGATCCGGTTGCTGGATCGCACGATATCCCCATGAATACCCCGGATCTGCCGATGCTGCGCGGTCACTGAAAGTTCGGTGTGTATGCGTGGAGAATCACGGTGCGACAACCTGCTCGATGGTGGACAATGGTGCACTGAGAGGGCATGCTGACTATGCAGCCCTCATCAATCCCTTCACACAGTAGTTCAGCTCGATTTTTGCGGAGAACACGTGAGCGCGCAGAATGTGACCCCTGCACCCGAGACTTCCGAATGCGCCGCCGATGCGTCACACTCTTCCAGCTCGCCGGCAGATGAGTGGCCATCACGCGGTGTGAAGGTCTACCGCTCCCTGCTGAGCATTCCGCGCACCCCTCGTTTCGCATTCGGCGGCACAATCGCACAGTTCCCGTTTCCCCTGGTCGGAATGGGCATGCTCATTGGCGTTCAGCACGCCTACGGTTCTTATGGTCTGGCGGGTGCTCTGTCAGCGGTCGTGGCGCTCACCTCGGCCGTTGCCGGCCCGATCATTGGCCGTCTGGTTGACAACCACGGCCAGCGCCGCGTTTCCATTCCCATCATCACGATCTGGGTTCTGGCCGACATCGCCGTCATGGTGGCCCTGGCGCTGCGCGCCCCGATCTGGGTGCTCTTTGCTCTTAGCCCCCTGCTCGGCCTGTATGCACCGTTCGGCTCCATGCTGCGGGCACGGTGGGCTGTTGCGCTGCGTGAGCGGCCACAAGGCCTCAACTCTGCTTTGTCTTTGACTTCCACGCTTGAAGAGTGCATGTGGGTGATCGGCAATCCACTGGCAGCCTTTCTTGCCACCTCCATTTCACCGCTCGTGTCCCTGGCATTAGCTGCGGTCCTCATGAGCGTGGGCATGTGGATCATGCTGGCAGATTCGACCTACGAACCGGCCCCACAGTACGCTACCCGCCACCGATCCATCGCGCGCCAGGTCTCGCGAATACTGCGCCGTCATGGCGACGTGCAGGACTCCCTCGTCACTTCACCCACCACGGACGAGGGCGACTTGCCCACCAACACCCTGCCACCACAACCAGCTGCGCGCCAGGGCCTGTGGTCGGTTGCGTTCGCATCGATGCTGATCATTCAGCTGGCCTACGGCGCGTTCCTGTCGATCACGACACTGTCGGTCGTGGCGTTCAGTGGCGAGCAGGGCCACCAGGAACTGTCCGGCGTGATCACCGCCTGTTTTTCAGCTGCATCCATGATCGCGGCCCTCACCTACGGTGCGATCGACTGGAAGGGTGAGCTGTGGAAACGTTTCTACATCGGGCTGATTGCGCTGGCCGTGGGCTGTTCGATGCTGGTATTCGTGCACTCCATGTGGGGTGCCGCGATCGTCATGTTCATCGCCGGACTGGCGCAGGCACCGACCGTGGTGAACGTGAATCAAATGATTGTGCGTATGGTGCCGTCCTACCGATTTACCGAAGGCATGGCGTTGTGCGGAACAATGTGGGTGGTCGGCCAGTCTGCCAGTTCACTGATCGGTGGTCACCTGATCGATGCGTTCGGCGCCATCGGAGGATTCCTGACGACGGTCGGCTGCGCCCTGGCAGCACTGATCTGCGCATTCGCGACATTTTTACCGATTAAGCGCGCCGTACGCGGGGAGACGCCCGCGAACTACTTCTAAGAACGAGCTGCTGACAGGATTTGTGATTTGCCTGCTGACTAGCTTTGAGATCTGCCTGTTGACAGATTCTGGGAGCCGCTCAGCTGACGGGTTCTGAGGACTACCTCTGGACGAGGCCCTGATCGTTCATGACCTGCATGGTGGGGGCAGTTTCCGATGGGCTCGTGCCGTACTTCGAGATGATTTGGTTGCTGAACGAGTCGACGCGGCTGTTCAGGTTTCGCATGTCGTAGTACCGGGTGACGAGGGCGTCGTAGTCATCCAGTGCCGCGCGTGCCTGATCGGAGTCCAGGTCAGGGTATGCGTCAACGCCAACTGTCAGCTCGCGCGGGAGCCGCGGCTTGAACTGGGGTTCCTGGGCCGGGTGGCCAACCAGGACTCCGACAACGGGGTAGGTGTGTGCGGGTAATCCGAGCAGATCGATTGTTTCCTGCGGCTTCGCGCCGATGGAGCCAAGGTAGACGGCGCCGAGCCTGAGGGATTCAGCGGCGATCACGTAGTTCTGCGCGGCGATCAGAGTGTCGCGGCCGGCCTGCTGATAGGCGTTGATCGTTGATGCCGGGTCGGTGGGCTGGCCTGCGCGCTCGCGGATCACGGCGTTGCGATGCAGGTCCGCGACGAAGATGACCAGTTCGCCTTTCGTGCCTCCAATGTAGGGTTGGCCCGCGTTGCGGGCCAGCGCGTTGCGCGTGTCCTCGTTCGTGACACGGATGATCGTCATCTGCTGGTAGAAGCTGGAGGTGGGCGAGCGGCGTGCCACGTCGATCAGCGTGTCCATGATGTCTTCAGCGACCGGCTCGTCTGTGAATGCGCGGATCGTGCGGTGCGCAAGCTGAGTGCGGATCGTCTCGTTGGTGACCGGAGTGGTCGGAGCAGTCAACAGTGGATCGTCATCAGTTACGGGTGGTTTCACTGGCTGGGTCGGCTGGTTGGGCTGGGCTGACTGGTTGGGCTGGGCTGACTGGTCGGACACGGTGCCTCCTTTGCTGTGCGGTGTGCGGCTCGTTGTTGTCTGCCCACAATTGTCTGACCCGCCCGGGCAATTCACAACACCTGTCCACGCGGAGGTAATCCCAATACGATAGCCGTGAAGCCAGTTCGCCAGCCCACCAGGGAGAAATCCTCGGGCAGGCCTGCTGGCTTCCTCCTTTCCCGCACACGCGAAGATGATAGGAAACGCGTATTCAGTTCTTACTCGTCGTGTAACGCTTGCCTTGGTCGAAGATTGGAGCAATGAGGACTAAAAGGCCTGAAGCGACAAGAACGATACCCACACCAGTTGTTGAGTTCGTCGGTGAAGCCACAACTAGCGACAATGCCCCAAGTGGCGCAAGGCCACCGGCAATAGCTGTGCCCAGCTCGCGAGCAGCGCCCACACCTGTGGAACGAGCCTCTGGTGGGAACTGCCGTGATAGGAATGAGCCTTGTGCGGCAAACATCATAGGAGCCAATATGCCAGTGCCGATCGCAAGAGCGATGTAGGCATTCAGATCCGTACCGCTTTCCAGCAATTTGAGGAAGATGAAGGCGTAGATCGCGGAAAAAGCCCCACCGGTCATAATGACGTTACGTGATCCAAACCGGTCGCACATGGCTCCAAAGAATGGAACCACGATGATGGCGATGGCGGCACCCACCATTACTGAACCGGAGGTTGTGTTAGCACTGACATCTTGGAATTGCTTAAGGTAAGCCAGCGAGAAGGTCTTGAAAATATAACTGATCGCGTTATAGCCAATGGCGATGATGACAACAACCAAGAGTGAACGCCAATGGCGGGTAAATACATCCTTGAATACGACCTTGACTTTGGCGTTTTCGACGTCTTTCTCATAGGTCGGAGATTCTGGTAGCGAATTTCTCACCCACAAGCCAATCGCAACGAGGATGATGGAGGCCAAGAAGGGGATACGCCATCCGTTATTCATGAGGAAAGTATCCCCAGAAAGAGTCATCAGGAAAATTACAGCGGAGGATAGCAACAATCCCATATTGAGCCCCAGAGCCGGCCATGCACCTTGTCGTCCGCGACGGTCTTCAGCGGCATGTTCGTACGAGTTGACGGCGGCGCCCGCATATTCCGCGCCTGCACCGAGACCTTCGAGAATTCGAAGAACCACCAGCAGAATGGGTGCCCACACGCCGATCTGCGCGTATGTCGGTAGTAGTCCAATGAGGAACGTTGAGACGCCCATAAGAGAGAAAGTAATAACGAGCGTTGTCTTTCTTCCCACCTTGTCACCTAGGTGGCCGAACACGATTCCACCGAAAGGGCGAGCGATGAAGCCGACGGCAAAAGTTGCGAAAGATGACAAGGTCGCGAGTTCAGGGCTCTCAGTGGGGAAGAAAACGCCTCCGAATACGATTGATGCCATAGTTGCGTAAAGATAGAAGTCGAACCATTCGACTGTTGTCCCGAGGACAGTTGCTATCGCTACTTTCCGTAGGCGTGACTTTTCCTGTTCTGATGTTTCCGTCTGGGGAGATGGTGAAACACCGCTGGCAGAGGAGTGAGTCTGCGTCATTGAAGTGCTCCTATACAGATGAATTGGAGGGATTAGGGAAAGTAATTTCAGAGGCGGAGGCCTGAGGAAGATTCCATATGGTCCACGATGTATTCCGCAATAGCCATCGATGAGGTTGCGCCAGGTGATGGGGCATTGCGTACAAGCGTGGCGCGTCCGTTCTGTTCGATGACGAAGTCGTCGACGAGGTTTCCGTCACCGTCCATTGCTTGGGCGCGGATTCCTCGAGTAATGGGGGTAGTGTGGGCGCCTTCCAAGGCGGGCACGTATTGAGCTGCACCGGCAAGAAATTTTTGTCTCGAGATTACCGAGGCGACTTCGCGTTTAGCGGCATGCATATTCTGAGCCGCGAAGCGCCAGAATCCGGGGTTAAGCGCTATATCCAGGCTGTCAAGGACGCTGGGATGAATACCGGAGTAATCCTCACGGCCGAACGACAGAAATGCATTCGGACCAATCAGAACTTCATTGTCGATTCTCTTGGTGATGTGCACACCCAAGAAGGGATAGGCAGGATCGGGAACAGGATAGACGAGGCCATTGATGAGATCTTTCATGCTGGAGTCGAGTAGGGAGTATTGGCCAAAGAACGGCACAATGGCAGGATCGGATGGCTGTCCTGTCATCCGTGCAATCTTGTCTGACTGCAGTCCGGCACATGCGATTACGGCATCGTGGAATGTCACCCCATCTTCGGTGCGAAGTAAACATCCGCGGTCTTTAGCTGACAGTCCGGTGACGGCAGAATCGTAGTGAATCTCGCCGCCTGCCTTACGCACTTCGTCTATGAGGGCTTTTGTGATGGCTACGTAGTCAACAATGGCTGTATGAGGGGAATGGAGTGCGAGGCGTCCGACGGCCTCCGGTTCGATGTTTTGGATTTCGTTGGGCCCAACAATGGCAACATCAGGTACGCCGTTTGCAGTGGCTCTTTCAAAGATCGCCTGTAAGCGTGGTTCTTCATCCTCAGTAAGTGCGACTACGAGTTTGCCGCATTCGTTGTATGGCAACGAATGCTCTTCACAGAACTCCCGGAGAAGACTCACACCGCGTCGACAAAGGCGGGCTTTCAGGCCGCCGGGTTCGTAGTATAGACCTGCATGAACGACACCCGAATTGTGTCCAGTCTGGTGAGCTGCAGCCTCTTTCTCCTTCTCGTAAACGCTAATGTGACAGTCGGGATAGCGTGTTGTGAGTTCGTGCGCCACCGCAGCGCCAATGATGCCGGCGCCGATTACTCCGAACGATAATGTCGTCATTGATCTGATCCCTTCGTAGAGAAACATCCACGATAGTGAATAACGGTATTCTCCTCTCGACGTGGTGGTTTGTCTGTAGTTTTCTAAAAATGTCCACATAATGGCGAGGAAGAAGCTGCGAATATGGCCACTAGTTAGTAATTCGGCACTATGAAACTGCCCGATTGAAGAGGTTGAAGAAGCGCAGTCGCGTCGGATCCTCCTTAATGCTCTCATGGTGAGAAGTCGGAGATTGGCCTGATTTGTCCGGATCCTGCGGAAAGTCTTAGGGTCGTGCGCGGTGTCAGTGTTTACTGATGTTCTCTAGCTAATCCGATTGCCACTGTGAAAAATCAATCCCCAGATGTCGCATATTTACGGGGCTGCTGGATATTCGATGCCCTGTGCGACATGCTCAGCGGCGCGAAGCAGATCAAACTCCGTTGACATTCGTGAGTACTGTCAAGATTCGAGTTTGAGGTAACGACAAACATGGTGTCAGCAGATTGAAAAAGTGTTCTCGTCAACTTTCATGACTACTTCACCTTGAATGGAGCGGAAGATTGAGTGAAAAGGGGATGATGGAACGAAGCGCTTTTGAACTTTTCTGGTATGTCACGACCCCAGAGGAGAATGAACGGTATTCGGACGAGGAGATCAAGCACAAATACCTCTCTCTTGGTTACACCGAGGTTCATCAGTGGATGATCGATTGTCTCAGAGGCAAACGTCCATGGGATTCGGTTCCAATGTATGAGTAGCGGGTTATAGGACATTTTGTGTTGCTTTTTAGTCCCATGGGTTGTGGTAGGGCGTGGTGTGGTGGAGTTCGTTCCAGCAGATTGCGTCGCCCCATCGGGGGATGCTTGCAGTGATGGGGTGTTCTTGGCAGGCTGTGGCCCACGCGGTCTCGATGTGTTTGTCGGTGGGCATGACTTTCACGATCTTGGCTGCTGGTAAAGGGTGCTCAGAGTGCATGTAGCACCACCAGAACACTGCTTTGATCCGCCTGGTCAGGCGCATTCCCCGGTGGTCACGCAGTACCTGCCTTAAGGGAGCGTTGGTTGCTCCTTCGATCTGGTTGTTCATCGCTGGCATGGCATGGTCCCAGTGTGGGTCCACAAAAGTAAAAAGCACGCCTTTGCTGATCAGCCGGTTCATGCTGTTACGCGCGCGTACAAGCCGCTCATGGGTGTACACCCACCCATTGTCGCTCAATGTCTTTTCTGCAAGGAAATCCTTCCAGCGGGCGCACCACTGGTGGTAGTCCTGAACCCATTGGCGGGCTTGTTCAACAGTTGTCACGTGCAAGAGGTCTTTACCCAGGGCATACAACTGCTGGGATGCTTCCAGCTTCGGACGCATTGTCGTGGCTTTCTTGATCTGCCCAAACGCGTGGAACGTGCACCGCTGCACCCGCGTGTTGGGCCATGCGGCACGCCTGGCTTTATCAAAACCACTACCACCATCACTGACTACTAGAAGCGGTGGCGCGATCCGGTTCATCAACGCCCCCCACGAGCGTGAATTCTCGCGACGAGCCACATACCACCCCAGTACGTGCGTGCGGCTTTGAGCAATCACAATGACCACGTGACGGCTCAAATAAATCCCGTCAGCAAAGACCACATCATGAACCTGATCAACAACCGGAGCCAAAGGCCACACCTGCCACAATGATGCGCACCTGCGTCGAAACGATCGGCCAGCCCGCGGCATGTCCACCTGCCTGGCCCCCGACAACAACCACGATAAGAACTCGTCCAAATGCTTCGCGCACGCATCAATATGCCTGACCTGACTGACATTGCACGCTTTACACCGCTACCTTTGGGCCCCGAAGAGGAATGCCCATGACGAGTCATCACACGCCCGCACACCGGGCACGAAGGAATATTCATCCCCACACAATGCCCGACCCAACTTCAAAGCAGACTTTCCCGCGCTACAAAGCCGAAAAACCCCACTCACAGCAACACAATTTGTCCGACCTTCAAGTTGCCCCCAACCAACTTGAACCACGACCTTTCCCCACCACAACAACGAAAAGTCCCCACAAAAGCAACAGAAAATGTCCTATAACCCGTATTTCTCGGATCAGGAATTAATCGATCAGTTAGCTGTAAGTCGACGGGTAAAAGGGGCACCGCTATACGTGATAACTCACGACTCAAAGCTTCTTAGGGCGAGATAAGAAGTAGGAGCCGCGCACGCACCACATGGGGTCGCGCACGGGGCTCCTACAGGATTTAATTCTACTACGAAAAGAGGAGCCGCACACACACCTCCACAGGGTCGTGCACGCCGCTCCTACTTGTTTCTAGGATAGTCCGCCGGCTAGATAGACGCAATATAGCAATTCTAATAAGGGCTTGAAACTTGTTGCCACCCCCCTCAGGTTGGGTGGTTTTTTATGCCCCGCAACCCGCACTCCCATAGTGATGGGAGGAACATGTTCACGAGATTAGAAATGAACAGGCATCGGAACCTGGTATTTGCACTGCCGGACTCGCCGCAAGGCGGCAGCGACAAGAACGCAGCCGACACTAGCGGCGAAACCGGTCAACCTTCTCAGCCAAGCGAAAGCGTTGAAGACGCGACCAAGGCGGAAGAGACGGCTGCCGACTCTGACAGTGAAACCGCTCAAGCACCAGAAGCTGACGAGCCCGAAGACGACGCGAATGAGCCGCGCGAGCAGGCCACAGAAACCACTCCCGAACAGGCAGTCGACTACCAGGCCCTGCAGGACAAAAACAGTGCGCTCGCGGATGAAGTCGAGCAGCTGAAAGCGCAGATCGCGCGGTTCGAGACCGAACACCAGTGCGCCGCGTGGCGCGCGGAAATCTCCAAAGAAACCGGCGTTCCCGCTGAGGCGTTACGCGGGGGAACGCGCGAGGAAATCGAAGCGCACGCCAAGGTGCTCGCTGAACTCCTCAAACCACGACCAGTTGTACGCGGCGCAGGCTCTCAGCCAGAGTCACCGCGTCGAAGTGTGGAACTGGAAACCGCTAACCGCCTACTGGGTATTAACAATTAGAAAGGACTCCCATCATGGCACTGACAACAAGCAAGATCGCCCTCCCCAAGGAGGTTGTCGCTTCTATTGCGACAAAGACTAAGGACGATTCCGCCAGTAAAGATATTGACGGTGATGTGCCGACTATTGAGCAGGTTGCGCAGGCGTCGATGGCTCCGCACGTGGAGATGCTCAAGTCGATGGCAATGCTGTGCGCGGCGTCAATGCGGGTGCCTGTGGACTATATGGGTATCACGTTGGATAATCCGACGTCTGCGGAGTCTCAGGCTGCGGCTGAGCGCCGGTTGATTCGTATTGCTGACCGGCAGAATGTGGCGTTTGGGCGCGCGCTTGTTCACACGCTGATGATTGCTGTGCATGTGCGGGATGGGCGTTCCCCTGGCGAGCAGGCTCTTGAGAAGGTTACGGCGATTTGGGCTCCGACTCGTGAAGAATCGGGCGCGGCTCGTGCTGATTCGTTTGCGAAGGTTGCTGCTGTTATCCCGGGGTATGCGGATTCTGATGTCGGTTTGGAAAAGTTGGGATTGTCGCAGGAGGAGATACGCAGGTTGCGTATTGACCAGCAGCGTGTCAGGGCGCAAGAAACACTCAACCAGATACGCGCCTCGATGGGGCAGACCGCTCCAGAGGGAGAAGAAAGCAGTCTGACTCGCCCAGCCGGTTCACAAGATCCTGTCACGTTAAAAGGCTCTTCACGAACGAGGGTGTAGCGCGGGTCTAAACCCTCCGGCTTCGAGCAGCGACCGAGCGATGTAGTGGGTGAGGTTGCGGAAGCCGAGGGCGGAGCCGCGGAGGTGTTCGAGTCGCCCGTTGATGGCCTCGGTGGGGCCGTTGCTGGTGCCGGGGCGGTCGAAGAATGCGAGGATGTCGCCCGCCCGCTGCTTCATGGTCCGGCCGAGCTTGCGGACCTCGACGAGCGCCGCGGGAACGCCGCTGCTGATCGCAGCGATCACCTCCTGCATCATCGCCTTCGCTTTCTTCTTGTCGGGCTCCCGGTAGGCCGCGACGATGCGCTGGTAGATGCCCCAGGTCGCCTCGACCTCGACGTGCTCCTCGCTCGCGAACACTGCGTCCAGGCGTGCCCGCTGCCGGTCGGTGAGCAGGCTCGCCCCGGTGTGCAGGGTGCGGCGGGCTTTGTAGAGCGGGTCGCCCTTGAGCCCGCGGTGCCCGGTGGTGTCTTGCTGGACCCGACGCCGGCAGACATCCAGCGCGTCGCCGGCGAGGCGGACCACGTGGAACGGGTCCATGACGGGGACGGCGTCGGGGAGTTCCTCGGCGGCAGCGGTCTTGAACCCGGCGAAGCCGTCCATCGCGACCACCTCGATCCGCTTCGCCCAGTCCGCAGGGCGGGCGGCGAGCCACTGCTTGAACACCACCTTGGAGCGGCCCTCGACCATGTCCAGCAGCCTCGCCGGCCCGGTCTTGTTCCTCGCGGGCGTGAGGTCGATGATCACGGTGACGTACTTGTCGCCCAGCCTCGTGTGTCGCCAGACGTGCTCGTCGACACCGATCGTGGTGACCCCGTCGAACCGGGCGGGGTCGTCGATCAGGCGCCGCTTGCCTTCCGCGAGGACGGCGGCGTTCGCGGCACTCCAGGACACCCCGAGACCTGCGGCGACGCGGGTGACGGTGAGGTGGTCGATGACGATGCCCCGCAGCGCCCACTCCAGGCCGCCGCGGGAGATCTTCGCACGCGGCGCCGCTGCCCGCGTCATGTCCTGCCGCCACGTGCGCCGGCAGTGTCCGCACCGGTACCGGCGCACCCGCACCAGCAGGGTCGTCGGCCGGTGCCCGAACGGCTCGTGCGCCAGTCGACGCGTGACCGTGTCCCGCGGCACGCCCTCGACACCGCACTTCCGACACCACGGGTCGTCCTCGACGACGCGGCATTCGATCGTGGCCCGATCCGGCTCGATCAGCTGGCCGACGGCGACGAGGCCGAGCTCGTCGAGGCGGCAGAACGTGGTCAGGTCAGGGGTCGCGAAAGTAGGGTGGAGCACGTCGAGGTCTTTCGGGATGGCGAGCGTGAAGAACTTCCATCATCCGGGAGACCTCGACCCCTACCCGGCCACCGACGCGCTCAACCGACTACACCCTCGTTCGTGAAGAGCCACTTAAGTCCTACCTGAATAAATATGGTTTTACATCGGGATAGTCCTTGGCTTGTAGGGAGTTTCACTAGTTGGCGAATCTGGGGCTAATGCCCATCTGTCGGACATAGGTAAGGGCTCTGGAATAACACCCAGAGCCCTTACCTTAAACGTTATTTTTCGTATTCACGACGAACGAAAAGTAACGTAATCCCAGCTAGACTGAAGATCGTAGCTAACGCCATAATTTCTGTTGACATGGCGCCAGTTCGCGCTAAGGCTCCCTTAACCGCGGCTTTCTTCTTGACGGGCTTGGAATCCGTTGACGAGGTTGCACTAGACACCTCGTTTGCCATCAACGAAATCTCATAAGGATGCACAATATGGAACCGATCTTGGAACTCAGCAGCAGCGGTGTAACCTCCGTTTAATGCGAAGGTATTGTATGCCAGTTGCGGATTTTCCAGATTCCACTTTTTAGTATCAGGAAGAACTAAGCCATGCAGTTTAATAACTACTTTTTGCCTAACTTCAATTTGTTCTAGGGGAACAGTAATTTTCCCATCTTGAATCGTTCCCGGTACTTCTTTATCTCCCGCTAGCACAGATACCGCCTTTGCAGTAACGCCTTTAGGTAGAGTCGCAGAAAACTCTCCATTTGCAGTCGCCGCAAAGCCGTTATTTACAATCTCCAAGGAGAAATCGAAAGGCTTATTTACAAACTGCTTCGAGGCATCATTGCTAGCCGCGCTGGACATAGTGAGATGCGATCCGGTGGTGACAGTTGCACCAGTAAAGCCGGTAAGAGCAACCGCACTCTTCTCTGCAAGAGCAGTATGATCCTTAGTTTCATCTGCCTGGCGGAAGCTGGTGAAAATTCGGGTTACCCCTTCCGGGACTTTCCAAACGAAACCTTGAGTTCCAACTTCTGGCCTATTGGTATCACCTTCGTAAAGCATTACCGGGCGATCTGTGTTCCAGTCTGGGAAATCAGACATCTGCTTTCCAGTAGCGTCATAAATTCGCAACTGCAGCTGGTCAGTACCACCCTCTTTTCCATTGGACACCCAAGACGGAGTAATAACTATTTCACTTCCAGGGGTGACATCAACTGCCTGTTTAACCCCGGAATTAAACCGAGGATAAACTATACGATCAAAAGAAAATATAAGGTGCGTACCATTCTTCAAATCTGCACGAGCCAACATCGTATGTATGCCGATTTTCCCTGCGCTGTAATCTTCAAAGACTTGCTTTGTGCTCTTATCAGCCTCAGGACTATCACATTTTTCCCAAAACGTCTGAGTTTCAAATGGTTGCTTGATTGCCTTGCAGTGCTCACCGGTGGCAATTGATAGCTTAGCTCCTTCAAAATAGCCTGGGTTGGCCTCAATCCAGGGAGCCCATGCCCGCTCAGCAATCGAGTTTGTTTTCTCGTCTTTCTTAATTTCTGGTTCTGGAGTTTCACGGTATTTTCCGAACCAAAATATATTTTGCTTATTTTCCGGATTAATAATTCCCGATTCACCGGTGCCCTCAGTAAAGGCTTTCCCCTCCTTGGAAATACTGATCGCACCCATATTTAAATCCCAGCCAAACTCTTCAGCATTTGAAATAAGAGGCTCATCTACACCTGGAAACTTTTGCATATCTACAACACTGTATGGGGTAGCAGTGTTTGGCAGTTTAACAGCCTCATCAAAAGTATTAGTATCGGGTACTCCTTTACGGCTACCATCCCAATTCACGTTATCAGGAAGAACCGAGAGGTCTGAATTAACATAATTTTTGGTTTCGTGCAGATTGTTAACTGCCGGATCTTCGCCGCTTTCTACAGTATTAACTACGGTCGACTGCGCGCCCTCAGCAGCAGAAGCGGGGAAAGTAGCACTCAAGGCTAAAAATAAACTTAGGCTGCCGGCAAGAAACAATCTATGCCGAGGTCTATCAAGAATCACAATTTTCCCCTTTCTGGATTGAATCCGGATTCTACACACACAAGAACCCAGATCTCCGTCGATTATACCTGACTTATCTGCAAATTTACAAGACACAAAAAATCAAGCTAACACTAAAATTTGGATATCTAACACGAAAGTGGCTCTTCACGAACGAGGGTGTAGTCGGTTGAGCGCGTCGGTGGCCGGGTAGGGGTCGAGGTCTCCCGGATGATGGAAGTTCTTCACGCTCGCCATCCCGAAAGACCTCGACGTGCTCCACCCTACTTTCGCGACCCCTGACCTGACCACGTTCTGCCGCCTCGACGAGCTCGGCCTCGTCGCCGTCGGCCAGCTGATCGAGCCGGATCGGGCCACGATCGAATGCCGCGTCGTCGAGGACGACCCGTGGTGTCGGAAGTGCGGTGTCGAGGGCGTGCCGCGGGACACGGTCACGCGTCGACTGGCGCACGAGCCGTTCGGGCACCGGCCGACGACCCTGCTGGTGCGGGTGCGCCGGTACCGGTGCGGACACTGCCGGCGCACGTGGCGGCAGGACATGACGCGGGCAGCGGCGCCGCGTGCGAAGATCTCCCGCGGCGGCCTGGAGTGGGCGCTGCGGGGCATCGTCATCGACCACCTCACCGTCACCCGCGTCGCCGCAGGTCTCGGGGTGTCCTGGAGTGCCGCGAACGCCGCCGTCCTCGCGGAAGGCAAGCGGCGCCTGATCGACGACCCCGCCCGGTTCGACGGGGTCACCACGATCGGTGTCGACGAGCACGTCTGGCGACACACGAGGCTGGGCGACAAGTACGTCACCGTGATCATCGACCTCACGCCCGCGAGGAACAAGACCGGGCCGGCGAGGCTGCTGGACATGGTCGAGGGCCGCTCCAAGGTGGTGTTCAAGCAGTGGCTCGCCGCCCGCCCTGCGGACTGGGCGAAGCGGATCGAGGTGGTCGCGATGGACGGCTTCGCCGGGTTCAAGACCGCTGCCGCCGAGGAACTCCCCGACGCCGTCCCCGTCATGGACCCGTTCCACGTGGTCCGCCTCGCCGGCGACGCGCTGGATGTCTGCCGGCGTCGGGTCCAGCAAGACACCACCGGGCACCGCGGGCTCAAGGGCGACCCGCTCTACAAAGCCCGCCGCACCCTGCACACCGGGGCGAGCCTGCTCACCGACCGGCAGCGGGCACGCCTGGACGCAGTGTTCGCGAGCGAGGAGCACGTCGAGGTCGAGGCGACCTGGGGCATCTACCAGCGCATCGTCGCGGCCTACCGGGAGCCCGACAAGAAGAAAGCGAAGGCGATGATGCAGGAGGTGATCGCTGCGATCAGCAGCGGCGTTCCCGCGGCGCTCGTCGAGGTCCGCAAGCTCGGCCGGACCATGAAGCAGCGGGCGGGCGACATCCTCGCATTCTTCGACCGCCCCGGCACCAGCAACGGCCCCACCGAGGCCATCAACGGGCGACTCGAACACCTCCGCGGCTCCGCCCTCGGCTTCCGCAACCTCACCCACTACATCGCTCGGTCGCTGCTCGAAGCCGGAGGGTTTAGACCCGCGCTACACCCTCGTTCGTGAAGAGCCCGTTAAAAGCAAAGTTCGACGCTCTAGGGGTCGCGATCCGTGCAGGAGTCTCCCCAGAATCGGCGGCAACAAGCTTGGGTCTGGATGGCGTCGAGTTTACAGGGGCGGTTCCGGTGAGTTTGCGTATGCCTGAATCGGAAGCAACGGATTTGGAAGAAAAATAGATAGAGCAGGGAGGTCCAGTTGGAGATTCCCAGTAATTTACAGCAGGAACTCGACCGGCTCTGGGCAAACTACCAGCAGGACCTCGACGCGATCACAGAGTACGCGTGCGGCCTCGTCGAGGAGGTTGCCGGCAACGCTGATGACACGCTAGAAGTGATCAAGGACTACACATCCGTAGCGTCACAGGCAGCTAATGAGTATTACGACGCTGTGCGAACCGTGTGGGAAAAAGCAGGCGTTGACCTGCCTGCATTCGAGCACGACAATCTGATCGACCTGAGGCGGGCTCTGCGGCAGGTTCAAGGCGGCTTCTCAAACACCGACTTTAATGGCCTGACCTACAAGCAGGTTATTAGTGGCGAGGTGCACTCGGGGATGACGATTTGGGATCTGCTTCCCGACATTACGAATGTAGATACTGCGCAGCAGCTTGTAGCCGACATGATTCATTCAGCTGCGCGCCTGACGACTCAGCGGAACATGCGCCTGGATCCGACCAGCCCGAGATGGGCGAGGGTACCGAGGGGCGAGACGTGCGAGTTCTGCCTGATGCTCGCGTCGAGAGGGTTCGCGTATACCAGTGAGAAAACGGCTGGACGGGAAATGCAGTATCACTCGGATTGTGATTGCAGGATCGTTCCATCGTGGGGAAAACAGACTTTAGCCGGATATGATCCTGACGGCTTGTATGCGCGGTATAAAGCGTGCGCGGACACTGTTGCGCCTATGACGACGCGCGAACGGTACGACGCGTATAAGAAGACGCTGGCCGCCAGGGGCGGTGAGGAGCTTCGTGACTATGAGTCGTGGAAATGCAGTATCGAGCTTGCTGAGATGCGTTGGCGTGATCGGCACTGGCTCAACACCGGTGAGCTACCAGAAATCACGTTCGCGTCACCGGGGGTCGAGCAGGAGATTCTTAAAGAACGTCCGCATGAGCTACGAACAGCCCAACGATTAAGGCTATGTGGCGTTCAGTGTCACTTCATCGAGGACGAACTGCATATTCGACGTGGAAATGAAACAGTAACTGTTGGATTATCTGATCTTGCTGGCGGTATCGAGCTAAAAACCTTACTTAAAGCGGGTTCCGCGAACACGATTGAATCCCACTTGCGTTCACTGAGAACGAAGAGCGATTGCCGGCGTGTCATATTTGATAACCACGAAAATGACCAAATGGACGATGCTTCTCTCATCGACATACTCACGCGGTCAAAACGATTTGGCAGAGGAAGCGTTTATGTCCTTACCGGGACAGAAAGGCTCATGAAAGTACGATAGGCGTTCAACATGTCACCCTACAGTGTCACACTGAACGCCTAACGCCTCGATTATATCACTTGATCGCTCGACTACGCCACCCCCCCTTCAGGTTGGGTGGTTTTTTATGCCCCGCAACCCGCACTCCCATAGTGATTGGAGGAACATGTTCACGAGATTAGAAATGAACAGGCATCGGAACCTGGTATTTGCACTGCCGGACTCGTTGCAAAGCGTAAGGGTGTAGCCAGTTTTTGGGCGAATGCAGTTACGCGGGGTACATGTCCACTTACAAGTCGAGTCCTTTTGGCAACGTGGTTCTAGGATGCCGCGCGAATGCTTGTCGGAGAAGCGCAGGGGCGGTGGCTTTGCCCATCTCAGCGAGCATGTCGATCGCAGTTCCAAGATTGTCGGCGTCGGGGACGAGCGAATACATGTCGGCTAGTGCGTCTTCGAGTGTCATAACGGGCATCCCGTCAATGCGCTCGATGTTCAGGTGTGCGATGTTACGTTGACGGTAGTAGATATGGCGGGCGCGGGTACGGTGCCGGTGGGTTGTGACAAGGCAAGTTTTAGGGTAGGCGTAGTAGGTGAGTCCGTGGAGTTCGAGGGCGCTTTGGGCTGCGACGACGGCTTCGTTTGGGTAGAGCGTGTTTTCGCGCTTCCATGCTTCGACTGCGGGTATAGCTGCGAGCCATGCGGCGTAGGTGTCCTCATACACGATGGGTGGTGTGCCGGCGAATTTATAGACGCCTGATGCAATTCTCTCCAGTCTGCCCAACCTGACTCCGCGAGCGAGTCGGTTGCCAGTGGCGCCTAGGCACGTGGCTTGCGCGGCTGTGAACATGCCGTTTTGGTAAGCGGCGAGTTCGGCCAGCTTGGTGCGCATCTCACGCATGGACATGCCGCAATATTACCTATTACGGCATTTTTGCGCCGTATTTCATGATGCTCGGGGTGCCTTGGCGCCCCCTGCAACACGCGCCATGACAGTTGACCGCATGGCACCTTTCGCAACATTTGGTGCTCACGATATGGAAGAGCTTTATCAAAAGATTGGCGAGATTCACGATCACAAAGGGTATATCGCGGCTTCGTTGAAGCCCGGCGGCGTGCAAGTCGGGAGTAAGCCACGGTTCCTGATTCGGCTACTTCTCCCGAAAGGAACCAACGCCGCCGCTATCAGCAAGTTCTCCGTTATTCTCAGCGAGGAAGAGATCCTGATCATACGCGGTGGTAAACCGAAATTGAATAGGATTGTGGATGAGGGCGACAAGAAGGTTGTTCTTGTAAAGTATCTTGGAGGTGAGCAGTAATGATAAGAAAATACGCGTCTCCTTTGCAGGATCCTTGCACATTCCAATGGAATAACCCGCGTCAAATGACGGATGCTGAAATCAAAGCTGAAGAGGAAGAAATGGGTATTTGTATTCCTCGGCCGGGCCCTGAGAAGGACTGGGTAGGGAATAGGGTTTCTGAATGCCTAGATCGTGGTCTGCCTTTCGATACTTCAGATTTGACCAGGGAGTATCGTCGTTTGAAATCTGAAGGTAAGCCCTAAGCGCCTCTTGTTTTAATTTTTGCCCCGCATCGGTGTTGGTGCGGGGTTTTGTTATGCCCACCCTTGTGGCGCTCCGTAAACAGCCCGGAGACCATTGGCTGGACCAACAAGGCTGACGAGCCATAAACGGGAAGAAAGGAACAGACCATGTCTGATTCAACCGCGCCCAGCGAGGGCAACACCGATGTTTCGGAAGAAAACACAGGCGGATTCAAACCGGTCACCATTCAAGAAGACCTCGACCGGATCATCGAAAACCGCCTGGTGAGAGAACGCAAAAAATTGGCTGGTTAACTTAGACTCAGATATTTGTGGCGCGACCGAATGCCTGTCGTTACAACAGAACTTGCAGCGAACCCAGAGCGTGGAACGTGGCCTTCAAAGATCGCATTTCGTCATACATACAAAAGCCATCGCGGTGATGAGCGTGCCAACGTCGCTGAATCTTGGGGAGAGTTCTCGCTCCGTGCGCGGTATCAGTGTTTGCCGAAGGTTGCTACCTTATTGGTTTGTCATCTCGAAGAGTTGTTTCCCGTATGTCGCGTGATACGGGAGCTGTTGGATGTTCGATGCCGCATGCGACCTGCCCAACGCAAGGAGGCAGGTCAAAGTCGATTAACTCTCGTGAGTTTCAGTTGAGGAGGTCGAGCAATTTACGTCCGCTTGACTCCATCGAGGTTCACCACCGGATGATTGATTGCCTCTGAGGCAAAAGTCCGTGGGAGTCTGTCCCAATGTGCGAGTAACAATCTCTTGCGGATCTAGTTTCAGCTCGTGAAAACAAGTGGGGAGAAGCGCGGCAGGTGGTCGAACCATCGCTCTCCGATCGAGTGTGCCGTCAACGGGTCAAGGTCGATGAGGGGCTTTTGAGTCAACGGGTCAAGGTAAGAGCGCTGAATGCACGTCTCGTGTAGAAGGAAGACCCCGACTTTTTGGCACCATCATGCGGTTCTCACATGATGAGACTCTTAGCGAGGTCTCTCTTACCTCGACCGGTTGATCGCCAGCCCTCCGGCTACTTTGACCGGTTGATCTCTACCTTGACCGGTTGATCGCAAACCATCAGGCTACCTTGAGTGGCTGATCGGGAGCCCTCCGGCTGTCTCGACCAGCGGCTCCAACCTCGACTGCAAGCTTCAGCCTGTGACTACTGTGTGTCTAAAAAAGCCTTCAAGGTGGCCCGAAACCGGGCGTAATTTGCAGTCACACGCGTAGGCACGAGCTACAGCGAAACCCTGTCATGCCAACGAAAAACCCCGCCGTTCCAACGAAACAGCGGGGCATTTGCGGAGACGGCGGGATTTGAACCCGCGAGGGGCGTGAACCCCTACCTCCTTAGCAGGGAGGCGCACTCGACCGGACTATGCGACGTCTCCAAGTACCGCTTGAGTCTACCGGGCTTGCGCCCGTGCCACAAATACGCAGACTCACGATCCGGGCAAACTTCCCGGCGCGGCGGCACGTAGCTGGAAAAAATCCCGAAAACAGTGATCACCGAGGTGAAGCGCCATTTTCGGGAAATCCCGCGGAGGGCAAGGGATTCGAACCCCTGGTGCCATTGCTGACACAACGGTTTTCAAGACCGTCACCTTCGGCCGCTCGGTCAGCCCTCCCAGCCCGCCTAGTGTACCTGTTCGGGCGCGCAGATGAAAATCTGAAACAGCAGTGAAACACGTAACGATGTCAACACCACGGCACCACTAACGCGCTGGTCCCCTCGTCAATGATGATGACGAACGAGGGTGACCCACCCGCATCACGCGCCGCGCGCGATAGTCGAACTGGCCTACCAGCGATGCTTGAAAATGTTCCACGAACGCCGATCCGTAGGTGCTTCCTCCGGATGATCCAGAAGACCGCGCGAAATTGCCGAGGCAAACGGCGGCCACAGCGGCACGCGTGACATCAACAATGTCTGGATTGCGTGGTACACATCCAGGCGTGAGGCGATCGGCTCGGAAGCCGGTTCGTTGTTCTCATCCAGCGCGCGAATCCACCTGCCAGGAGACAAGATCAGGTAGTCGTTGATGAAGTCGAGCCAGGAACGGTGACAGTGCTCGTAGCTCTCCACCTCAGCAGGGTTGACACCGTCATCGAGCATTGCGCGGCGAATCGCCAGCGCAGCGCACACACCTTCGCACACGACCCACTGCAGGTGGTGCGTATCCACAGGCTCGCCATCTGCGGACACGGTCAGTGCGAAACCGGGCTTTCCGTTGCGCCGCCATCCATCAACGCGGGCGCGGTGGAAAAGCTCCTGTGCCATTTCGAACAGGTAATCCGGCTGCTGGCGACCCATCGAGCGCAGTGCGGCGCGAATATGGACAGCCAGGCGCGCCCACTGCATCGAGTGGCCGATGACGTAGCCGGTGTACACGCGCCGACCGTCGTCAAAACCGGAGGGGACATGATCCAGCGGTTTCCATTGCGCGTCGTAGTATTCGGGCAGGCGCCAGTTGTGAGACGACGCCTGCTCGTTGACGAACTGCGCGATCACTTCGGCGCGTTCAATCCACAGTGGATCGGTTGTGGCCTCAGCCGCTGAAAGGTAAGCCTCGGCGGTGTGCAGCAGGCAATCCATCGCATGCAGACGGTCGGTCGGCTTATGGTCAGCGGTCAGCGAATCGTGCACCAACCCGTTCTTGTCCAGCCAGAACCGCTCCTGATCGTGCAGCGCAGCGTTGAGAAGTTCAAGCGCGCCGGGCCTGTTGGCGACTGTGGCCGCGGAAGCCGCCAGAATCAGGAACGCGTGGTGGAACTGCGACTTCATGTCGGCGTAGGGGCCTTCCCACGGGACCGCGTTGCCCTCAGCATCCAGGTCGTGTGTGAGGCCGGTGAACCAGCCGCCCTGAGCCTCATCCACAAAATGTGTCGACAGGCAGTGGATCCCGTGGTCTGCGAAGCGACGGCAACCGGGGATTCCCATCAGGACACCCAACGAGTACACGTAGGTCATGCGCGAGGTGACCGCGAGCTCCACTGGTCGGGTCGTGTCAGCGTCCCCCTCCGTGGTCAGGTGAGCAAACCCGGTGGATGCCATCGTGCATTTCGCCTCTTCCAGGAGGGCGCGCATTTGTGCCGATAGCCAGTTATTGTGTTCAACTGAACCAATCCAACCCATTGTCTTCGTTAACCTCCAATGGCACTGATGAGCCTCTATCGCGTCATTGCCTTTTCGTCGTAGAGTGGTTGTTATCAGTACTCAGCCTACCGTCTCAGTGGAGTTCAGATGCCTACTGTCATCAATACGTTCAACGCGTCGTCACCTTTGGCCAACACCGGCGCAACTGTACTGCCGTACGTTCTGATTGGCCTCCTGCTGGTTGTCCTCGCCATCGCCGCGTTGCTGTGGGCACGCCATTCGCGTCGCCAGCAGGCTGAGCAGGCTGCCGCAGCCAAGCCGGTCGTTCCGCCGGCACACACTGACGAGGCAGGCTCCACCGCCGCTGATGCAACCGATGCTGCAGGCGGAGCAGTTGCTGCTGATGAGAACCTTGATTCAGATGAATCCTCCCTGGAAACGCCTATTAATCCCACTGATGGAGATGATCCGGCAACCAAGTAGGCACGTGCCGAAAGCTGGAATAGGGCGACAGGTGGCACCGATCAGTGACACACTGGAGTCATGCATGAAAGAGCTGGCACAGTTGCCCTACCAGAAGACCTGATCGACGTTCAAGAACTTCTTTCCGCGTATTACGACATTGAGCCGGATGTCAGCAATCCGGACCAACGCGTCGTGTTCGGAACTTCCGGGCACCGTGGATCCTCACTCGATGGCGCATTCAATGAGGCGCACATCGTCGCGATCACCGCGGCCATCGTGGAGTATCGCGAAAGCCAGGGATATAACGGCCCGCTGTTCATTGCGCGCGATACTCACGCGCTGTCCGAGCCTGCATGGAAAACCGCCGTTGAGGTGCTTGCCGCTGCAGGCGTGCAGATCAAGGTTGACGAGCGTCATTCCTACACGCCGACCCCCGCGTTGTCCCTGGCCGTGCTCAATGCGAACGGTGCGCCCGAAAATCTACGCACCAGTGGTGACGGACTGGCTGACGGCATCGTCATCACCCCATCCCACAATCCGCCGCGCGACGGTGGCTTCAAGTACAACCCGCCTCACGGTGGCCCGGCTGACACGGATGCCACCTCGTGGATCGCGCAGCGAGCCAACGAGCTCCTTGAAAAAGGATGGCGCTCCATCCCGCGCGTCCTCGACACTGACCTGTACAGCCACGAATGTGTGGGCACATTCGACTTCCTGGCGAACTACGTGCGCCAGCTCGACACGATCATCGACATGGATGCAATCCGCGAAGCGAAGATCCGCATCGGAGCAGACCCGCTGGGTGGCGCCTCGGTGGACTACTGGGCGGCAATCGCTGAACAGTACGATCTGGACCTGACGGTGGTCAACCCGAAAGTCGACCCGGCCTGGTCGTTCATGACGCTGGACTGGGACGGCAAGATCCGCATGGACTGTTCATCTCCCTACGCGATGGCTTCCCTGCGTGATCAGATGACGCCCGATGCCAACGGGCACACCCCCTACGACATCGCCACCGGCAATGATGCAGATTCAGACCGTCACGGCATTGTGACCGCTGACGGCCTGATGAACCCGAACCACTACCTGGCGGTCGCCATCGAATACCTGCTGACGCACCGCCCCGGATGGTCAGAGTCCACAGCGATCGGTAAGACCCTGGTGTCCTCCTCCCTTATTGACCGTGTTGTCCAATCACTGGATCGCACGCTGATCGAGGTACCCGTGGGCTTCAAGTACTTCGTGCCCGGACTGTTGGACGGGTCAGTGGGCTTCGGCGGTGAGGAATCGGCCGGAGCTTCGTTCCTGCGTAAAGACGGCACCGTGTGGACCACCGACAAGGACGGCATCATCCTGGCGTTGCTCGCCTCGGAAATCATGGCGGTGACAGGCAAGTCGCCCTCGCACATTCACGTTGAGCAGGTGGAACGCTTCGGCGCCTCGTCGTACGCGCGTGTCGATGCGCCCGCGAACCGGGAGCAGAAAGACAAGCTGAAGAACCTGGCTGCTGACGATGTGAGCGCAACGGAGCTGGCGGGCGACCCGATTACCGCGAAACTGGTGCGCGCACCGGGCAACGATGCGGCAATCGGCGGCCTGAAGGTGACCACTGACTACGCGTGGTTTGCTGCCCGCCCGTCAGGAACCGAGGATGTGTACAAGATTTACGCCGAATCGTTCAAGGGCGATGACCACCTTGCGAAGGTTCAGGACGCTGCGCGTGACGTGGTGAGCGAAGCACTCACGTAAGGCTTGATGCGGCGCTGCTGCACGCTGCCGGAAGATTGGAATGAAGGTGAGGCGGGCCCGGCCTGCAAACTTGCCGGCAGAGCAGTGATTCTATACCCGTCTGGGTGACGAATCTGGCCAAAAATGGTGGTGCTGACCCGCCTGCAGACGGTTAGGATAGTGAATCGTGCTCTCGAATTACGCTGATTTGCTGCGCATCCGAGGGGCATGGAAATTCTCACTGGCTGGTATGGTGCTGCGCGCACCCATGTCATTGATGGGAATCTCAACGATTCTGCTGGTCAAAGGCATGTACGGCAACTACACGCTTGCGGGCGCGGTCAGTGCAATCTCCGTCGTCTCCTTGTCGATCTGCGCCCCGATACTTGCCCGCCTGGTCGATCAACGCGGCCAGGCTGTCATTATGGTGCCGTCCCTGGTGGTGTCGGCACTTGCGACCATCGGACTGTTTGGTGCCGCCGTCCTGCACGCCCCTTCGTGGGTGTTGTTCATCTTCGCCGGGCTGTCCGGCGCAACGTGGGGTTCCCCCGGTGCACTGGTGCGTGCCCGCTGGGCAAAAGTGGTGCGCACGCCGAAACAGCTCACCACCGCGTACGCATTTGAAGCTGCAGTTGACGAGGTTGTCTTTGTCATCGGACCGATCGTTGCCACGCTGCTGGGAACAGCGCTCCATCCGGGGACGGGTCTGATTTTGTCGGTGTTCTTCATCATCGTCGGCTCAATCGGGTTCTTTCCGCAGCGCGCCAGCGAGCCGACCCCGACTCCGAAAATCAAGGGCGTGCGCCAGCCGACCGTCCTGCTCAACCCTGTCATCATCATCCTGGTGCTCACCTTCATCGGTGCGGGCGTCATGTTCGGTGCGAACGACGTGGCAGTGGTGGCCTTCACTGAAGAGCACGCTCACCCTGAACTCGCCGGTGTGCTGCTCGGCTTCTTCGCAATGGGGTCGTTCACGGCTGCACTGTTCTACGGTGCTCGCCACTGGACCACTGCGCTGTGGAAACTCTTTGCCATCGGAATCTTGGCACTCGCCATCGGTGTGTCAACATTCCTGCTGGCGCACTCCCTGCTTGCCCTTGGCGTGGCAATGCTCGTGACGGGACTGGCAATCGCGCCGACCATGACGAACGTCAATGCGATTGTGTCGAAAGTCGTAGCCTCCTCACAGCTCACTGAGGGATTGACGTGGATGTCCACGGCAATGAATATCGGTGTGTCGGTGGGGGCGACGCTGGGTGGCCGCGTGATCGATGCGTCCGGCGCTCACGGCGGCTTCCTCGTTACCGTGTCCTTTGGCTGGGTGATGGTCGCGGTCATGCTGATCGGACTGCCCAGGTTGCGTCGCGACGTGCTGCGCGCTGAAGCCGAACCACTGATCGCAGACTCGCCAAAAGACGAAGGCGCAGACTCAGACACGGCCTCGAGCTCACCCGAGGAGCCAGCCTCCCAAGAACCAGCCTCCAACGGGCAGACGCCTGACGAGCACACTTCCAACGATTCTCACAGTGAGGGTGACCCACATTAAAGTGTGCGCCATGAGCGCACGTGGATAAGCTGGTGACAGATCCTGTTGATCCTGTTGATCCTGTTGACCTGTGAAAGGAACCTGACATGGCTGTCACTCCAACACCGTCCGCACCCACGCTGCGCATTCCGTCCGAGGGAATCACCGTCGATATCGATGATCCCGACGGCCAGATGTTCATGCTGGACCGCTCCCTTCAAGGCTGTGTCTCACTGGCATTCAGCACGCAGATCGACAAGGAACATCCGGGCGATGTTTTCCTGGACGGCTCCCCAACCCCGTACGTGCTGGCTGACGTTCTGGCTATCCGGGGCGTGACCCACCTGGGGATCACAGTATTCGGCGTGCTCACCCAGCGAGGAACGTGCCACCGCGTCACGGTCCGGGGATTTCGCGACCTGAACGGCACGGTGATGGAACCGACCAGCTTCACGCTGACCACCCTGCCCGACACTGCCCCCGATCCAGCGTTCGCACACCACGACGCCATCGCCCTGCGCGCCGCCGAAGAAGGAATCGTCCTGCTGGAAAACCGGCGCAACACGTTGCCGCTGCCTTCGGGCACACTCAACCTGTTCGGAGCAGGCGTGCACGCCTTCCGCACCGCCATCGTCGGGGCAGGCAGGATCAACCCGCGTTACACGGTGCGGCTGCGTGATGCCATCGAAGCATCCGACACGTTCACTCTCAACGAGGAACTGGCCTGTTTCTACCGCACCGGAACCAACGATCTGCCACCACGTGACCTGCGTGATCGCGCCCGCGCACTGTCCGACACCGGCATTATCGTGCTCACCCGCCCCTGCGGAGAAAACACGGACAACAGCTCAGATGAGGCAGAATTCAGACTTGACAGCGCCGAGGACACGCTCGTGCGCACTGTATGCGACCTGTTCGACCGCACCGTCGTCATCTTGAACACTCCGTACCCCATTGACGTGTCCTTCATGGACACCTACCCGGTCGATGCGCTCATCCTTGCAGGAGTGGGAGGTATGCTGGCCGGCCCCGCCATCGAACGCGTCCTGTCGGGCGCAGTGAACCCCTCTGGCCGCCTGTCAGATTCGTGGCCACGGGCACTCGCGGACCTGCCCGCCGACGTCAACTTCTACGACTGTGCAGGTGGAAAGACGCGCTACAACGCCGAACACCGCACATGGATCGACACGGCGTACGAAGAAGGCATCTATGTGGGCTACCGCTTCTATTCCACATTCGACGCCGAGCCGGCCTACCCATTTGGCTACGGACTCAGCTACACCACATTCGACCTGACGCCCTCGGCAACGATCAACAGTGACGAGGGGGGCCACCCGCATGCGCAAATCGATGTGACAGTGACGAATACGGGGGAGCGTGCCGGCCGGGACGTCGTCCAGGCCTACGTGCGCAAGCCACATGAGCGGATCGAAACACCTGAACGTGAACTCGTGGCATTTGCGAAAACGCCACTCCTTGAGCCAGGTGAATCACATGTCGTGCGCCTGGACGTTGGCGCTGACCGCCTGAGTGTGTGGGATGAAGAGGTGTCCAGCTGGATCGTGACGGAAGGTGAGTACACCCTGTTTGTCGGACACGACGCGGCCGATGCCGGCCAGACCTGCCAGTTCTGTCTTGACGCTGACCGGGTTCTTGCCCACGGGCACCCAGTAATGCGCGCACCTGAGCCGGTCACTGCGCTTTCACGGCGCGACCCGTCCCACACCTGGCCTCAGGGCACGCGCAGCGGAATCAGGGATACTCCCGGTTTTATCCCCGTGCGCCATGTCCCCTCGCGTGACGGACTGGAGGAAGCCCTGCCTTCTGACACCCCAGTCACATTTGACGACGTGGTGGCAGGGCGCGCCACGGCAGCTGACCTGGCCAGACAGCTCGACGTGGATCAGTGTGTGCGCCTGCTGGTGTGTTCGCGAGACGACTGGGGGATGGAAGGGACAGGCGCTGCCGGCATCATGGCCACCGTCGCGGACGTTGACCTGCCTGAATTCGTAGTGGCTGACGGCAATTCCGGTGTCAACATCAGGAAACCGAACATCGGGATGCCGACGACGGTCGTCCTCGCCTCCACATTTGACGTGGATCTTGCTGAGGAAGTCGGTCGGGTGATCGGCCAGGAAGCCCACGCCAACCGGATTGACGTGATCCTGGCACCGGCCATGAATCTGCATCGCCACCCCCTGTGCGGGCGCCACCCTGAATACTTTTCGGAAGATCCGTATCTGACTGGCATGATGGCGGGGCATTTTGCGAAAGGCCTGGAAAGCGGGGGAGTGGGTGCCTGCTACAAGCACTTCCTGGCGAACAACGCTGAAGCCTCCCGCAAACGCAACCAGTCGCTGATTCCGGAGCGTGCGCTGCGTGAACTGTACTTGAAATCCTTCGAAGTCGCGATCGGCGTGCACCCGGCCGCAACGCTGATGACCAGTTACAACGGCGTCAACGGGTGTCACACCGCTGCAGATACCGAACTGCTGGAGACGATTATCCGAGGCGAGTGGGGCTGGCGCGGCATGATCATGACCGATTGGACCTCCTACGACACGTGCCCGGTTGACATGATGGTGCCTGCAGGCACCAACTGGATCACTCCGGCCTCCCCGGATGACACTTTCACGGCTCCGATTGTGCGCGCGGTGCGCGAAGGACGAGTGGGCGAATCAGTCGTTCGGAGGGCAACCGCGGAACTCATTGGTACGCTGGTAACCGTTCGCGCCCTCGCCTCGCAGGCTGATTCGCGTCTCAGTGAGCACAACACGAAAGGTGAATCCGACGATTAAACCGGACACAGGGGATCAACCCGACAGCCTGCACACAGGGGATGCCCGCCGCGAGAACCAGGGTGCCCGCGCCACATTCGCGCCTTTGTTGCGCGCAGTGAATACGGTGAGCGAATTCGCCTCCACCGGCTTGGCGCATGCACTGGCCTTCGGCGGCTTCTATCCCTCCGTCGTCGGATTCGGAGGGTACGGCTCTGCAACGCAGGTGCGCATCTTGGCGCGCGCCCTCATGAGCCGCACAGATGATCAGCGTCGATGGCTGGCCGAAAGGCGCGGCTGGCGACAGTTCTTCGACGCGCAGGTGCCACGCCAACCCGCCCTGATCACCGTGGGAAAGGCGCGCGTCATCTGCTTCGCAAACGCGGAAGGCTACATCGACCTGACACTGAGCAACCATGGACTTGCGCCCGGCTGGCATGACGCGTGGATTCAGGTTCTGCACGCCGGCGACGTGGCACACCTGGGAATTGTCGAGGGCGACGCTCCGATTCTGCATCACGTGCGTAACGAACATACGCACACCGATGTCACGCCCACTGCGGAGCACCGCCGACTGCGCACTCAGCTTTCACGCGAACAACGGGCAGTTCTTCAGCGCATCAATGCCATCCCCACCATGCCGTCAGGCCAGCAGGTGTTCGTCACTGCGGGTAAGGAACTGTACCAGCTGGTGCCGGAGAGTCTTTCCTCAACGGCTGGCGGCCACCTGTCCTACATTGAGCATCTTGTCTTGACGGCAAGTGAGCCCGACAGGAAAGACACGCCTGAGCGTGAGAAGCGTTCGGGCAGAATTCGTGCCGGCCAGCCCGTCGCCGTTAAAGTCCGCATCATCGGTGATAATGAGCGGGTCGGGGTCGTCTCTGACCTGGATGACACGGTGCTGGTGTCGATGCTGCCACGTATGGCAATAGCGCTGCGGCACGCCCTCGTCGATCGTTTTTCGTCACGTCAGTCGGTGCCGGGAATGATGCGCCTGCTCAACGAACTGGCTGAAGGTGACCAGCACGCTGAGGCGATTAACCGGCCGCACGCTCCCGTCATCTACCTGTCGACCGGTGCGTGGAACGTGTTGCCCGCAATGCGGGACTTCCTGGGGCGGATGGGCTTCCCTGAGGGAGCATTTCTGATGACTGACTGGGGGCCGTCCGCCAATACATGGTTCCGTTCGGGCCGTGAACACAAACGGCGCGAACTGCAGCGCCTGGTCACTGAACTTCCGAACGTTCGATGGTTCCTGGTGGGAGACGACGGGCAACACGACCCGGAAATCTATGCGGACTTTGCCCGCAAATATCCGGAACGTGTTGCCGGGATCGCCATCCGATCACTGACTCAGTTTGAGCAAATGCTGTCGCACGGCACGTTGACGCCGCTTCGGCCCGAAGCACTCCATGACATCCCGGAAGATATCGACGTGTGGTACGGGCCGAACGGCTTCAACCTCCTTGCTCAAATGCGTCGCGATCAGCGTTAGTGTCGCCGCCGCGATGCTGCCAGCCCTGCAGCTCCGGCCACGCCGAACGCTGCGAGCATGATGAGTGCGCTACCTGACGCGCCGGTTCGTGCGACGCCACCTGGTCGGCCGGCTGCGTTCGGATCGCCTTGATCGGCGTCGCCGCCACGCTGCCCATCCTGATCGCCGGGCTTCTTGTCGGTATCCGGCTTGGGTGTGGGCGTGTCACCGGCCTTCTTCGCCACTAGCGGGTAGGCCCACGCGTTGACAGTGTCACCGTTGCGGTAGGACACCAGCAGGTGAACGTCGGTACCCAGTGCTGCGCGAATCTCATCGGTCAGCTCGATCGTCATGTCGGTGCTCCCCACGTCGGCCTGAGCGCTGGCCAGGAGCCTGCCACCCATATTCGGCTGCCACGGCATCGCTGCCCCGTCATCAGGTGAACATGCGTCGAAGTTGTGCGCGGAGTTCGCGCAGCTGGACGTCCACACCGGAATGAAGGACGGATCCCCTTTCCACAGGAAGGCGCGCGCCGTGCCGGCCTGAGTTCCCGACAGCGGAACGCGGATGGCCTCGGCATCGATACTCGGAGCCACGGTGACATCGGCGGCGGGCATCAGACCTGCAATCGGCACGCCTCGTGTAGCGGACTGGAACACCGTTTGAGGTGAATCAATACTGTCCAGCGCGCTGTCAGGAATGATGGGATCGCCAGCTTCATGGGAACGGTCCGTCGGAGGCTCGTACCCGTCCAGGTAGGCGTGACCCCACCGGTACGGCTCAGACTGCTGAGATCCGAAAGCCGACCAGGCCAGACGGGTCTGGCCAACGAAGTCAGGCGTATCGGAATCGTACGGCGTGATGTTGAAGCCCAGGTAGGTCGGGTTGACAGCATTGCTGGCCTGATCTCCGGTCGGTGCAGTGGACGTGGGGCCAATTGCTGCCGGCAGGTTTGCCAACGGCAGTTTGACTTCCAGCTTGTAGTGTCCATCCGTGTAGGCACCCGAATCGTCACGAGGGGCAAATGCCTTGACTTCAACGCCGGGAGCGTTCAGGCCACCCTCGATAGTTTCCGCCAAAGGTCCAGTGGAGAATCCTTGATGATGGTCAGCGTCACGCGACCAGCATGGGCCGTTCGCGCCGTTGCCGTTCCGGCCGTCAGGGTCGTCAGTGAATGGGAAAACACCGAGCTTGAACGTGGTGGACGTGTCGTTGGACGGTGCGAGCGGGTCGAGCAGGAATTCGACGGAGTCAACCAACCAGTGACCGAAGCAGCGGTCAGGTGTTGCCGCCGCTGAGGCCTGCTCGTCGACCACATCGACCAGAGCGTACAGCGCATCGTCGTACCATCCCAGCCATGCCTGTGACGTGCCGCCGCAGTCAGCCTCGGAGGAGCACTCCTCGCCTTCCCACCGTGTGGCAACGCTGATCGGCGTGCTGCCGTAGGCTGACGCGTCACCATTCAGAGCAGGGGCCTTCGCCAACTTGGGGATCACCGTCGTCGGCACGACATTCAGTTCGAGCTTCTCGGTCGAAACCGATGTTCCAGCGGTTGTGGTGGCTGTGACCTCGTCAATCGTGTTGCCGACGGCAGCAGGATCAGTGTGAGTGAGAATGAACTCCACCGTCGCCGTCTTACCCGGTGCGACCGCATCGAATGATTGTGACGGCTGGTTGAGCGCATATCCTTCCGGAACCGTCAGCTCCACCGTGCCACTTTGCGCTTCACTGGAACGGTTTGTGACGGTCACGGGAACCGTGATCGATTCACCTGCACCGATGGCGCGCCGCGCCGGTGACTGGCCGTAGACAAAGACGTTGTATTCCGCGGTCCACTGATCGTAGTAGGCGGCGTTGCCGGCACGCGTGAAGCGGCCGTTGACCGGGGCCACCACGTCAACATGGGTTTCGTTGTAGCCCGTCATTTCGGCAGAATCTGAGGCGAAACGGATCGGAAGACGCATCGTGCCGAGGGCACTGGAGTCAGGGGCGGTCACAGTGAACGTGACATCGGTTGAGTCACCGGACGCCAGTTCACCTGTTGCCTGTTTGTCGCTGACGGTCCACCCCGCGGGGGCGTCAATCGACAAGGCGCCGGCCGGAATTGCCTGCTCGCCAGCCACGAGCGTGACAGTGACGTCGACCGATTCACCGGGAGCTACCATCTGGGCTTCCGGTGATCCATACATCAGTGTGCCCAGTGGCATGCCGCTGGGGTCAGGCAGGGATGCGCCGAAGAGGATGGAACGATCATCGCCGCCACCTTCGGTGCCGTTTTCCTGCATCGGTACCCACGACCTACCCACCAGGAAGCGTGTGCATCGATTGTCGACAACGGTCTTTTCCATCAGGCGGGCCTGAGTGGCGTGAGCCTTGGCGTTTTCACTGCCAACCTGTGCCCAGGTCTTGGGTGTTCCGGCAGGCTGTCCCTGCACGTTGCCTTCCACCCACGTGTACTCAGATTCGTATCCTGTCCACGTTCCAGCCACGGTGTAGGGACGTCCCTCGATTCCGGCGTAGCCAGCCAGACAGTTGGCCTGATCAGGCAGCTTGGTGGTGTTGCCAAAGTCAAAGACGTATTCGGTGACCTTCTTGACCTGCCAGGGCTGAACCGCGTTGGGTCCGCTGAGCTGTTCAGGGAAACGGTTGGGATCAGCAGCTGCCTGCGCCACCTCCCATGCCAACATCGAGGCGGCCTGGTGGTTGCCGTGACCTGCGTCGAAGGAGGCGGGCCATGTCACTAGGATTTCGGGTCGGGTCTCACGCACAACCTGTGTGGCCCGGCGTAACGTTTCGTCATGGTCCCACAGCTGGTGAGTCAGTGGCGCGGACGTGTTGTAGAAGAAGTCCACCCGGTCAAGGAAGTACACATCAACTGTGCCGTCACGTACGTGCGCCGCACGGTCTTCGTTTTCACGTCGCAGGCCCAGGTCCGGCCCGGCTTCGGAGCCGACTGAATTGGAGCCGCCCTCGCCGCGCGTGGTCAGCATAATGCCGCAGCGTACATCGGCAAGATCACCCCACACGCCACACGGTGCACTGAAGGACGCGTCATCATCGGGGTGCGCCCACACGCCCAAGACATCGAGTTTTGTTGGATCACTGGTTGACGAGGTCTGGGCGTGGCCGAATGCCCATTCAGGTGCCTCAGACGAGGGTGCCGCGAGGGACGGCGTCGCATACATCATTCCTGGGACCAGAAGCGCACACGCCCCTGCGAGCGCGACCGATCTGAGTAGGTGCTTCATTGCAAATTCTCCAGTTCTTTTCAACAATCACGGTCAAATATCAGCCTTTAACTGCTCCTTCGGTCATTCCGGAAATGAAGCTGCGCTGCAGGGCGAGGAAGAGGATCACCATAGGCAACGCAACAAGAACCGCTCCGGCTGCCAGGAGCGTGGATCCGGTGGTGTACTGGCCCTGGAAGAATGCCAGACTCAACGGGGCGGTGCGCACCCTGCCGGTCGGTGACATGACCAGCGGGATCAGGAAGTCGTTCCACGTCCACATGAACGTCAGCACAATCTGAGTCACGATTGCGGGACGTGCCAGTGGAAGCAGGATCGACCACAGGATTCGGATGTCACCGGCGCCGTCAAGCCGGGCAGCCTCCAGGATGGATGGGTTAACTGAGCGGAAAAACGCGCGCATCCAGAATGTGCCGAATGCCAGTGACTGCGCAATCTGTGGCAGCGCCACCGCCCAGAGCGTGTCGGTGAGTCCGAGGGTGCGAAGATCGTAGAACAACGGCAGGATGATCGCTTCGGACGGCACCATGATGCCCAGGAGGAACACGTAGAACAGAACGTTGGAGCCAGGCGGGCGCAAAATGCCGAGCACGTAGCCGCTCATCAGTGAGAGCACCAGTGCCGACGTCACGACAACCACGGCGATCATCGCCGAGTTCTTCATGTACAGCGAGAACTTACCCTGGCTCCACGCCTTCGCGAAGTTCTCGATGTGTCCCCACGACGAGTCGTTGATTTTCTCTGAACTCAACGACAGGAACAGGACATACAGAATGGGGATCAGGGACTGCAGCGCAAAGAAGATCAACACGATGTAGCTGACAACTTTTTCAGCGGGAGAAGTTTTCATTGGTCCTTTTCCCCCCACAGGTTGATGGTCAGATTGATCAGGAAGATCACCAGTGTTAGTACGACCGCCAGTGACGAGGCCGTTCCCACCTGTCCGAGTCGGAACGCCTGGTTGTAGACCTCGTAGGACGGCACGGTTGTGGATGTGCCGGGGCCGCCCGATGTCGTCATGTAGACCAGATCGAATGTCTTCAGCGCTGCGATCACCGTCAGGGTCAGTGAGACGAGGATTTCACCACGCACGCTTGGAATAGTGACGGACCAGAAGCGGCGAAACCACCCAGCGCCGTCAAGCATGGCTGCCTCGTAGTATTCGCGCGGGATGCGCGCAATTCCGGACATGAGCAGGACGGTGACCAGGCCGGTGGACACCCATGTGCCGATCAGGCCCACGGCGATCAGCGCCGTCGAGTAGTCACCGAGCCACGGCCTGGCAAGTCCGCCCAGACCGATCGCCCGGAGCACACGGTTGAGCAGCCCGTCGGGCGCGTAAATTTCACGCCACGAAATGGCCAGCACCACCATGGCGATGACCTGTGGCAGGAAGACGACGGTTCGGAAAAATCCGAGCCCGCGCACGCTTGAGCGTGTCAGCAGTGTCGCCAGGACGAGGCCGATGATCAGTGGGAACACCGCGTAGAAAATGATGAGGACAAGAGCATGCCAAAAGGCGTCCAACAGCCTGGGGTCGGTGAATGTTGTGACGTAGTTGTTGAACCCTGCCCATGTTCCTACGCCCAGGCCATCCCACTTGTAGAACGACAGGGTGATGACGCGACCGATGGGGTACAGCATGAATGCGCCGTACACCAGCACTGGCAGTGCCAGCAGAGCAATCGACATGGCCCACCGTGACTGTGCGCGTGACCTGTTGCGTCCACGTGCGGGGCGTGAACTGGTGGCGGTCGCTGTCTGTGCACCGCCGGTGTGGTTGGTCATCGAAGCCTCCTCAATGTACACGCGAACGGATATAAAAAGCGGACGGGTCGCCCTCGTTGATCATGAAAGACGAACGAGGGCGACCGGCTGCATTATTGGTTGGTGAATTCGGTGTACGCCGTCTCCAGAGTGTCGACGAACTGGTCAGGGGTGATCTGCGAATCAAGCAGTCCCTGCAGTGCGTCACCAAGAACCTGATCGAAGGTCGGGGTGGCGTAGTCGAGGTACGGCAGAACGTTGCCGGAGTTCGTCAACGTGTCGAAGGCGTTCATGACATCGGCCACGACGCCCTTCTCGTTGGCGGCGTAGGTAGCCGTATCGTTGACGGGCACGTTTCCGGTTTCAGCCAGAACCTTCATCGCATCGGCGTTCGTCAGGAAGTCGATGTAGGCCGCAGCGACGTTGACATCCTTCGCGGCTGACGTGATGGCGAACGGCAATCCGGTGCCGCCGGTGGTCTGCGGCGCATCCATTCCTTCGGCCATTGGCGGCAGCATGAAGCCGACATCTTCACCCATCGCTTCGAGCAGGTCAGGTGCGAGCCATGAACCGGCAATCAGGTACACGCCCTTGCCGCCGGCGAAATCCTGCCAAGTGCTGTCGTAGTCAGCGCCGTTGAAGCCGTCGTTGAAGAAGCCGTTCTTGGCCCATTCCTGGATCTGCGTGGCGGCAGCAACGTTTTCCGGTGTCTTCCACGAAGCACCTGCGTTACCGAAGCCGAGCGAACGCACGGTATCTGCGTCCACATGTGCGCCCTGCACGACGCCGAAGACGTGCAGTCCCGGCCACTTCTCGACGTTACCGAGCATCAGCGGTGTTTCACCGGCTTCCTTGATGGTCGGCAGCTGGTCGGCCAGTTCCTGCCAGGTTGTGGGCTCCTTCAGGCCGAGGTCAGCGAGCTTGGCCTTCGAGTAGTAGATCCCCACTGATTCGCCGACCTGCGGCAGGCCGTAGACGCAGCCTTCACCGAACTTGGTGGCATCAGAGGAGTACGAAGAGTTCGCCAGGATGCCTTCAGCGAAGGTTTCGTTCCACTTGTAGGCCTCCACATAGGGGTCGAGGCACTGGATCTGTCCAGCTTGGACGAACTGGCCCATCATGGAACGCGAGTTGTTGGCCTGCACAACGTCAGGCGCATCCGCGCCGGTCAGAGCCAGTCGCAGTGTGGTCTGCAGATCGTCAAAGGACTGGGAGTTGCGCTCGATGGTGATGTTCGGGTACTTCTCCATGAACGCTTTGTTCAGGCGCTCGATCTGTTCATTCTGGCCGCCGCGCACTTCCTGGTCCCACACCACAAGCGTCTGTTCGGGGGCGTTCGAAATATCGGTTGATACTTCGGATGCTGCCGTCGACTGGGAGCCGGAGTCGCCACTGGTCTGGCCTCCGTTTCCGCCGCTGGGAGCACACCCCGCCATCAGTGCCAGGCACGCCAGTCCGGCAACCATTGCCGAGCCGTGAGAAGAATACTTCATCGTGTTACATCCTTTCGGTCGTGTCATTTAAACGTTGAGTACATCAAGAAAAGTCAGGTCAAGTCCCTTGGTGAGGTCTCGCGAAAGGCTCGTGACCCAGTGGTGCAGGTCGGAGCCGGTCGGCGCGCTGGATGAGCCGCCGGGGAAGCGAACCGTGTAGTTACTGGCAGCGATTGCCAGGGAAACTGCGGCGCGCGGTTGGAGCCCCGCATGGTGAGCGAAGGTCAGGCCCGCTGAGAACACGTCTCCGGCTCCCGTCGGGTCAACAACAGGGATATCCAGGGCCGGGACCGTGAACAGGTCCGTTCCATCGCAGGCGACAGCTCCCCTCGGCCCGCAGGTGACAACCACCAGCGGCACCTTCTTCGACAGTGCCCGGGCTGCCTCCTCGACGCTGTCGGTGCGTGTGTACCGCATCGCTTCAGTCTCGTTGGGAGTGAACACATCGGTGACGTCAAGGCCGCGCAGATTGTTGATATCCCACTGCCCGCTTGGGTCCCAACCAACATCGCCCAGCACCCACACATCACCCCACTGAGCAATGCTGTCGTGGTTGGCGTTAATCGCATTCATGTCAGCGACGAGGGCGGCCGGGTGATCCCCCTGGATGACATCTGCCAACAGTGAGACGCTCTCCGAGCCATAGGTCACCATTGCCCGGTCACCGTTGAATGCCAGCGACGTCGTGACATTCTGGCGGTCACATCTGCTCGCCCACCTCAGGTCAATACCTTCACTGGTCAGGATGTCGGCCACCAGATGACCTGCTCGATCCTGGCCGATAGTGGTGACTAGGCGTGGACGGGAGGAATCGTCTGTGTCAGGCGCCTGAAGTAAACGCGCAATAGCGATGGCCTGGTTTGCTGCTCCACCTGCAGTGATGGCGCATCCTGATACCCATTGTTCTTCACCTGGGCGCGGGGGGCCTGCAAGTCCCGACATGACAACGTCAAGGAAGACAGGGCCAATGACGCAGGTTGATCCATCTGACGACACAGTGCCCACGGATGCCTCCTTGCCAATGTGGAACTGAACGTGATCTTGTTCTCATCACACTGTAGCGATATTTCGGCGCATTGTGCTTGCAAATGACCAATATTGCTCACAATTGAAAGAATTTCGTTATAATTGGCACTATGTTGGCTTATCAGCGTCGTGCCAGAATCCTTGACTTGGTACATGACCGCGGCAGTATGTCAGTATCCGATCTGGCACAGCACTTCGGTACCTCCGAGTCAACGATTCGGCGCGACCTGAACCGTCTGGATGAGCAAGGCGCACTGACGCGCGTGCGCGGCGGCGGAATTCACGGCGGTGTACCCAGCTTTAGAGCCCTGAGCGAATCCCCTCACGATACACAGGACCTGCCTTTTGCCACGGTTGCTATGCGATCAGCCGAAGAGAAGGATCGTATCGGCAGGTCAGCTGCAGCCCTCGTACCCGATCAGTCGGTCGTCCTCATCGACATCGGCACCACCGGCGTGATGGTGGCCCGCCATCTCAGGCATCGCGACGTGACCGTTGTCACTGCCTCCCTGGCTGTCGCAGACGAACTGCGAGGCGAATGTGAAGCAACGCTTGTCGTACTGGGTGGTGTGTTGCGAACAAACTACCTGTCACTGGTCGGCAGCCTCACTGAACATGCACTGGAGGCAATCAGAGCTGACATCGCATTCGTTGGCACCTCGGGTATCCGCCATTCCGGCGCTTTGATGGATTCGACCGGAATGGAAGTGCCCATCAAGAAATCAATCATCGCGCATTCTGAACAAACCTTCGCCGTCGCGTCATCGGACAAGTTTCCGGGATCAGGCCTGCTGACCGTGTGCCATCTCAGTGACTTGACGGGTGTTGTGACGACCGCCGAAATATCCACCACCCCCTCACTGGCAGAGCTTGAGGGAACAAACACGAAAGTGATCAGCGCATGAAACTTGTAATTGCAGGCGGAGGCGGATTCCGCGTCCCGCAGATCATCGAAGTTCTTTCAGCAGCACGCGAGGGCAAGGGGCCTCATAGCGGCCTGAACGTCGACGAAGTGGCCCTCTATGACATCGATCAGCGCAGGCTCGACGTCATGATGGCGGTCATCCGCGGAATGGATTTCGCCCATCCACCGACACTGACCGCCTCCACCGACCTGCGCCAGGCCCTCACGGGAGCCAACTTCGTCTTCTCAGCCATACGAGTGGGCGGCACAGCCGGACGTGTCACTGACGAGCGTGTTGCGCTGGCCGAAGGAATCCTCGGACAGGAAACGGTCGGGGTGGGTGGCTATGCCTATGCGTTCCGTACACTGCCCATCGCGATGGAACTGGCTCGTGCAGTGCGCGAGGTGGCTCCCGATGCGTGGGTCATCAACTTTACGAATCCTGCCGGAATCATTACTCAGGCGATGCGGCGCGAACTGGGCTCCCGTGTGATTGGTATTTGCGATACGCCGATCGGACTGGTGCGCCGTGTCAGCGCGGCGGCAGGCATCGATCATCACTGGGTTGACCAGGACGATCCTCGTCTCACATTCGACTACGTGGGCCTGAACCACCTAGGGTGGCTGCGGTCGCTGGAACTGGACGGCACAGATCGTCTGCCTGACCTGTTGGCCGACGATGCCGCGTTGGATCACATCGAAGAGGCACGCACAATCGGTTTTGAGTGGGTGCGCGCACTGGGAATGTTGCCCAACGAATACCTCTTCTACTACTACCTCAACCGCGAATCAGTCGCCCGGATCAGGCAGGAAAAGGCTACACGCGGCGAATTCCTCGACAAGCAGCAAAGCGCTTTCTATGACGAAGCCGCCGGAGCGAGCGACCACGATGCCGCAGCCGCATGGACCAGGGTCCATGACGAGCGCGAAGCGACCTACATGGCCGAATCCCGTGATGAGGAAGACCGCGCCAACCGTCGTGACGAAGACATCGCCGCAGGTGGCTACCAGCAGGTCGCCTTCGATTTGATGAACTCGCTGACCACCGGCACACGCGCACGCATGATCCTGGGTGTGGGCAACTCGGATGCGGACGGTGATCTGATCGTGCCGCAATTGCGCGAAGACGCGGTGATTGAAGTGCCCTGTCGCGTCGACGCTGACGGAGTTCATCCGCAGCACGTGCGGCCTGTGACCGGTCCCGAACTCGGACTCATCACCACCGTCAAGGGGTGTGAGGAACTCGTGATCGAAGCGGCAACGCAGGGGGACAGCACCCTTGCATGGCGCGCAATGGCCAACCACCCATTGGTCGATTCCGTTGCCGTGGCACGCCGCGTGCTGGAGGGTTACATCGACCAAAGTCCCCAGATCGCGAAGGTTTTCGAATAAAGGAAAGAAGGCTCACACACCGGTAGACCTACACGTTAGGCAGTGTTTACCGGGTGGTTGAACTGCGTCATTAGCGTCAGTGAAGTCATAGTGATTTTTGCTGACTGATGGAGTACATACACATGTTTTCAGTTCGACCTCGCGCCCTCATTATGGGAGTGGCGGCAGCTCTGATGATGACGAGCGCGTGGAGCGGTGGCCCGGCACAGGCTGAGGCCACCGCTCCGCCGCTCATGATCACGGAGATTGCGCCCGACAATACCGGCTCTGACGAATACGAATACTTCGAAATCCACAACACGACGGATGCGGCGATCAACCTTGCTGAACAGAAGTACTCTTTCGCTTACACTTACGCCGATTCCGATGACCGATCCCAGGACAAACAACTGACGGTTGACGACGCCAACCTGACCCTCAGCCCAGGCGAAACAATCATCATGTGGCTGTCCTACACGGCGAAGAACCTCGATTCCTTTGCTCGCACGGACGCAGATTTTCGCACCAACTGGTCCATGAGCAACACCGCCAGGATTGTGCGCATCACCGGCCAGGCAGGTATGGCCAATAAAGGTGAGCGCGGAATCCGGGTCCTCAAAGACGGGCAAATCGAATCGTGGTCGTACTACCCGGCCGGATCCGTTGGAGCCAACAAAGTCGCAGAATTCGCCGTATCAGACACCCAGTCGATGACGTTGCTGGCGTCGCAGGCCACTGCAACACCTGGCACTGTCCGCGACGAACAGTTCGTCCGCACCTCTCAGCCGGATCCCGGCGACCAGTCAGGTCAGCCAGACCCCGATGACCCCACGTCGGCACAGGACGCACCTGACACGGCAGCACCTCTGATGATCACCGAACTCGTACCCGACACAGATAACGTGTCCGGCTCAGATGGCTATGAGTTCATTGAGATTGCCAACACCACCGACCAGCCCATCGATTTCTCCAACTACACGCTCAGCTACCTGTACCCCGATTCGAAGAGCTCGGCACTGTGGCCCTCCACCCCTGACAATGTCGTGATCCAACCCGGAAAAACCCTGGTGTTCTGGATCAGGAACGGCAACAACAATGATCTGGGCGCAGCCGATTTCAACAAGCAGTGGGGTACGTCGCTGACTATGGGCCAGGACCTGGTGGAAATCTACTCAGGTGGCATGGCCAATGGTGGCGCTCGCGGCATGCAGATCCAGACGAATACCGGCACGGTCATTAACCGGGCCTACTACAACATGAACGGCAAAGAGGTCGAATACAACAAGGGATTCCATTTCTGCGTGAACACGGACGACCTCACCACACAGGGCCGCATTGGCACTCACTCGGCATCGCCGGGCACACTGATGGCTGCCCAGCTCCCCAGGCCCCTGGTCGCGCTGGCCGCAGACACGCAGGAACCGGCGCTGACAGATGTCACCCCATCCACAGTTCGCGCCGACCAGCCACTGACATTCGACTTCACCATCACGGACAACACCAGCGTCAAGACGGTGACACTGAACATGAAGTCAAGCGCCGATCAAGATTCGCGCGCGATCAACTTGACACATGACAGCGAAGACGTCACGCACTTCACCTTCGAGGTGCCTGCCGCTGACATGACCGGCAAACGCTGGTTCGACTACACGCTGACCTACACGGACGGAACCTTCACCAAAACCACCGCTCCCGTACGAGTTGCCATCCAGGGAGTAGCCACTGACCCCTTGCGTATCAACCACGCCGACAATGACTGGGTGTCCGGCACCACCGACCTGATTGCGGCGACCGATGCCCCCTCGTCAATCACGATGACGATCGATGGCACGAACGTGCTGACGGAAGCCTCACTGGAAGGTGAGCCCGTCTTCGCCTTCGAAGCCACGCAGACTGACACGTTCTTCCGCAACGGCGTGCTGGCCCCCAATGGCGATATCCTGACGATTTTCGATGAGGGTACCTACAGCGAGATCACGACCATTTCGACGCCCGTTCCCCTGGTCTACATGGACGGACAGACCGTAACCGCCTCGATCTACGCGGGTACCAAAGCCAAACCCGGGATCGACGAGAACGAAAACAACGACGATTTCGATGTGCGTGCATTGCGACTGATCCTGCCGGACGGACGCACGCTCACCCCACGCGGATACTCCGATGCCACACAATGGCTGCGCATGGGCGATTCCACAGGCAAGCACGATTTCTTTGACGCGACGTTCGACATTCCTGACGACGCGTTCACCGGCGCTCGCCACGCGTGGGACACCACGACAGCAATAGACGGCACGCACACCATCACCGCGCAGGCAACAGTGGACGGCACCCAGCACAACGTCACACGCGTCCTGCGGGTCGACAACACGGCTCCGGTCATCGAGACACACATTGACGAGGGCGCCCTGCTCCAGGGTGACATCACCGTCAATCCCACCGCCACTGACAGTGGGATTGGACTGGATTCACTCAGCGCAACACTCGACGGCAAGGACATCACCCTTCCGCTGACCACCTCGTCGACGACACTGCCGGCCGGCAACCACGAACTGACCGTCATTGCCGTCGACAAACTGGGGAACTCCGCAACTGTCACCACCCACTTCACGACGCCCGTGGAAGACCCCACGGTTGCAACCTTCACTCCTGGTGATGGTGCCCGTGTGGAAGCCGGCGATGTGGTACTGAGCGCCCACGTGGATGATGAAGCAGGCGACCAGGTCACCGCAAAATTCTACGAAGGCGATCGCGTGGACAACAGCACCATTCGCACCGCCTCCGGAACAGTGAATGACGCTGCCCAAGCTGAGCGTGAGTTAGCTCGTCCGCTCACCAGTGACGAGATCGAGCAGCTTGCCCAGAATGATGACGTGGTCAAACAGGTCACCTCAGATGATGCCTTCCCGTACGAACTGTTCGAGATTCCTGTCAGCGACAGCGACGCTGGCAGCACGGTGCGTGTGCACTGGTCCGGACAGGCTGAACGGAACGCTCAGGTGTCGATGCGCGTGCGCGCCGCTGACGGATCCTGGGATGAGGTCGACCGCCACATCACTGGCCCAGGCACGGATTCGGCCAGCACGCGCGCCGCGTCTGCAGCAGATGGTGCGTACGAAAAATTTGACATGGACGCCCTCGTCAAGACAGATACGTATGCTCATGATGGTGTGATTACCGTGCTGATCCAGCATTCCGACGGGTGGGCCGGGAAGAACCTGACGACTCGTGAGTCCACCGTGACTCCCGCACACGCCGACGACGAGGCGCGCTCCACGTACGATTTCACGCTCGCCTGGGAATCGGACACGCAGTACTACAACGAGCGCGACGACTACTACCCACATCAGCTCGCCATCCACCAGTACCTGCTGGATCAGCGGGCCAACATGAATATCCAGTACCTGTTCCACACAGGTGACATTATCGACGACTTCGACCAGCAGCATCAGTGGGACCGTGCCAATCCGGCGTATCGCACGCTCGATGAGGCGGGATTCCCTTATGGCGTTCTGGCAGGAAATCACGATGTTGGCCACCTTGCCAACGACTACTCGGAGTATTCGAAGAACTTCGGTGAGGCACGCTTCGCTGCTAACCCGTGGTACGGCGGCTCATATGAGGACAACCGCGGACACTTCGATCTGTTCTCCGCCGGAGGCATCGACTTCATTGCCGTCTACCAGGGCTGGGGACCAGGGGACGCGGAAATTGAATGGATGAATCAGGTGCTGGCCGCTCACCCGGACCGCATCGCAATCATCGACCTGCACGAATTCATGCTGACGACCGGTGGGCTCGGTCCGATCCCGCAGCGCATCCTTGATGAGGTCGTCGCCACGAACCCGAATGTGCGGATGGTGATGTCGGGGCACTACCACGATGCGTTCACCCGCACGGACAGCTTCGATGACGATGGGGACGGCGTAGCGGAGCGCACCGTGACATCGATGCTCTTCGACTACCAGGCACTTCCCGAGGGTGGCCAGGGCTACCTGCGCTTGCTGCATTTCGACAACGATGGCCAGCGCATGATGGTACGCACCTACTCACCTTCCCTGCAGCGCTACAATTCCGATGATCAGGGGCTGTTGGGCAGCGCTGACAATCCGTATGAGTACCAGCATTTCGATGTCTCATATGCGCAGCTGGGAATCACACCTTCACAGCGCGTGCTCAGCACGGACACCTTCTCCGCGGACGTGCTGTCCACCCGCCTCATTGGAACTGCCGGGGGTGTTACCACACCTGGCACTGCCAGTGCGACGTGGAAAGATGTGCCGGTGGGGACACATAGCTGGTACGTGGTGGTCAGTGATGTCAATGGTGGTGAAGTGATCTCACCGGTATTGACGTTCACAGCGGTGCCTGTCGGTGAGCCGACCGAGCCGGGCACTCAGCCGACCGAGCCGGGAACTCAGCCCGTCGAGCCGAGCACCGATCAGAACCATGGCCAGGGTCAATCAGCGCAACCAGGTGCATCGCCAAACGTATCTGCGGGAGGGCGTCACCTGTCAGCCACCGGCGCTGATGGCGGTCTGCTCGCAGCGGTCAGCGTGATCGGCATGGCGGGCGCCGTGATGGTGGCGACGCGACGACGCCGTCATACGCACTGACAGATAAGGATCTGGTCAGGCTCCCCACACTGCCATCTGGTGGCGTGGGGAGCCTGCTTATGACAGCAGTGGTGTCAGCCAGTCATCGATGAGTCGGTCGACCACCTGATTGAGGTCAGCGACCGTGCCCGTGTTCGCGATCCACACATCGCTCACCGCCCGTCGCTCAGCCTCACTTGCCTGAGAATCGATGCGCTCGCGGGCATCGTCAGCTGTCAGACCACGGCTCACGAGGCGTTCGACTCGGATCTGCACCGGAGCACCCACCATGATGACGACGTCAAAGGTGGATGCCAGGCCACCCTCGACCAGCAGAGGAACGTCGTAGACAGCGAAGGTGCCGGGCGGTGCGCTGGCGAGTATGCGCGCCGACTCGCGAGCAATACGCGGATGAGTAAATGCCTCCAGGCGGGTGCGCCGCGCCGGATCAGAAAAAACGAGCTGTGCCAGCGCCGGACGATTCAACGAGCCGTCAGCGTTGAGGATATCCGTGCCGAACGCCTGCGCAATGTCGTGCAGGGCGGGCGAACCGGGTGCGACGATCTCCCGGGCAATCTGGTCTGCATCTGCAACAGTGGCATGGCGGCGGGCAAAAACATCCGCCACCGCCGACTTACCGGAACCGATTCCGCCGCTGATGCCGATACGTAGTGCGTCAGGCGGTTGCGTGATGCGACGCTCCGGTGTGCGGAGTGCCGTCGCGTGTGCCTCTCCGCACGTGATGACGTGACCTGCAGCGCTGGGTTTCATGCACTCAAGGGTAGTCACAAATCAATTGGTGACGGTCCCATGGCGAAGTCTTGACCAAAGTGTGTGAAGTCAGACACAATTAGTTGAGGCAAAGATGAGGGTTTGTCTCAAAGTGACGCGACGACACCACGTGAGCTTTCGGCTTGTTTCCAATGATGAAGACGAGTTCTTGATCATTTCGTGATAATTCGTGACCAAATTGTAGCTTCCACATGGTGAACTCTCAACGCTTTGAGGCAGATTGATCGATAGTGTCTGTGACATCTGGCATCCGTGTCCTGTGTATGTGACACAGCGGCCCAGAAGCACCTGCATAAAAATCAGGAGGCATCCCATGAGGATTAAGAGAACATGGCTGGCGGTTCCGGCCGCCCTCGCCCTTGCACTGACCGCATGTGGCGGCGGCAGCGGCGACCAATCAGGAAACGGTGGTGAAAGCGGTGCCGCAGCATCAGGCGGCATTGTCGAGGTCAACGGATCTGAACCTCAGAACCCGCTGATCCCTGCGAACACGAACGAAACGGGCGGTGGCCGTCTTCTTGACGTGCTGTTCGCCGGACTGACTTACTACGATGAGACAGGCGCAAGCCACATGGAAATGGCCGAGTCCATCGAAACTGACGACCATCAGACCTACACCGTCAAACTGAAGGAAGGCCTGAAGTTCTCTGACGGCTCCGATCTGAAGGCCAAGAACTTCGTTGAGGCATGGAAGCTCGGTGCAAAAGAGGCCATGCTCTCCGCTTACTTCTTCGCACCCATCGAAGGTGCCGATGAGGAAGGCAACGGCGATCTGACCGGCCTCGAGGTCGTGGACGACACCACCTTCACCATCAAGCTCAAGCAGCCGGAAGCTGACTTCGAACAGCGTCTGGGCTACTCAGCTTTCTACCCGCTGCCCGACTCTACTCTGGCTGATCCTAAAGCCGGCGGCGAGAACCCGGTCGGCAACGGCCCCTACATGGCTGACGGCGAAGGCGCATGGGTTCACAACGAAGGCTTCTCACTGGTCCCGAACCCCGAGTACAAGGGTGAGCGCACTCCGCAGAACGGTGGACTCCACTTCACCTTCTACGCCAAGCAGGACGCGGCCTACCAGGACCTCGTGGGCAACAACCTCGACGTGCTGGACGCCATCCCTGAAAACGCATTCCAGACCTACGAAAGCGAGCTCAACGGGCGCTCGGTGAACCAGCCTGCTGCTATCTTCCAGGCATTCACCATTCCGAACGACCTTGAGCACTTCACCGGTGAAGAAGGCAAGCTGCGTCGCCAGGCGATCTCCTACGCGATCAATCGTGAAGAAGTCACCGAGAAGATCTTCTCCGGTACCCGCACCCCTGCCAAGGACTTCACCTCACCAGTCGTTGACGGCTTCAACGACTCGATCCCCGGCAGCGAGGTTCTGACCTACGATGCCGACAAGGCGAAGGAACTGTGGGCACAGGCTGAGGCCATCGCTCCGTTCGAAGGCAAGTTCACCATTGCCTACAACTCTGACGGCGGTCACCAGGGTTGGGTTGACGCAACGGTCAACTCCATCAAGAACACCCTCGGAATCGAAGCGGAAGGCAACCCCTACCCGGACTTCAAGTCACTGCGTGACGACGTCACCAACGGCGCCATCAAGGGAGCCATGCGAGCCGGATGGCAGGCTGACTACCCCGGTAAGTACAACTTCCTGGCACCGATTTACGCCACCGGCGCAAGTGCGAACGACGGCAATTATTCGAACCCTGCATTCGATGAACTGCTGACCAAGTCCTCGGGCGCAAGCTCGCTGGAAGAGTCCAACAAGCTGCTGGATCAGGCCCAGGAGATCCTCTTCCAGGATCTGCCGGCAATCCCGCTGTGGTACTCGAACGTGGTCGCCGGCTGGTCGGAGAACGTGGACAACGTGAAATTCGACTGGCACAGCGTTCCGATGTACTACCTGATCACCAAGCAGTGATCTGCTCCGTATAGATCAGCACTACATAGTTCTGTGGCGACCAGGAATGCCCTGTTCGCCACAGAACTATGTTCACGTCCAACCGAGTGACCTGCACAAACATGTCTCTGATGTGATGGGTCATACAGTGCAAAAGTGACGCGAATGCCGCTCAAGAGTCGACTCGGCTCCCAAGACTAAAAGAATTAGTGATACGCTCACCAAGCGAAGCTTGCATATTTTGGCGTGAAGTTTGCACGATGTTGAACATTCGACGTTGGCAGGTCTCACGGCAAAAGGTGAGTGGCCGAAACGATCGCGAGGCGTCAGCTCCGTGATCCTGTAGCACACATGCACGCGATTCTGAGCAATCAGAGGGGCGAGCATGTCCTGTCCACCCCGAAGGAAATACCCAATGTCCCGATATATCGGACGACGGCTCCTCCAGATCATCCCGGTCTTCTTCGGAGCCACGTTCCTGATTTTCGCAATGGTGTACCTGATGCCTGGTGATCCCGTTGCCGCCCTGGGAGGCGACCGTGGCCTCAACCCGGAAGTACAGGCGCGTATCCGTGCGGAATACAACCTCGACAAGCCTTTGTACATGCAGTACCTGCTGTACCTCAAGGGCGTCTTCACTCTCGATTTCGGAACCACCTTCTCGGGTCGTCCAGTTGCCGAAGTAATGGCGGGAGCCTTCCCCATCACCATCAAGCTTGCAGTGATGGCGCTGCTTTTCGAAGCGATCCTCGGTGTGGGTTTCGGTGTCATCGCCGGCATGCGCCGAGGCGGCTTCTTCGACTCAACGGTTCTGGTTCTGTCCCTCGTGGTCATCTCAGTACCGACCTTCGTTATCGGCTTCGTACTCCAGTTCCTGGTCGGCGTGAAATGGGGCATCCTGCCACCGACGGTGGGCAGTAAGACTACGATCACCAATCTTTTGATGCCGGCGATAGTACTGGGCGCCCAATCGCTGGCTTACGTCTTGCGACTGACGCGCCAGTCAGTGTCTGAACACACCGCGGCCGACTTCGTGCGCACTGCGCGGGCAAAAGGCCTGTCGAACGGACAGGTCATGCGCCGCCACATTCTGCGCAACTCACTGATCCCCGTCGTGACATTCCTCGGCGGTGACCTCGGCGCCCTCATGGGTGGCGCCATCATCACAGAAGGCATTTTCAACATCAACGGTGTAGGCGGCACGCTGTGGCAAGCAGTCATCAAGGGCGAGCCGGCAACGGTGGTGTCCTTCACGACTGTGCTCGTGCTTGTCTACATCATCGCGAACCTGATCGTTGACCTTCTGTACGCCTGGCTCGACCCGAGGATCCGCTATGAGTGAGAATCTGATTCCTTCCGCGTCCATTGAGCGCACTCGCCATGGACAACAGCACTACGTCTCTGAAATTGACGAGACCGGCCTGGGTGCCGTCGACGCCGTAGCTGACGATTCAGCACCCTCATCCATGTGGGGTGAAGCGTGGAAGCAGCTGCGCAAGCGCCCCATGTTCTGGGTGGCAGCCATCATCATCTTCATCGCGCTCCTCATGGCCTTCGTGCCGCAGCTGTTCACCTCACAGGACCCGCGTTTTTGCGAACTGGGCAATTCACTTGAACCAGCCGGTCCCGGGCACCCCTTCGGCTTCGAACGACAGGGCTGCGATATCTACGCGCGCGTCATCTACGGTGCTCGCGCCTCAGTGACGGTCGGTGTCTTCACGACCATCGCCGTCGTCCTGATCGGCGGATCGCTGGGCGCCCTCGCCGGATACCTCGGTGGCTGGGTTGACGCTGTGATCTCCCGCATTATCGACATCTTCTTCGCGGTTCCGCTGCTCCTTGCCGCAATCGTGTTCATGCAGATGTTCCGCGACAACCGCAATGTGTGGATGGTCGTCCTGGTGCTGGCATGCTTCGGGTGGACGCAGATTGCGCGCATCACCCGCGGCGCCGTCATGTCCACCAAGAACGAGGAATTCGTGACGGCAGCGCGCGCGACCGGCGCATCGAGCTGGCATATCGTGGTCAGCCACATCCTGCCGAACGCAATGGCACCGGTGATCGTCTACGCAACCGTGGCACTGGGAACATTCATCGTTGCCGAAGCCTCCCTGTCATTCATGGGTATCGGTCTGCCGTCGTCCGTGGTGTCCTGGGGTGGCGACATTTCGATGGCACAAGCATCCCTGCGCGTTCAGCCCATGGTTCTGTTCTACCCGGCTATCGCGCTGGCACTGACCGTTTTGAGCTTCATCATGATGGGCGACGCCGTGCGTGACGCCCTCGATCCGAAGGCGCGTAAGAAGTGACAACTCCACGTAATCCAGATCTGACACCTGACCCCGACGACCCCACGTTCGCCGCGTCGCGACCGGTCACACCCAACCCGGCCAGTTCCGACTCGGGTGACAACCGCTTTATGCCCGACGTTGACGAGGGTGACTCGACCGACGCTGAGCTGACAGACGAACGCCTCGAAAAGCTGGTCACCCGCACTGTCATGTCCGATGCGCCAGAAGTGGTCAATGAGCATTCACGAGACCAAGGCGACATCCACCCAGATGACGCTGAACCGCTGCTCAAGCTCAAAGACCTTGAAGTCACGTTCACCACGTCCACCGGCAAAGTTCCCGCCGTGCGCGGAGTCAACCTGACGATCTACCCCGGCCAGACCGTGGCAATTGTGGGTGAGTCCGGTTCCGGCAAGTCAACGACTGCCTCTGCGATCATCGGCCTGCTGCCCGGCACCGGTGAAGTCACAGGCGGAAGCATTGAATTTGACGGCAAGGACACCACGCATCTGTCCACCAAAGAGTGGGTGAAGCTGCGTGGATCCGGTATTGGTCTGGTCCCACAGGACCCGATGACGAACCTCAACCCTGTGACCCGTATCGGCAAGCAGGTCGGTGAGGCTCTGCGGGCCAACAACGTGGTCCCCACCTCGCAGGTGGGTCAGCGCGTGGCAGACCTGCTTGAAGAGGCCGGACTTGCCGGTGGCGGCAAGAGGACCAAGCAGTTCCCACACGAATTTTCCGGCGGTATGCGCCAGCGCGTCCTGATCGCGATCGGTCTGGCTGCCCGCCCGAAGCTGCTCATTGCCGACGAACCGACCTCCGCGTTGGATGTGACAGTTCAGCGCCGCATCCTTGACCACCTGGGCACAATGACTCGTGAGCTGGGCACAGCTGTCCTGTTCATTACTCACGACCTTGGCCTGGCGGCTGAACGCGCCGAGCAGCTGGTCGTCATGCACCGCGGACGTATCGTGGAATCCGGGCCCGCGCTGGAGATCCTGCAGCATCCGCAGCATCCGTACACGAAGCGACTGGTGTCGGCGGCCCCCTCGCTCGCATCGGCACGTATCGAGTCCGCCCACGCCCGCGGCGTGAAAGTGACGGACGAAGAACTCACCGGTACAGGAGCAGGTGCGTCCTCCACCGAGGAGATCGTGCGCGTCGAACATCTGACGAAAGTCTTTGACGTGCGCGGTGCGCGCGGCGAAGCCAAGGAACTGCGCGCCGTTGACGACGTCACGTTCGGATTGCGCAAGGGCACAACCCTGGCATTGGTGGGTGAATCCGGTTCCGGTAAGTCCACTGTGGCCAACATGGTGCTCAACTTGCTCACTCCCACCGAAGGCAAGGTGTTCTTCAAAGGGCAGGACACGTCGCAATTCTCATCCAAAGAGCTGTTTGAGTTGCGCCGCAAGCTCCAGGTTGTCTTCCAGAATCCCTATGGGTCACTGGATCCGATGTACTCGATCTTCCGCATTATCGAGGAACCACTGAAGGTTCATAAGATCGGAAACAAGAAGGAGCGCATCGCACGGGCCCAGGAACTGCTTGACCTGGTCGCTCTGCCGCGCTCGGTCATGCGGCGCTATCCGAACGAACTGTCCGGTGGGCAGCGTCAGCGCGTAGCCGTGGCCCGCGCCCTGGCACTGAAGCCCGAAGTGATTGTGCTGGACGAGGCTGTCTCTGCCCTCGACGTGCTGGTGCAGAACCAGATTCTGCACCTGCTTAATGACCTGCAGGCACAGTTCTCGCTGTCCTACCTGTTCATCACGCACGACCTGGCGGTGGTGCGTCAGATCGCTGATGACGTGGTGGTGATGGAGCACGGCAAGCTCGTCGAGGCGGCACCGTCCGACGAACTGTTCGATCACCCCAAGCAGGACTACACGCGCGAGCTGATCGACGCAGTGCCGGGACGAGCCATCCAGCTCAACCTGTAGGAACCCCTCAGCGACAAACTCTGTCGGCAAGTGCCAGGGCCGCATAGCGACGCCTGGACCGGATCATCACTGCCGGAGGAAGCTAGGGCGGCGGCCTCACAATTGCAGCGACCGCACTGAACCACCGGGTTTCGCAGCCATGCCGGACGTACCGTTCCTGTGCCACTTGGAACGCGCCGTGGGCATGACGGGACAGGAACCCTACGAGGAAATCTCCCGCTACCTGTCGATCATGCGCCACAAGGTGGCCACGGTGTTCACCACGCTGTCCTACTTCGACGCAGTGAACCTGGCGAAGCGAGTCACTGCCGACACGCCGGCTCTGTTTTCAACAGAGGAGATGGATATGACCTGCCCACCTTCGACCGTGTTTGCGGCGCGAAACTGGTGGGGCAGGACTGATGCATCGCAGACCGGGGACGCCCCCGAAATCGTCGTCTACCCCTTCAATCAGCACGAAGGTGGCCAGATAGTGAAGGGAGCAAGCAGCTCACGTGGCTGCGCGCACTGCTCGACGAGTCATCGTCACCGAGCTCGCCACGCTAGCCGCCTACCGGCCCTCATCCAGCGGCGGATGGGGCTGAGTCAGGACGGCATGAACAGGTCGCCCAGTCACCAGGTCTCCCTCGTCAACAAACCCTTCCTCACGACCTTCGAGTTCGGCAATGAGGTAGCCGCGCGCTTTCTTCAACGCTGACTCGTAGTGCGGATCTGAAGCAAGGTTGTGAAGCTCGTGCGGGTCGTCGGCCAGATCGAAAAGCTGTTCGGTGCCCCACGATGAGTACCACACATACTTGAAATGCTCGTAGACAATCCATTGCAGTGACTGGCCGAATAACGTGTGCTCACCGTGGATGTAAGTGCGCCATGACGCGTCCTGTCCACGCAGGAACGGTGCCAGTGACCGTCCATCCACGCCCTCAGGCACAGGTACGCCAGCCAGATCCAACAAGGTGGGCATCAGATCGCGAAGTTCAGTCAGCTGGTCGACGCGCGCTCCTGCAGGGATGCCGGGACCTCTCACGAGGAATGGCACGTGAGCGGACCCTTCGTAGGGGTAACCCTTGCGCCACAGGTGGTGGTCGCCCATCATGTCGCCGTGATCGGAAATAAAGACCACATACGTGTTGGAGTCAACGCCGAATTCAAACAGAGCCTGCAGGAATCGTGACACCTGAGTGTCGATATGGGTCATATGTCCGAAGTAACCGGCACGCGCGCGATGCACGGACCGCGGATGATAGACGGCTGCAAGTGCTGTCGGATCCCAGGCGCGCTGCTCATCTTCCATGAGCTCATCAGCCCAGTCGCCCACGGGAGGATCAGTCAGCTCGGCCGAATCGTACTGCTCGAACGCCCATGCAGGCGGGTCGAGGGGCGCGTGCGGGCGGTGGAAGGACAGGTACAGGAAGAATGGACAGTCAGGATCGCGCCGGTACATCCAGCGGATCGCCTCACTGACAACCCAGTTCGTCGGATGGAGACGTTCTGCCTTGTCCCACGGACGGGCAACGATGGAATTGCATTCCAGGCCGGAATCAATGTAATCCTCGACAGCGTTTGCGCCCTCCTGGTCGCGCAGCCACGGCAGATAGTCGTCGTACCACGCCACATCGCGTGTGCGATCGCGTGAGACATGAAGGTAGCCGTCGTGCAACTGGACGTCGTCAAATCCGATTCGCGTGCGTTCGGGCCAGTAGTGCATTTTCCCGATCGCCTGCGTCTGGTAACCGGCCTCTTTCAGACACTGTGGCAAGGTGGGAGCCACGTCGAATGTGACGCCGTCCTGGTAGCCGACGCGTCGGTGCGACTGAGGACTCATGCCCGTCATGAGTGACATGCGCGCCGGCACGCATGTTGGAGCCGCGGAATACGTACGCGACATCTGCGCGCCCATCCCAGCCAAACGGTCCAGGTAGGGGGTCTGAACATCCGGATGGCCCAGACTGGAGAGGCAGTCACCCCGCCACTGATCGACACAAATCAGGACGATATTGGGACGCGAATCCTTTTGATCAGTCATTTGATTCGTGCTGCGAGTGAGTGGAGAGTGCCTGGCCGGCTTCCTGCTGAACACTGATGGCCGCCTGGTAGCGGGTCAGGAAGCGCTCGAAACCTTCTTCATCGCGGGCGACAGGATCAATGACCGAGGATTCGGTGTCGGCAAAGACGCGTTCGGCAAGATAGTCCGGCAGGGACTGAGCATCCCCATTGGCACGGTCTGCGCGGAACTTCGCCAGGATTGCGATGCCCCATGCTCCACCTTCGGCGGCGCTCTTTCCAACCGCAACGGGCACACCCAAAGCGCCAGCCATCAACTGCTGCGCGACGATCGGTGTCTTGAACAGGCCACCGTGAGCGAACAAGCGGTCCACCTGGACACCCTCGTCCTCAGTCAGAATGTTCATGCCCAGGCGCAGCACGGCGAACGGCGTCATGAGCTGTGTGCGCATGAAGTTTGCCAGGTTGAATGTGGAGGCAGGCGGGTTGACGAACATGGGTCGACCGGTTTCCACGCCGACGATCGGTTCGCCGGACAGGAAGTTGAAGGCGACCAGGCCGCCGCCGTCGGGATCGCCGGTCAGGCCATGCTCGTACAGCAGGTCGTAAACGCGTGGCTTGGGAATATCGACGCCGGCAATTTCAGCGAACTCGCGGAAGATCTTCACCCACGCATCCAGCTCACTGGAACCGTTGTTGGAGTGCACCATCGCAACCGGGGAGCCGTCGGGCGTTGTGACAGGGTCAAGCTCAATGTGCACCTTCTTCAGGGCTTTCTCAAGGACGACCATCGCGAAGATGGACGTGCCGGCCGAAACGTTACCAGTGCGCGGCGCGACAGCGTTCGTTGCCACCATGCCGGTGCCTGCATCGCCTTCAGGAGGACACATCGCGATTCCTGCTTCGAGGTTACCGCTGGGGTCGAGGAAGCGTGCGCCCTCGGCGGTAAGTTCACCTGCATCGTCGCCCGCTGCCAGAACTGTGGGCAGCAGGTCTGCAACGTCCCACTGGAAGCCTTTTTCTGCGACGAGGTCGCGGAACTGCTGCAGTCGCTCCTGGTCATAGTCAACGGTGGTGGAATCGATGGGGAACATGCCCGAGGCGTCGCCCACGCCCAGCACGTGACGACCCGTGAGACGTTCGTGGACGTAGCACGCGAGGGTCTGAATCTTCGCTACGTCCGTGACGTGCGGTTCCTCGTTGAGAATCGACTGGTACAGATGAGCAATCGACCAGCGCAGCGGAATGTTGAAGTCGAACAGTTCAGTGAGCTTTTCGCTGGCAGGCCCCGTGTTTGTGTTGCGCCACGTCCGGAACGGCACCAGCTGTTTGCCATCGGCATCGAAGGCCAGGTAGCCATGCATCATGGCGGAAATGCCGATCGCGCCGACGCGAGTCAGCGTGACGTCGAATTCCTTCTTCACGGTGTCGGCTAGCGCGCGGTAGGCGGTCTGCACGCCTCGTTCCACGTCGGCCAGCCCATAGGACCACAATCCGTCAACCAGCTTGTTTTCCCATTCGAATCCACCCTGGGCAATCACCTGGAAGTGTGAGTCGATAAGAACAGCTTTAATGCGGGTGGAACCCAGTTCAATTCCCAGCGCCGTGTGTGCAGCGTCAATATCTGCGCGTTGTTGTTCGTGCGAAGATTGTGCTTCCTGATCTGTCAAAGTCACGTCATACTCCCAGTTCCGACAGTCGTCATCGTGTCGAATCTTCATTAGTCGTCAGGGTCATCCCTGTGCGAATTCCTCACCAGTGTACGTTATTGCGCGAACATTGAAAGTCTGATTGACCACTTGGTGTTAACGTGATCATCGCGGCAGTGGTTCGCAGATGCACACGCAGTGGGCCATACTGAAGACGAACAAACTGCTCAGAGCGGGAAAAGAATGAAGGCAGTCCAATGGTGAACACGCACATATCAGAAACTCCTATCGCACCACAGCAGATCGATCGCCCGTGGGCACCGGACCCTGACCGATACAGTGGGCCAGGTGCGCACTACCGGCGCTGCGGTGCATCTGGACTGGACTTGCCTGCCATCTCACTGGGTCTGTGGCATAACTTCGGTGATGACCACCCCATCAGTGTGCAGCGGGAGATTATTCGCACGGCCTTCGATCTGGGGATCACCCACTTCGACCTCGCCAATAACTACGGCGTACCGTATGGCTCTGCCGAAAAGAATTTCGGATACCACATGGACCACGACCTGCGCCCCTACCGCGACGAACTGGTCATCTCCACCAAGGCCGGCTACGACATGTGGGACGGTCCCTACGGGAAAGGCGGCGGTGGTCGCAAATACGTTCTCGCCTCCCTGGATCAGTCACTGCGCCGCATGCGTCTGGACTACGTGGACATCTTCTACTCACACTGCTTCGATCCGACCACGCCGCTGGAGGAAACGATCGGCGCCCTTGATCAGGCTGTGCGCTCGGGTAAGGCTCTGTACGCCGGCATCTCGTCGTATTCCCCGGCCGACACCGAACGCGCCGTTGCCCTGGCAGCGGAGGTACACCTGCCGCTGATCGTCCATCAGCCCCGCTATTCCATGCTGGATCGCTCGGTCGAATCCGGCCTCATGGACACCTGCGGTGAAAAGGGACTGGGCATGGCCGTCTTTTCGCCCCTTGCTCAGGGCCTCCTGACCGACAAGTATTTGGGTGACGAGGGTGTCCCTGTCGGATCGCGTATGCGTGAACAACGCTTCCTCCACACCGATGTACTGACCGAGGATCGAGTCAGCCATCTGCGGGCTTTGAATGAGCTGGCTTCCCAACGTGGACAGTCACTGGCGCAGATGGCACTCGCATGGTTGCTCAAAGATGAGCGCATCACCACGGTTCTGGTCGGTGCCTCATCGGCTGCTCAGTTGGCTGATTCGGTGAGCGCCCTCGACAATGCGGCATTCAGTGAGGACGAACTGGCACTCATTGACGAACACTCGCGCCAGGCATCGCTGGACAACTAGGAGCAGGATCGCCATGACAACGCAGCAGGTGGGTCGCGTCATCCACACCGGTCAGGTCGTCGTCGACCTGACCATGAATATCGACCACATTCCACAACCGTCCACGGAGATCTTTGCTGACGGATACGGGCTTGAAGTGGGCGGCGGTTTCAACGTCATGTACGCCGTGCGTCAGATGGGCATCATCGCTGAATACGCCGGCGGACTGGGAGTCGGGCCGTTGGCCGATATTGCGCGCGAACGTTTGGTACGCGAAAAAATCGTTGCCAGCGGGTATCGCGACACGACGATGGACACCGGAATCTGTGTGGCGATGACGGATCGCAACGCTGAACGCACCTTTGTTTCGACCCGCGGCGCTGAACTCAACACTCCACTGGACGCTTACGACGATATTCGACTGGGTGTGGGGGACGTTGTCTATATGACGGGGTATTCGCTGGTTGATGAAGCTCCTAAGGCCGCGCTGCTGCGGCTGATTGAACGGCTGCGCACGCACACGGTTAAGCAGTCGGCTGATTCCGATGAGAAACCCACGATCGTGTTCGACCCCTCCACGATGGTGGCTGACATCGACCGCGACACGTTGGAAACTGTGGCATCTGTGCATCCGATCTGGTCACTCAATGCCCGCGAATCACGCATTGTTGCGGGCACGCTCGGTGTCGAGATTGACGAAACGGACGATGCCTCACAGCGTGCGCTGTCTTTGTCTGAAACAGTGGACGCGCCCGTCATTGTGCGTCAAGGCGGCAAGGGGGCGTTCGTTGCGGCGGGCGGCCGAGTCGAGACCATCGCGCCGCATGCGGTTGATGCCATTGACACGAACGGTGCGGGGGACACGCATTGCGGCGTGGTCTGCGCGATGCTGGCACGCGGAAGCGAGCTTAATGAAGCGGTGCGCGTCGCGAACGTGGCGGCGGCACTGTCAGTGACGCGGCGCGGCCCGGCAACATGCCCGAGCCTGGCCGAACTTACCGCCGCACTGTCGTCTTAACGGTGTCGCTCACCCATGCCCACGCTAGGTTACAGGAGCTGGGAACGCAGCTCCTCGGCGCTCAGCGGTGAATAGTAGGCGGGCGCAATATCGAAGACGGTCATTGCACCAGTGCGTCCCTCGCGGGCCAGTCGGGCAACCGCGCGGGCAGTTGCCGTCGCGAAAGCACCCGTGAACTGCGGGTTTGATTCAAGCGTCAGGCCGAAGGAGACAACCTGGCGCGCACCACCGGCCGTGTGACCGCTGCGAATCACCTCTCCGCCGTGCGGCATGCCAGTGTGATCACGGTCGAACTCTTCACGGCTGATGAAGTGGACCGTGGTGTCGTAGTCAGCAAAGTAGTTCGGCATCGTGACGATCTCGCGTTCGATGCGTTCGCGGTCAGCCCCATCGGCCGCTACAACGAAACACTCGCGGGTGTGCTGCTCACGCGTGGTCAGCTCGAGTTCCTCTCCGGCACGAATCCGCTGGCTGTTTTCTTCGACCGGCACCGTGTACTGGATAGCGGTTTCGACACCCTCGATCCGCCGGATAGCATCGGAGTGGCCCTGCGAAACGCCACGACCCCAGAACGTGTAGGTCTTCCCATCTGGCAGAGCGGACTGGGCGATAATGCGGGCCAGTGAGAACAAACCGGGATCCCAGCCGGTTGAAATCACGCTGAGGTGCCCCTCGGCATCAGCGGCAGCGTCAACGGCAGCGAAATACTCGGGAATCTTCGCATGAGTGTCGAAAGAATCAACCGTATTGAACAGTGCGGCAAACTCTGGACCCTGATCTGCCAGATCCGTAGCGGATCCGCCACACAGCACACACACGTCAACTTTGTCACGCCATTGAAGCGCATCACTCACAGCGACAGCTTCGCAGAATTGTGGCTTGATCGTCGCGGGATCGCGTCGTGTAAACACTGCGACCAGCTCCATATCCTCAGCGGCCTGAACTGCCTGCTCAACGGCCTTGCCAAGGTTGCCATACCCGTTAATTGCTACGCGAATTGGTGAATGCCCGTGTGTCATGGGTTGATGGTAGCCCGCACCACCCGCCGACGCACCAGTGGTGTCCACACTGTGAATGTGGCGACGTTGACACCAATTCGATTTGAAGATCAGGCGCCTGACGGTCTAAAGTTAAGTTCAGCCAAACGGCACTGCGCTCGTAGCTCAATGGATAGAGCATCTGACTACGGATCAGAAGGTTGGGGGTTCGAGTCCCTTCGAGCGCGCAGCGGCCCCGCTCGGTGCGATCCACCGGTCGGGGTTTTGCTTTATACCCTGTTCTTGCACGAGGTCAGCAACAGAGACGTTTAACACTTGTGCCACTGTGTCGAGTTCGGATAGCGACCACTCAACTTCACCCCACCAGCGACGTGCCGTCCATCTTTGAGGCTTTCCTATTAACTTTGCAAACTGAGAGGCATTAAGCCCAACGCGCATTACTTCCGCCCGGATATTACCAGCCGCGATATCTGCAGTAGTCAGATTGTCTGACTGAATAGCTTGTCTTGCCATGCTGACATTATAGCCGCAAATCGACTAAAGAAGACAGCCAGTTGAATTAATAGACGGCGTGTTGCCTTGAGAGCTAGACGCAAGCAGTCTAACTTGGACGGCATGGAGCTATCTCAGACGGCAATTAGTAGACAGGTGAAGCGCTATATGAAGTCTGAGCACCTTAACCAGACACAGTTAGGTGCACTTATCGGACTTCAACAGACCAACGTGTCAGCACGACTACGAGGCAAAACACGCTGGCAACTAGATGAGCTAGACAAGCTGGCAGCTATGGGAGTGCCGATTACGCTACACGTTCCATACGCCGCGCCACTGAAAGAGGCAACGCAGGCATGAGTAAAGAGCTATTCACAGTTAGTCATCTTGAGCGCATCAGGCTTGAGGCCTATCTCAGTGACGCAGCAGAAGACCTAGCCGACGCACGTGCCCACCTTGAGCACGCTAAGAGAACTCTTAAGGAATTTGGCCGCGGCCTGCCGTCCGGGTCTCGCATTGCCAGCGGAGCGCGTGAAATCAGGGTTGGCACGTGCGGCGCACTTGAGGAACTGAGAGCCGTGCAGAACAAAATAGTGGTGTTTGACTTGGGGAAGTTCGATGCCTGGGACGAGTGAGAATAACCGCGCCACTGAAAGAGGCAACGCAGGCATGAGTAGGGTTAATCTTCCGGTGTTTATCGCCGCGCTGGCCGTGGTGCTTTCAATCGCACTGTTCTTATGGTCGATCCTCGTATATTCATGGCCGTTGACCGTCTTACCTGCATTGTTTGCTGTTGGGTCGCTGGCTACCTACGGGCTTGTTACGTGGGAAGCGAAAACGAAATGAAGTCTAACCCGGAACTGTGTCGTTTGTACGATATGCGCAACCGTCTGCAGAGAACTTTGACTGATGTTCGTACGGCTTGCGCAGAGCTTAGAGCGTTCGATTATCAGGAGTATTGCCAAATCGTCAAGGTCTATGGGTATGCGCTTGCAAGTGTTGCCGCTATCGCTGATCTAATCACTGCCCGGATCGATCAACATATCGAGCTGATACGAGAAGCGGAAGCAGGCAAAGGAAAGTGACTAGATACAGGCGTGATTCTTGTTTCATGAGGCACCCAGACCGCGCGTGCCTATGCACGCTACCGGCAGGGCACCAAGGAGAACACCACAGCAGCGTGACCGGCGCATCGTGGGGCGCGCGCGTTAATTGCGGTGCAGTCCACCCGTATAGAAAAGGCGTGCAGTGTGGCCTACAGGAAGCACACACGGGCTGCCATATCTCAGGTGATGGCCTTATCCGGTGGTCGAACGTGAAAGGCCTAGAGCAATGAGCATGACTATCACAGCGCGCGCGCCCGTTGAGACTTTGGTTTATCAGCTTTCTAGCGTGGAATGGGGCGCGCTAGATGCCGCGTGTTTTAGAGGCGCGCGCGCAATACTGCAGGCACTGGCACGCGCTATGACCGTGCGCAAGCAAAGCCTCAAGGCGGAAACCGACATGACGGCAGAACAGCTGGCACGACAGTCTGGCTACGGCCTCAGGTGGACGAGGAACGCCTTACATGACCTAGAAGATGCCGGCGTGATCAAGTGGCAGCGCGGGGGCATCAGGGACGGTAAGCCAGAGGCCGGAATTATCCGCATCGTCAAGAGAGTTCTAGCTCAGTGGATCAGGGACGCTTTACCGACAGCAACAAGGCGTGAGCGCAAGCGCCGTGAGCGCACAGCGCGCCGCCTTGAAAAGATCCACGTTCAAAACTTGCAGCCGTGTTTACGCAGGTCAGCCCATGAGGCAGTGAGTGCAGACCAACCCCCTTATAGGGGAGATAAAGCGCGCTCACCAAGGCAGCGCGCGCGCTTTACCAAGCGACCAGAGGACAAATCAATGAAGAAATATCGAAAGCTCAACACCGATTATCTACCTAAAGAGTGCAGGCACGGCATAGGCAAGCCGGTAACATGCCCGAAATGTAGACGCATTGCCATAGCGTGCCAGTACGCAGGCAAGGACACCAAGGAACAACAGCCAGCCCTAGCACCAGTCACAGCGCCTATGCCTATGAAACCACGCGCACAGGAGCACAGGGAGCCAACCCCGTTCGAGGACTACATGACAGGCGCATACCCAGACGCATCGCCGCGCGAGTGGGCACGCCTAGCACTCCACGACCAGACCGCGCGACTACTAGCACAGGAGCAATAAGCAATGGAGCCAGAAGCAACAGAGATCTACGACTACGCCAAAGCGATCCTAGACACGGCACATGACATTGAAGATCTACTGCCAGTCTCGCCTTACTCAATGAGCAAGGAGCAAATGAGGATCAGCACATTCAAACGGCAGATAGTCTTAGGCGCACTCGGTATCAGAGCCGTGATCAGGCAGGAAGCGAGGAAGCAATGACAGGCCGGCTACTGACCACCAGCGAAGTAGCTGAGCTACTGCAGATGACACCTGACGCAGTGCGAGTGATGAGACAGCGCCCCGGCGGTATCCGCTACATCAAGCTAGGCAACCGCGTCAGGTACGCACCAGCAGACGTAATGGCATGGGTCAACGAGGGCAGGAGCAATGGAAAGCAAAACAGCGTGGCAGCGTATGGCACCACGCAGGCGCGCCGCCCTCGCCCGTGAGATAGCAGACCGGGACGGGTGGACATGCGCACTGTGTGGCCTACCGATCTACGAGCAGGAGACGCGCCGCGCGCTCAGATTGAGTATCGATCACATCGTGCCGCAATCACTCGGTGGAACCAACGAGTTAGAGAACTTGAGACCTGCACACTGTGGCTGCAACAGCTCACGTGGCAACCGGATTAAGCGACCTATTAAGCGCTTTGACAATCTCAGAGCGATCCTCGAAAGGAGAGACGCGAAATGACCGCCCGTGTTTTTTCTGGCCGACCTCTTGGCCACTCTACGCCCGCCCCCGATATCTTCTCTCCCCACACCCAAAAAACGGCGGAATCATGCGGAAAAGTGGAAGTCTTGAGGTGCCCTAATGACCCAAAATAGCCCTGAAATGTTGTTCAATCTGACCACAAATCAGAGCAGATCGACACGAAACTATGACGCTGCAGTGAAAACCATTGAAGCACTACGCAAGGACGATGCAATAGCTGCCAGTGATGCCGCCCTCGTCGAGCTAGTACTGTCAACAGCGCGTGACGTTGACGCTATTAGCGATGATGATGCAGCCTCAGGCCGTTCTACCCTACGCAAGACGTATCTTTTGATCTTGGAGACGCTGGAGCGCCGCTCAGCAATGAATAGTGGCCGCTCACTCAGCCCAGCTGATAATGTTCTGGCCGTCATTCAAGGGCAAGCCTCATGACTGACTGGCTGAAGTCCGAGCGGTGGAAGCATGACCCCGCGCCGCGCTACATGCCAGAGCCAACGCCCGGCGCGCTCAACGAGCTAGCAGAGATAGCCGCCGTCGCTAAACTCATGCAGTGGGACTTGCAGCCGTGGCAAAGGCGAGTTCTGCAGGTGGCTACCGAGTATGTGCCAGCGCCGAATGGCGAGCGATCCTACCGCTATAGGGAAGTATTGATCACCGTGCCTAGGCAGTCAGGCAAGACCACCCTTATTAGCCCGTTAGGTATTTTCCGCGCCCTATTGCGTCCCAGGTCAGAGATCTATTTTTCCGCTCAGACAGGCCAGTATGCAGGCGATTACATGAAGAAGTTGGGGCAAGCGTTCAATAAATCGTGGCACCCAGCGTTGCGTGTGGCGTTTGAGTTCATGAGGTCAAACGGTAGTGAGGGCTTTAGATGCAGCAATGGCAGTATCTTTCAGCGCTTTACCCGTGGAGCCGAAGCCATGCACTCGAAAACGCCTCAGCTAGTAATCAATGATGAGATATGGAGCCTAAGCCGTGATGAGGGTGCAGACCTCGTGGGAGCCGTCAGGCCGGCACAGTCCACGCTAGGACGCGCCGCCCAAATGTGGAACCTTTCCACGATGGGCACGATTCAGAGTGAATACATGAACGACCTCGTGGAGATAGGCAGGTCAGGTCAGCGAGCGGACTTGTGTTATGTCGAATACGCCTTGCCGCCCGATGCTGATCCGACAGACAAAGCCTTGTGGCCGACGTTTCACCCCGCGCTAGGCAACACGCAGACAATAGAAACACTCACAACCGACTTTGAAGCCCTATGGCCGAAAGTCCCAAACGAGTGGATCAGAGGCTACTGCAACCGCCTCACCGTCGCTAAAGAAGCCGAACTGATCCCAGAGTGGCAAGACTTAGACGAGGCCGGCGAAATCGCCCGCCCGGCGTTTGGCGTGGAGTTATCCGCAAGATCTTACGGCGCGTGCATCGTGGCAGCGTGGCTAGAAGATGAGCGCCCATGTATAGCGCTCGTTAAGCAGAGTGCCGGCCTCAATTGGGTGATACCTGCCCTCGTGCAGCTCAAACAGGCCTACCCAGATGCCGCGATCTGGCTAGACAAGGCCGGCGCAAACATGCGCATTATCGATCTGATCGAGCGCACCGAAGCAGTAGACATTAACACTGCCGGTCTTAACGAGCGTCAGATAGGCGATGCCGCGCTACTCGAAGCCGCGAAAGACATCAAAACCCTACGACATGACCACTCACAGGCGTTCACTGATGCAGTCGCCGGCCTACATCTGAAAACCGTCAACGGTCGAAGCAGGATCGACCGCGATAAGTCCGAGACCGACCCCATGCCGTTTATCGCTGCATCGGTCGCACTGTATGGCGCAACCCACGTAGCAGAGAGGCACGCGCCCATGATCTTTGCCTAGGTGTTCCACCGTGTGCCCGAGGGTGCCACATTCCTAGGTGATAGAGCAAGGCCGCGCGCATTATGTGCGGTATGAGAATCAGGGACGCATGGGACACACTCATAGGCCGCGCGCAAGCGGTGCCGGTACGCAAATCACCAACCGGCACAGTGCCGCCCGCCCGTACCGACGCGCCGGGCGTGGCAAGCCGTGAAGCCGTCTCCCTCGCAGCCGTCTACCGCGCCGTCTCCATCATCTCCAACACCGTTGCGTCGATGCCGTACTACGTGGAGCGAGACGGTAAGCGCATTGAAGAATCTGCCACCCCGTCAGTCATCAGAGCGCCTAGCCTCGAATACTCCCGCGGCGACTTCGTGGAAGCACTAACCACCAGCCTTGCACTCACCGGCAACGCCTATTTTCTCGCAGAGGGCGAATACCGAGGCGCGCCCGCGCAACTCACCCCTTTAGATCCCCATCTCGTCCAACCCATCTACGACCCCGCCAAGCGGCGCACACTCTACGCAGTTGATGGCAAGACATACGGGCGCGAGCGCGTGGGTCACTGCAAACTGTTCACGATGCCCGGCACCGTGACCGGCTTAGGGCCGATACAGGCAGCAGCCACTGACATTAGAGGCGCGATCAACACGCGCGACTACGCAAGCAAGTATTTTGACGCGACTGGCCAGCCGTCAGGCATTATCACCACCGATCAGGACATGACCCGCGACGAAGCCAGAGACATTATCGCCGCCTATAACAACCGCGACCCGGAAACAGGTGCCGAACTCAACCGCGCGTATAACCCCGCGCGCGTCAAAGCCCTACCAAAGGGCATGAAATACCAGCCTTTAAGCGTTGCGCCGCGCGAAGCGCAATGGATAGAGGCAAGGCAGTTCGACACCACGAGCATTGCCCGACTTTTCGGCGTGCCGGCCTCATTGCTACTGGCAGCAGTAGAGGGCAATAGCCAGACCTACGCAAACGTGGAGCAGGAATGGATCAGCTTTGCCCGTTTCACGCTCACGCAGTACACGCGCACGATCGAAGACGAATTAACGCGCATGACGGTTCGAGGCCAGCGCGTCAAGTTCAACTATTCCGGCCTATTGCGTTCGGACACGCTCACGCGCTATCAGGCCTATCAAATCGCCCTGGCTTGCGGATTCCAAACCGTTAACGAGGTCAGGGCGCTAGAGGATCTGCCACCACTCACACAGCCAGCAGGGAGCACCACTAATGATTGATCTAAACAAGCGTCAGGAGCGATCTTTAGAGATCAGAAGCGTTGACCACGAGGCGCGCGAAATCACTGGTATAGGCGTGCCCTACGGCACCGAGATCAACCTATGGGACGACTACAGGGAGCAGTTCGCCCCCGGAAGCGTTGACGCAACCGGCGCAATCTTACGATACGCGCACCGCGAACCTATCGGACGCATCACGAGCACAACTGACACTGAGGCCGGCCTAGAGATTACCGGCGTTATCAGTCAGACCGACCGAGGCAACGAGGTCTGGCAACTCATCAAAGACGGCGTTTTAACCCGCATGAGTATTGGCTTTGACCCCATTAGTAAAGAAGTCACCGAGGACGAGACCGGCACGGTTCATGTCACGTGGCTTGAGGTGAAAGCCCGCGAGTTTTCCGTTGTCGAGTTCCCCGCATACGACACAGCAACCATTACTAACCACCGAGACGAACAAGGAGCACATGAAATGACCGACACTACCACTAGCCGCGTCGAGATCGACGAGGCCGAAATTAACGACCGACTGGCCACCTTGGAGCGGTCAGTAGCCGTGATGAGTGAAAAGCGTGAAGCGCCCGCCGCGCCCGCTTTCAACTCTCTTGGCGAGTACGTCGCCGCATACAAGAGGCACGATGAAAAGGCGCTGCAGCTCAGGGAAGCAGTCACTTCTAAGCAGTTCGAGGCCATCAACCGCCCCGTCTGGCTTGGTGATCTTTCTAAGCGCATGGAAGCCAAGCAGCGCATTAAGAACACGTTTACCGTCGTGCCGCTGCCCGATAAGGGCATGACGATGGAATACGCGCGCCGCGATGACACGAGCACCCTTAAGGTTGGCAAGCAGACCACCGAGGGCGCAAAGCTGCCACAGGGCAAGCCCGCCACGTGGACGGTCGGAAGCGCCACAGTCAACACGTATGGTGGTGTCACTGATGAAGTGACCCGGCAGGTGATCGAGCGCACCACTAGCCCGGTGATTCTTAACGAGATCTTCACTGACCTTGCGTTCCAGTACGCTACCGCGATTGAGACCGACGCGCGCGCCACGTTCGAGGATCTGGCCACGCAAGCCGAAAAGAAGCCGGCAATAACACTGACTGGTGGCGTGGCCGGCCTCACCGTCAACGCGCTAATGGACGTGCTCGTCGAACTAGACGACATCTACGACACAACGCCTTACATTATGGACGGTATTTTAGTGTCGCCCGACGTGTTCAAGGCGCTCACCCATCTGGATTATCAGCCTAAAGCGCTGCAGCTTGTCGGAGCGCCCGACCGTCAGCAGGGCACATTGACCCTTGGAGCCGTTGGCAGTGCCGACATTGGACCCGTCACCGTGAAGCGCGTGCCGAACTGGCATGGCGCACACATGGCCGCATATTCCAAAGAGGCAATGACCACGGCGGAAAGCTCAGGCGCACCGCTCAGGCTAGAGGACGAGGACATTACCACGCTCACCAAGCAGTTTGCCGTGTACGGATACGCCGCGATGTACAGCGCACACCCGGATCTGATCAAGGCCATCAAGCTAGGAGAGTAGTAGTCATGACAACGTGGCAGGATCTGCAGCAGTACGTGGCCGCGCCCGCGAGTGATCAGGCGTTCTTAGAACTATGCACGGCACAAGCTGAAAGCATGGTCAGCCGTCTTGTACGCCGGCGCGAGGTGCCTCAGGCCGCCCGTGATGCCGCGCAACTGGAAGTGGCCGCAAATCTGTATCAGAGGCGCACAGCGCGCCGCGACATCACGAATTTTTCAGACGGTACGGCTATGCCGCTGCAGATCCGCCCCGCCCTTGACCCGCTCACCCCGGCGCGACCGATCCTCGCCCCCTATCTAGGGGTAGGGATCGCATGATCACACAGGCAATCACAGACCAGCAGGCCACACTGCAGCAGCTACTGGCCGGCACGTGCGAGGTCTACACCGACCCGCCCCGCGCGCTCAAAGCGTTAGCAGCAGCCGAGCCGGTAGCGATCCTCACAGACCCAGACATATCCCTAGAGGGATACAGTCAGGCCGCCCTCGAGTTCACTATCTGGCTTGCAGTGCCCGGCACTGACACCGGTCAGGCGCGCCGATTCTTTGACACGGCTTTAGAGGCGCTGGCCGCTATCGGCTTTGATACGGCGCGCGCCGAAATGATGCAAGCGCCCGCCCGTAGCTATATCGCTTACCGGATCACCTACACAGTCACCTACACGCTATAAGGAGCAGACACAATGGCAGTACAAGCAATGAAACTTGGCGACGGCTCACTTGAGTTTACGCTCAATGAAGCCAAGATGAGTTTTTCAGGACAATCAACTAAGACCTTGTATTCACCCGAATACAAGGTAGAAGACCCCACCGACGTGTTGAACGGTGAACAGTATCAGGAGCCAGGCAAGCTTTCAGGCAAGATCAGTGGCGAGCTACTGCAGGACTACGGCACTAATTCATTGCTTGTATGGTGCCACGAGCACGCAGGCGAAATCGCTCAGTTCGAGTTTGTGCCGAACAAGGCCGGCGCGCTTCAAATCTCAGGTGAGTGCATGATTACGCCGGTAGACGTTGGCGGCGACGTGGCCAAGACCAATAGCGCGTCTTATGAGTTCCCAGTGGTTGGTAAGGCGAAATTTACCGTCAAGGGAGCTATCACAGCTGATAGTCACTAGCCATGACCAAGAAGCGAGGGACGAGCGTCTTTCAAATCGAGGGCGCAACAGCCGCGCGCCGCAAGCTACGCAAGGCCGGCGACGATCTGCACGAGCTGAGAGATATTCACCGTGAAATCGCTAAGGAAATCGCAGCAGCGAGCCGCGCTAAGGCGCCAGTAGGCGCTAAAGGCTGGCTCAGGCGCTCAGTGAGAGGCTCAGGCACGAAAACCAAGGCGACAGTATCCATGGGGTCTAAGCGCGTCCCCTACGCTCACGCGATCCATTGGGGCAGATCATGGTGGCCAAACATCGCGACTGACGAGACCCCATCAGGTCGCCGCCCGTTCCCCGCGCCTATCCCGCGCCGCGCGTTCATTTTCGAGACCGCGCACGAGATGGAACCGCAAATATTAAGCAAATATGAGACATACATCAAGAAAGTGTTAGACGAATAGGAGCAACAGTAATGGCCGTTTCAATGATCCACGTGACCACCCCGGACGGTGAGCACACTTACCCGCTCAGGCCAGCAGCCATTGTGAAAGCAGAGGAATATCTCGCAGCGCGCGGAAAGAGCCTCACAGATGCACAGTACACCGGGACGGCGTTCGCCGCGTACACCGAAGCACGCAGAGCCGGCGACACACAGGCCGCGTTTACAGAATGGCTAGACGGGGTAGACGAACTGACCACAGACAGCGAGGACGAGGCCGCGCCGTTTCGAGAATGACCAGTACCCAGCCAGCCGCGCACTAGCCGCCCTGTGCATACGCACCGGCACAGCGCCCGGCGACTGGCTAGACCACCCAACAGTGCTTGAGCAAGCACTAGATCTACTGCAAGAAGACCAAGCCTATTAGGAGCGCGATCATGGGCAGCCCAGCGATCATGAAAATAAAGATCCTTGGTGATTCCAAGCCCGCCCAAAAGGCTATGAGCGGAGCAGAGCGCGCAATAGGGAAGTTTTCGAGCAAGTTCGGAGCCGCCGCCCCCTTGGTGCAGGCCGGCATGGTTGCAGCAGTGGCAGCAGTGCCCGCCCTTGCAGCAGCAGCCGTTAAAGGCCTATACGACATAGGCTCACAGTTCGACGAAATGAGCGACACAATCCGGGTAGGCACGGGAGCCACCGGCAACGCGCTAGACGGACTGATCGACGATGCTAAAGCGGTAGGCGCGCAGGTGCCAGCCGACCTTGACAAGATCGGCACCGTTGTAGCTGATCTGAACACGCGCACCGGATTAGCCGGCGAAACGCTACAGCAGTTAGCAGGGCAGGTGTTAGAGGCCGGGCGCATGTTAGGCGAGGACATCGACATTAGCCGCGTGACCGGCGCTTTCAACGCTTTCAACATTGAGGGCACCGACACTACAGCAGCGATGGACACCCTTTTTAGAGTGTCGCAGTCTACCGGCATCGGCATGAATGATCTTAGCGATAAGGTCAGCAAGGCCGCGCCCGCCTTGCAGGGATTGGGCTTGAGCTTTGACCAGTCAGCAGCGCTGGCCGGCGCGCTAGACAAGGCCGGCCTAGACACAGGCAAGACGCTCAACTCTATGAGTAAAGGCCTAGTTGAGCTAGCTAAGAGCGGTGAAGCACCAGCAGACGCGTTTAACCGTGTGACAGGCGAAATCAGCGGAATGATCGACAAGGGCGATGAGGCCGGCGCGCTAGACCTTGCCGGTAAGCTGTTCGGCACGCGCGGCGCGCCTCAGTTCGTTCAAGCCATTAAGCAGGGCGCGCTGAACATGGACGATCTCAGCGCTATTGCGCAAGGCTCAGGCGATAGCATCATGGATCTAGGAAAAGAGACCATGGACGCCGCCGAATATTGGGATCTACTCAAGAACAACACAAAGCTGGCGTTAGAGCCGCTAGGCAGCGCGGTGTTTAGCACGGTAGGCGAGGCTCTAGGAAAGATCGTTGAGCTTATCCAGAGTTTTGATGGCTCCAAGTTTGCCGCCGCTTTCGATAGCCCCGCGCTGCAAAGAGGAAAAGAAGCAGTCAAAGGAATTTTCGACGCTTTCGTGAGCTTTGGGCAGCAGGTCTGGCCGATGATTCAGAGTATCGCCCAAGCACTGCAGCCAGTTTTCGCGACAGTGTTCAATACCGTGTCAGGCGCACTGCAGGCAATCTGGCAGGTCATTAGTGGTGCGCTGAACGTCATTAAGGGCATTATTCAGGTGGTCACCAGCGTGATCACCGGCGACTGGCAGGGCGCGTGGGACGGTATTAAAAGCATCGTGGCCGGCGCGTGGCAAGCCATTCAAGGCGCAATAGGGTACGCACTCAACATGGTCAAGGGGATCATTACAGGCGCGCTCACGCTAATTCAATCAATCTTCGGCAACGCGTGGAACGCGATCTGTAACCTAGTAGTAGGCGCGTGGAATTGGATCACCGGCGCTATCAGCAGCGGTGTCAGCCGTGCCGTTGGCTTTGTGCGTGAGCTGCCCGGTAAGGCGGTAGGCGCGCTGGCCGGCATCGGCAGCAGGCTATATTCTGCAGGCCGTGATCTGATTCAAGGCTTTATCAACGGTATTACCGGCATGGCCGGGCGCGTGTGGGATTCAGTCACCAGCATAGCCAGTAGTGCAGTAGATAAGGTGAAAGGCTTTCTTGGCATCGCTAGCCCGTCGAAAGTGTTTACCGAGATAGGCAGGTTCACCGGCCTAGGCTTGGTCAAAGGGCTTGATTCAACGCGCGCCGCCGTCACACGCAGCGCCGAAAATCTGATGAGCATACCCGCCGCCCAGCCCATGAGCATCACCGGCGCGCCCGCGCAAGGCCAGCAGGCCGCGCCCATCATCAACATCACCGTGAACGGCGCTTTAGACCCGCTCAGTGTTGCCCGTCAGATTAGCGACATACTGAGAGAGCAGCAGTACCGCATGGGCACCATCAAGCTAGGCGGTGCAGCATGACACTCCAGATCACATGTGAGCTAGCAATCAATGGTCAGCGCGTGGCCGATAGTGCAGCCAGCCTTGCCGCGCACACCGTGACAGCGCTGGCAGGCCTCAGCGTGCAGTGGGGACGCAGGAGCCGGCTTGACCAGCCAGAGCCGGCGACCATGCACGCAGTACTGGCCTTACCAGACGGCACCGGCGCGCCGCGCGCGCTAGAGGATCTGCAGGCGGGTATGCCCGTCAGCGTGACCGCCTCATACACCGCGCCCGCTCAGACCACGACCGTTATCACAGCGCGCCCGGAAACGCTCACCGCTGGCAGCCCCGCCCGCCGCGTCACCCGCATTTACCCGCCCGCCGTTTTCGCTCAGGACGGACACAGCCCCGCCGCGTGGGACAGCATTCCCAAAGCCGCTGCAGGCACTGTGCTACACGCCGCCGTCACGCTCACTATTCCCGATCAGGCGCGCGCAAGCGTGGCACCCGTGTACTTCACCGCGCCTTGGGCAAGCGCCGCCGAAATAGGCGACCCCATCATCACAGTGACCCGCTCAGGCACCTATCAGCAGGACTTCACACCCCGCCCCGGCGTGTGGGTAGGACTGGCCGTCATTTTCGATCCCATCGCCCCGCTATGGCGTACCATGCAGCGCCGCTGGCCGGCCTACGAGCAGCGCTGGCAGGACTATACGCGCATCACGATCAGCGCGGCGCGCCTCACGCGCACAGACACGCCCATCTATACGGCGACAGTGTTCACTGGCAGAATTACTGACATTCCCGTGACGTATGACGCGCGCTTGCAGCGCCCGATAGCCACTATCACCGCCGCCGAATTCCCCGCTGAAATGGCGAATATACGCATTGGCAGCAAGCCGTGGCCACGCGAAACAGCGCGTGAGCGTATCGAACGGATCATCAGCGAGGCCGGCCTCGATATTACGGCGATAGTCGATCCAGCGCCCGGCGCGCTCACGCTAGCCCCGCTAGACGTAGACCGGCGCGAGCCATGGGCACTACTGCAAGACATCGCACACTCAACGGGCGCTATTTTGTGGCCAGCCACTCACGCAGTAACCGGTGATTATGTGCGACTAGAGGATCTAGACCAGCGAAAAGCGCTATACGCCCTCACCGTGCCGCCTAGTGGCCAGGTGACCATAGACCCCGCCGTCGATCAGGCCATGAGTATCCCCGCCGCCGTCGTTCAGCGCTCAGGCATCACGATCAAACGCGACACCACCGACATGGCCACAACCGTCGAAGTGCGCTGGAAAGAAACCACGACCGACCAGCAGGGCGAACAAACACTGACCGACCGCGTGGTGAGCGCGAGCGACCCACAGCGCCTAGCAGCCTATGGATACAGGTCAATGAGCGTACAAACAGACCTAACCAGCGAGCAGGACGCGCGCCGCCTTGCCGCGCGCACACTCGACCGGACAGCGCCCGGCGGGTGGCAGATCCCCGCCGCAACATGGGACACCGATTATCCCGGCACCGACCCGCTCAATGTGATAGCTGCCCTTGATTCAACCCGGCGCATTGGCTTGCCGCTGATGCTTACCGGCGTTGCCGGTTGGGTGCCCGGAGCGCCAAATATCCCCGTTTATCTAGACGGTGGGACATGCACTTTTGAGCAGGGCAGATGGCTACTAGCTATGACGCTCACGCGCGCCGCGACCCGCGCCGATAGTGTGCGCTGGCAGCAAGTCCCGCGCCCCGTGACTTTCGACCGACTAGCCCGCCTCACATGGGCACAACTCTCAGCCGCAACCATCTAAAGGAGACTAACTATGCCAGCAACCACAGACATTCTGCAGATTCCGTACCCCATTGCCGGCGACCGCGTGGCCGATTATCCCGCGTTAGCCAAGCGTCAAGCCGAAACCATTGACAAACTTTTCACGGACTGGCAGCGCCTCACAGTCTCGAACGGGTGGGAAACAGTCGCAGGTCATGAACCCCGCGCCCGCATGGTGGCCGGCCTTGTCGTTATCGAGGGAGCAGTCATTAGGCGCGTGGGTGGATACCTCAATAATATTGCTATTCTGCCCGTCAATATGCGACCAGCTAAGACACAATTTATTGGCGCATGTGTCGCACGCAAAGATAGCCCAAATATTGCTTATGCAGAACTGTTTACCTCATCTAATGGCCAGCTTTCAATCGACAGCTACACGTCTGTTGATTCCGGTACAGGCTGGCTAGTGCCGCTGGCCGCAACGTTCTACCCCGCAAAGTAGGCACCAATGTACACATACGAGACGCAGCACACCGCGCGCAGTTTCTCATACGGCCGCGAGGGCAACCGCCCGCGCTACATCGTCATCCACCATTGGGGAGCAGACGGACAGACCCACTCAGGCGTGGTGGACTTTTTCGAGAATAGAGCGGAAACCAGCGCGCACTACGTGGCAAGCGCTGGCCGCGTCACATGCCTAGTAGCGTGCAGCAACACGGCCTATCACGCCGGCACATGGCAAGCCAATCTAGAGAGCATCGGCATTGAGTGCCACCCGGAAATGAGCGCCGGCGATCTTGAAACGGTGGCCGAGCTGATAGCAGACATCAGGCGCGCATACGGGTATTTGCCGCTAAGGGGTCACCGGGACATCGTGCCTACCGCGTGCCCCGGCAGGTACTACACGCGCCTTGCATGGCTAGACCAGCGCGCCCGTCAGATCCAATCAGGCGCGATTCTGCCGCGCCCAAACCCAGCAACGAAACCACAGCAAGGGAAAGGAACTAGAGGAATGTTTATGCTTGCATTGAAAGAGGGAAACGGCTTGAGGTTCGCCATTGTCGCCCCTAATTTTTGGCTAGAGTTCACTGGCCAGTCAGCAGCGAATAATCTCAACCGGCAATTATGCGGTGGTGCAGCCCTCATCTGCACGCGCGCATTTTGGGATTACTGCAAGGCCGAGGCACTGGCAGGCCGCGCACCACAGGCGGGTGATGCAGCGTGAGCGAGTACACGCCCCGGCATATGGCCGACGCGCCGCCCGCGCCGCGCGCCGATCTGACCCCGCGCCGCTTTGAATGGCTTACGCCTCAGGTTAGAGCATGGCTTTACGGCATTTGCCTAGCAGTCATTGCGTTACTTGGTGGTTATGGGATTATTAGCGATGCTCAGGTGCCCTTGTGGATCACTCTTGCATCAGCGATTCTTGGCACCGCTACCGCCCTCGTCCACACCCCAAAGGCATCATGAATGATCTGGCCATGATTATCACCGCGCTAGGTGGCCTCGGTGGATTAGGTGCGCTTATCGCTAATCTGGCCACGCTTGCCAAGACCCGGCGCGTGAAAGAGGATACCGCGCAATTGCGACCCGATCACGGCGCAAGTATTGCCGATCAGGTGACCCGCATTGAAAAGCATCTTGCAGGCGTTGCCGCTACCGTGACCGGCCTCGATGAGCGCACGCGCGCGGTAGGTCACCAGATAGGCGAGATCAGACGCGATCTGGCAGACGCAGCCAGCGATCATGAGCGCCGATTAGACCGTCACGACGAGCGGATTAATCAGCTAGAGCAGCGCCGCTAGACTGCTGCAGCAGCCACAGCAGAACGCAATCGCCCGGCATCTATTGCCACGTACCGTTGAGTAGTGGCCACGCTGGCATGACCCAAAAGGCGCTGAACGGTGAGCAGGTCAGACGTAGTGGAATAAACAGACGTGGCGAAACGGTGCCGTAAGGTGTGCAGCGTGTACGGGTCAGGCAAGACCCGTGATGCCAGTTTGCCGACCCAGCGCGGTGTGAGGTGCCCGCCGCGCTCAGAGGGCAACAGCCAGCCAGAGGCACTATCAGCCAGCCGCGCGCGCACCTCACGCGCAAGCGATTCAGTCAACGGCACGGCACGCACTTTCTCGCCCTTGCCGTGAACTCGAAGCGAGAAGCCCATGAGATCACGATACAAGTCACGCGCGCTGATCTGTGCTATCTCAGCGCGCCTCAGGCCGGCCTCGCCAGCGAGACGCAAAATAACGTGAGTGCGAGGCGTGGCCGCTGCCAGTGCCGCGCGGTAGGCGCTTTCATCTGCAGGCCGTGGAGCAGGAGCAGCAGCCCTTACCCGTGGCAGCGCGTCGGAAATGTCATCATTGACTGTGCCGCTTTCGAGTGCCCATCTGTAGAACGCTTTAATGGTGGCGTACATTGACCGGCGTGTTTCACGCGCCCAAGCGTGAGCGCCCGCCCATTCAATAAGGCGTGAGCGAGACAATAGAGCAGGAGAGGGCGCGCCCGTCTGCCGCGACATGCGCCGCATGTGCTCAAGGCGCGTCTCAATGGTCTGTGGCGTGCGACCCGCTGCAACGAGCGCCGCGCGCCACTCGGCTAAAGACTTTTGCCATGCCGGTGTGATCGTTCGCTGTTTCATGTTTGATCAGGCTATATGGCTAGATAGCGCGCCGGTAGTCATCGAGGGAGATCACATTAGACGAATTGGACACCAAACAGAAGGTTGGGGGTTCGAGTCCCTTCGAGCGCGCAGCGGCCCCGCTCGGTGCGATCCACCGGTCGGGGTTTTGCTTTATTTGCGAGGGCGGCGTCACCATCCAGGGATCTCGCGGCAAGGCGCGAAGCGCCGACAGATCCAACGCGTCAGAAAGATCATTGATCGAACGTGCACCGCGAACCCCCAGTGATTCACCGATCCACTCAATGACGTCGCTAACCGTCCACCCCAGCTTGCGCAGATCCGACAGCGTCACCGCGCCATCGCGCTTCGCCAGGCGCTGACCGGTGCCTGCGGCGAGCGCCAACGGGACATGGACAAAATTCACCTGGTCGATTCCAAGCATGTCGGCCAGCGCTCCCTGCGCCGACGCCTGACTGAGCAGGTCGTCACCACGCGTCACCTGATCCACACCCTGCGCCGCATCGTCCAGTACGACCGCCAGGTTATAGGCGGGCGTACCGTCGGAGCGCTGAATGACAAAATGATCGACCGGAGCGCGCACCTCACCGTAGAGCTCATCGTGAATGGTCCACTCATCCATCGGGGCGCGCAGCCGCAGCGCCGGACGCCTGCCAGATTCAGCCAGGGCCGCTCGGCGTCGCCCTCGTTCCGCATCACTGAGGTTCAGACACGTGCCGGGATAGTGGCCCGGCGGGCGGTGGGGAGCCGACGCAGCCTCACGAATATCGCGGCGCGAACAGTAGCACTCGAAAACCAGTCCCTGCTCCACCAGGTAGTCGATCGCGCGGCGGTGCACATCCAGGCGGGTTGACTGATACATGACTGGCGCATCCCACATCAGACCCAGCGCCGTCAGGTCAGCGATCTGCGAGTCAGCTGCTCCTGAGCGCACCCGGTCCAGATCCTCGATGCGTAACTTGAAACGCCGGCCCGTTGCCTTCGCCCACAGCCACGCCAGCACCGCGGTGCGCAGATTACCCACATGCAGATCCCCCGACGGAGAAGGCGCGAAACGTCCGGCTCCTAGGGCTTTCACCTCACTCATGCGTCCCTCCTTTCATTGTCGAGGGCGCCTAGCGGCCACTTTGATGCAACGTGATGGATGCCCATACGAACAGGAAGACCGCGACCAGGGCCAGCAGGTGTAACACCACGGTGAGCCAGTTCATCGGATGGACGAATGTGCGATACGTGGCCCAGCCGTCCAGAACGAGAGCCGTCATCAGGTAGTACCAGCGGGCAGTGCGCAGGGGATTCGATGTCACTTCCGGGCGTGACGTCAAACGCGCGGCATACTCCTCAGGCGTGCCGAAATACTCCCACGGATCCAGGTCGTCGGCCTCACCCGGTTCAGTCAGGTGCGACTGGGCGTGTTGCAGGTCGGCACGTGCCAGACGCACCTGCGCCTCGGCTTCCTCCGGGGTCCAGAAGTGGGCGGCTCGCAGAACCCGCGAGGTGCGGACGTACCAGTTGTTTTGTCTGTGATCATTGTGCTCGTGGAGGGCGTCAGTCTCGCGCCACAACCCGATGCATACGATGATGACGCCGACGGCGAGGATACCGAGACGCGGAACCAGGACGCTGAGTTCATTGGGCACGCGCTGATCCACGATGTGAGCCAGTGCGATGATCATGCCGATTGTGGCGATGGCGCCGACAGACCACGCCACCATGTGGTGCCACAGACCCCGTACATATGACAGGGAAATGCCGTGCGCACAGGTCGCCACGAAGAAGACGGCGACGGCGATGAACAGGTGCCGGGTTTCAAATATGGTGGGTGCCATGCGCAGGCGCCATGTTCCCTCGCCAAGAAGTGACAAGGCAATGATGACGATGCCGAGGATCAGGGTCGCGCCTTTCGCCACGCCCCAGTATCGCTTCGGTGGTGGAGCCATTTCGTCACCTTCTCATTCAGCATTCCACGACGTTGACGGCTAATCCGCCAGCTGACGTCTCTTTGTATTTCGACAACATGTCGTTACCGGTTTGGCGCATCGTTTCGATCACGGCATCGAGGCTCACTGTGTGCCTCCCGTCGCCCCATAGTGCCATACGGGCTGCGTTGATCGCTTTGACGGCGGCAATCGCGTTGCGTTCAATGCATGGAACCTGCACCAAACCTCCCACAGGATCGCACGTCAACCCTAAAGAATGCTCCATGGCGATCTCCGCTGCATTTTCCACCTGGAGTGGTGAACCACCCAGAGCCTGAGCCAGTCCGGCTGCAGCCATCGCAGATGCTGATCCCACTTCACCCTGGCATCCCACTTCGGCACCAGCGATTGACGCATTCGTCTTGATCAGCGCGCCGATGGCCGTGGCTGCGAGCAGGAATTGGCGTATGGCTCGGGTGCGGCGCATACCCGAGCCGCCCTCGTCATCACTGGCGAACAGAGATGAGTCGACGCTGGGCGTAAACGTGGTGGCCCCCGCCTCAGGGCAATACGACACAAGGTATCCGAGCACGGCGGGGATGACGCCGGCTGCTCCGTTCGTCGGAGCAGTGACGATCTGGTGACCTGACGCATTTTCCTCATTGACAGCCAGTGCAAACAGGTTGACCCAGTCGATTGCGCGCATCGGATCGTCAGGTCGCTCGGCCCACGATGGTGCTGCAGAATTGCCATGCTGAGGGCGGTTACCTTGGGCGCACAGTTGAGTGAACAATGTGTGGGCGCGTCGACGCACATCGAGTCCGCCCGGCAGGATCCCGGTCGCGCTGATTCCCGCTTCGATGCAGCTGAACATCGTCGCGGCGATGCGGTCAATGTACCCGTCGACCATTTCGGTTGGACGCATCGACCGCTCATTGGCGTAGACGAGATCTGCGATGGACAGCTGCCGGGATGCGCACTGATCCAGCAGCTCGCGACCAGATGCAAAGGGATAGGGAGCCTGGCAGCCGTGAATGTCGGCAGCATCGGGAGCTACGAGGGATGTCACCTCCGGATGGGCGGTGTCATCGTTGGTTTGCATCATGACGAAACCGCCGCCGATGGAGTAGAAGGTGCGCCTGCGCGCAATGCGCCGATACATCTGGTCTGCCCACGCCGTGATGGTCAGCGCGTTGACGTGGTACGGCAGGATCGTTTCAGGTTCGAAACGAATATCGCGCGCGATGTCGAAGAACACGGAGCGGTGGGCACCCACGGGCAAAATTCCTGTGCGGCTGACCGTGGGGAAGAGCGATTCGACGGTGGTGATGTTCACGGTTTCCGGGTCGTAGCCAGCCAGTCCCAACAACGTGGCTCGGTCGGTGTTGTGGCCTCGTCCAGTTGCTGCCAGCGACCCGTACAGGTCCACTGTGATTCGTTCGGGTGCAGTGTCGGTGTACTCCAGCTCGGTGGCAAAGGCCAGCCCCGCGCGCATCGGGCCAACCGTGTGGGACGAGGAAGGCCCAATCCCAATGCGAAATAGATCGAAGACCGACAGGGGGTGCGGCGCGTCCGCTGCACTGACGGCGCCGGCCAGGAGTGACGCAGGGGTAGGCTCTTCAGCCCCTCCCTGAGCAACAACTGCCTGCCCCCGGTTGAAATAATGGTCGTTAATCCTGTGCATAGGCCTATTGTGCCGCCTAATTGGACTTCAAGTTGCGTAAAGTAGTAGGTGATTATGTTTGTTGCTGCCACCGTTGCGGATGGTCGCTCAATAATCTAACGGAGGGGAAGATGAGAATCGGGACCAGTCTGGTAGAAGTTGGTCAATATAACGAAAAAGTTGTCCTAAATGCTTTAAGACGTCTGGGGCCTGCGAGCCAGCGTGATATTGCCGCAAGCACCCAGCTATCGGTTCAAACTGTGTCGGCAATCGTTCGCCACCTTCTGTCCATCGACGTCCTCAGGGAAATCGGTACGGACTTTCGTGGACGAGGGCGTCCCCACGTCATCGTTGATCTGGTCCCGGAAGCTGCCTACTCGATCGGCGTTCACGTCGATCCGGCGGTGACCAGCCTGGTTATGCTCGATATGAAAGGCCGTGTCGTTGCTTCCAGCGATTCCGATGAGCCAACCTTGGCTGATCCGGTTGAGGCGATGAAGCAGACTGCCGGAAGGATCCGGGAGCTGGCGGAACGAACCGGTGTTCCGGAAGACAGAATTGTCGGCGTGTGCATGGCAGTGCCTGGAGTTGTTGACGTGGCGAACGGATCGCTTAGGGAATCCGTCTGGCTTCCTGAATGGCAGGACGCACCGCTGGGTGCACTGCTGGCGGAAGGGCTGGGAGCTGAAAAGCCCATTCCGGTTGTCAAAGACACGATTTCGGCATCGATCGGTGAATGCTGGGTGCGCGGTGGCGACATCTTGGATTCAACGATGGTCTTCGTCTACCTCGGCGCCGGTATTGGCTTGGGACTGGCCGTTGACGGTGAGCCGCTTGCCGGAGCGTCCGGTAACTCCGGTGAAGTGGGCACAATCCTGAAGACGCTGGGCATGTTCGAAGAGGATAGCGACGGTGGCCTCGACAACGATCCTGCTCTGCTTGTAGAGCGGGCTCACGGAAAGGGTGCCATCGACGGTGATCTTCCGCCGCGCGCCGACCACCACGCTGTGCGCGAAGCTCTGCACCAGGTGTGTGACAAGGCCGAAAATGGCAACCAGGAAGCACGCGACATCCTCCAGGCAGCTGCGCAGCGTATCGCAACCCTGACGGTGGGGGCAGTAGAACTCATTGATGCTGACCTGATCGTGCTGGGCGGTCCGTATTTCAAGGAACTGCAGCCCTACTACCAGAAAGCTGTGGAGGATCTGCTGGCGGAGTCCGCAACTCAGCGTCACCGTGACGTGCAGATCATGGAGTCGATTATGGACGAGGATGCCGGCGCCATCGGCGCAGCAGCCGTCGTTCTGGACCGCAGGTACACGCCACGTTCGCGACGCACGCGCATGGAGGATATGCCGAACAGAGACTGAGCACACCATGTGCTGACGGCACGCGACGAGATGTTTCGGATGAATGTCGCATCCTGGTTGACAAGTAGGTGAGTGCGAATAAGACTGGGTGTGACTCGAAGAACAGCTCGCCGCGTGCCTGTTCTTTTGACGCGGCGGCCCCTTCGGATCAGACAGTGAACACCATCTGACAATCTGACAATCTGACAATCAGAATTTGTACCAATACAGCTCACGCGTAAAAGAGGTTTTCACATCATGAAGCGTCACAATCGTCTTGTTCACACAGCTTTGTTAACTGCAGCAACGTGTGCTTTCATCACCGCATGTTCATCGGGTTCAGGCGGCGAAAGCGATCAGCCGGATGCGGGGCAATCCTCGGGCGAAGATGGGGGAGCCATTTCGCTGTCGATCACTGCCAACTCGATTGCCGGAGGCAAGGGAGCGGCTGAAGCCGAATGGATTCAGGACTGGGTTATTCCCGAATTCGAAAAAGCTCAGGCTCAGGCGGGTAAAGATGTGACGGTGACGTTCATCCCGCAGGGGGTTGGCGATGAAGACTACAAAACCAAGATTGCGCTCGACTTTGAATCAGGCAAGAGCGCTGACGTGGTCGGACTGGACGGAATCTGGATCGGGGAATTCGCGGAGGCAGGCTACATTAAGCCGCTGAAAGAGGTTGTAGGAGATGCGGTTAGCCAGTGGGATGGCTGGGAGCAGATCCCTGAAGCTGTTCAAAATGCCGCGTCCTTCAACGATGAGCTGTATGGTGTTCCGGTGGGCGCTGATGGCCGCGTCCTTTACTACAACAGGGAGCTCTTCGCTAAGGCTGGGCTTCCTGAACCGTGGGAACCGAAGTCGTGGGATGACGTTCTCGATGCGGCACGCCAACTGAAAAAACTGGATGGAATCACACCGATCCAGCTCAATGCCGGTACGGCAATGGGTGAAGCGACCACAATGCAGGGCTTCCTCCCAATGCTGGTGGGAACCGGGGAGCAGCTGTGGGAAAATGGCAAATGGCGCGGCGATACCCCTGGGATGCGCGCAGTTGTGAACCTTTACAAGACCATCTATGTTGATGAAGAACTTGGTGACCCGATCCTGCAGCAGGAGAGCGCTGGGCGTGATAATTCCTTCGCTGAATTTGCGGCCGGTAAGATCGGTATTCTTCTTGAAGGCGATTACCTGTGGCGGTCAGTGATCAACCCGGCTGAAGGCGTGGGAACAGCTCCGATTGAGAACCGTGAGGAAGTTGTCGGATACACGCTGATTCCGGCGATGCAGCCAGGAAAGGGCGTGCGCTCGCAGGACTTCGTTTCAATGTCAGGTGGTGTCGCCAGGGTTCTCAATCCTGCCAGTGCGCACCCTGAAGAAGCATGGGAATTATTGACGTTTATGAGCTCACCGGAGGCTTTCGAGGTGCGGGCAAAAGGCACGTTGTCAATCTCTCCGCGGCTCGATGTTAATGAAAAGCTCCTGCCCAACGAACCCATGCTCACCTATGTTTCGGAAAACGTTCTGCCGATTACGTCCTATCGTCCAGGCGTAGCTGAGTACCCGGAGGTTTCTGTCGCCATCCAGCAGCTCACTGAGGACGTTGTCGCAGGCGTGTCCATTGACGATGCCCTTGCCACGTATGTGTCCACGCTTGAAGGAATCGTCGGAGCCGAAGCGGTCGCGAGTGCGAACTGACACCATGAAACGTCGCCGCGTACGCGCCGATGACGTTGCGGGGCTCGGGAAAGCCCGAGCTAGCGCATTCGTCATTCCGGCGCTCGTGCTTATCGCGTTGTTCCTCCTGTTTCCGGCTGTCTGGACGATTGTGCTAGGCATGACGAACTTCAGGCTGACAGGCAGCGCCGCAGCGAACACACAGTTCGTTGCGCTGGATAACTATTTTCACGCACTGAAGGATCCCTCATTTTGGAACTCGGTGCGTCTCAGTGTTGTTTTTGTCGCTCTTTCGGGCGTGGTGGGGCAAACGGTAACCGGTTTCTTCCTCGCGTGGAGTACGCGGCGCATTGCAGGGTGGGCCCGCACACTCTTGGAATCCGTCGTCCTTGCCGCGTGGGTTATCCCAGGGTCAGTCGGCGCATTCGTGTGGCTCGCTCTGCTTGACCGGCGTGGCGGAACACTGAATGCGCTTGTGCACACCCCGAACACCGCTTGGCTCATTGACCATCCGCTCACCGTCATCATCATTTTCAACATCTGGTGTGGAACGGCGTTCTCGATGCAGCTTTTCTCGTCCGCTCTGTCATCGGTGGCTCCCTCGCTGCTGGAAAGTGCCAGGATGGCTGGTGCGTCACCCCTCCGTCAGCTCAATGACGTGGTGATTCCTACCATCCGTGGCCATATTCTCACGAATACCCTGATGATCACGTTGTGGACATTCAATACATTTACGCCCTTCCTCCTGACCGCCGGAGGCCCGGGTCGCAAGACGGAAATCCTTTCGGTATATATCTACAAAACAGCAATTCCGGGCGGAAAGCTGGGCTTGGGAGCAGCACTGTCAGTACTCATGCTGGGGATCAACCTCATCATTGCCCTGATCTATATGCGGGTGGGACGCGGAAAGAAGACTCCATGAGCACGACGTCCATAGGCGCACATGGTCGACATGTCCTGCACAGAATCGTTTTTTCAATTCTGCTTGGGTTCATTGGAGTGTTCTTTGCACTTCCACTGACGTGGCTTTTCATCGCACCTTTCGATGAGAACCCGACGATGGCGTTGAAGATGCCCGAATGGTCTTTGGCCAACTTTCATCGTCTGGCTGACAATCCGTATGCGTTTGCGTCAATCGTCAATTCCCTGATCATTGCCGGTGGGACGATGCTGCTGACAGTCGTTGGAGGCACCCTTGCGTCATACGCACTTTCACGGGTGCGCATTCCCATGCGAGACGGATTGCTCTACGGCATGCTTCTGCTTTCATCCATCGTGACGGGCACTGCCGCCATGGTTCCCACCTTTCAACTGATGAATGCCATTGGGCTGATCGATACACACACAGGTGTCATCCTGGTTCTCACCGGAGGCATGCTGCCTACCGTCATTTTCATTCTGAAAGACTTCATGGACTCTGTCCCTAAGTCTTATGAAGAATCCGCGCGATTGGCCGGCGCAGGTCCTGCACGTATCCTGTGGGACGTTGTGATCCCCATTGCCCGGCCCGGTATAGCATTCGTGGCAATCTGGACGGTTGTGCAGGTGTGGGGTAACTTCCTTGTTCCGTTCATCCTGTTGCGTGATCCCAGCAAGCAGCCAGCAGCAGTAGTGATGTACACCTTCTACACGGAGGCGGGGCAGGTGGATCTACGGCTCCTGTCTGTATTCGCACTGGTTTTCGCGTTGCCGGTGTTGCTGATCTATTTCTTTGTGAACCGTCGTTTCGGTTTTCGCTTCTACGGAGGAATCAAATCATGACTGAGACCGTTTCAATGCGCCAGCTGGTCAAAGAATTCCCGAACGGGGTGCGTGCCGTGAACTCAGTTTCCATGAACATTCATGAGGGTGAATTTTTCGCGCTGCTTGGCCCGTCGGGTTGCGGCAAGACCACTTTACTTCGCCTCATAGCAGGTCTCGAGCAACTTACCGGGGGCTCACTTGAAATCAACGGCGACGACATGACGGAGGTGGAGCCGGGTGATCGAGGCGTAGCGATGGTCTTCCAGGACTACGCACTGTTCCCGCATATGAATATTTCCGACAATATCTCCTACCCGCTTAAGGTCCGCCGGGCCTCACGAGAGGTTCGCCGCGAAGCGGCCGAAACAACTGGTAAACGACTTTCACTGGAGCATTTGCTTGAACGCAGACCCGCCCAGCTATCAGGCGGACAGCAGCAGCGTGTCGCTCTGGCCCGTGCGATCGCCACCCGTCCTGACGTCCTGCTGCTGGACGAACCGCTGTCAAACCTCGACGCTCGGTTACGTCTTGAGGCGCGATCCTTCCTGAAGGAGCTTCAGCGTGAGCTTGGTCTGACTTCGGTGTTCGTTACGCATGATCAGGCTGAAGCGCTCGCTTTGGCAGATCGTATTGCAGTGATGAAGGACGGGAAGATCCAACAGGTAGGAACGCCCCGCGAGGTGTTTCACTCGCCAGAGAATGCTTTTGTGGCGTCCTTTATTGGATCGCATCCGATGAACCTGAATGCTGGGACGCTCAAGGTTGAGAACGGAGTAACGATGCTGGATGCATTCGGGATCCATATTCCGCTGGCCGCATCGGTTATCAGCATTGACGTGCCCGGCAGCGACCCGCGACCCGTCATATGGGGAATCCGTCCCGAATACGTTACGTGGTCGCAAACGGAAACGCCCGGAGCGCTGCGCGCCAGGATTGCGACTGTGGAGAATCTAGGCGCCTCGGCCCTCCTGACCGCACGCTGCGGAGATGACCGATTCCAGGCAGTTGTGCCCGAGAGTCCGCTTCCCCATGTCGACCAGGAATGCTGGTTCGCATTCCCTGTCTCAAAGGTGCTTGTCTTCGATCCTCAAACAGGTCATCGAATTGGCGGAGGTGATCAGTGATGGCACCTGCTCAACGCACACTTGTTGAACGCACCTTCCACGTGACCCTGGCGGATCAGGCCGCCAACCGTTACCCGCGCGTCGAGTTCGAGGTTGATGGGTTCGACTCCATCGAAGCGACACTGAGTTTTTCGCGCGAAGGCGGCGCTGGTATCGACATGGGCTGCGAATCACCGCAAGGTTGGCGCGGATGGTCCGGCGGTGCGCGCACCAGCTTCATCATTGCCCGTAGCGACGCCACGCCGGGCTACATTCCCGGTGACCTGGAGTCGGGCACGTGGGCAGTCGTCCTCGGACTTCATACTGTCCCTTCGCACGGGTGCGACGTGACGGTGTGCGTGCGCACACCCGCCAGCGGATCCATTGACCACGGACCGGCCGATGAGCCGATCCACCGTGAGGTGCGCGGCAGTGAACGCGGACTGCCTGCCCCGCCCGGACTGACGTGGTACGCAGGTGACCCGCATAATCACTGCCTGCATTCCGACGGGCAATTGTCGCTGTGGCAACTCGCGAACGAGGGCGTCGCCTCCGGCCTTGACTACCTCGGCTGCACGGATCACAACACAGTGAGCCACCATCCCCACCTGGCGGCTGTCAGTGCTCGCCACGGAATTACGCTGATTCCCGGTCAGGAGATGACAACGCACCGCGGGCACGCCAACGCGTGGGGCCAGGTCGGCTTTATCGATTTTCGTCAGCCGGCGCAACGGTGGGTGGACGAAGCTGCTGAGCGTGACGCATTCATGTCCATTAATCACCCGGTGTCCGATGACTGCTCGTGGCTGCATCCACTGGAGACGGAACCACCAGGCGCGGAGCTGTATCACGGAAGCTGGTACCTGCGCCCGACTGACACCTCGATCCTGGCGTGGCATGCCCGCTGGAAACACGATGTGGTGGTGATGGGCGGAGGAGACTTCCATCATTACTCCACACCGCTGCGCCCCGGTATGCCGACCACATGGCTGGCAGCTGAAGAATGTACGCCCGAGGCGCTGATCGACGCGATGAAAGCGGGACGTACTACCATCACAGCGGCGGCACGGATGGTCAGCGAAAATGAAGCACGTCCGATCCTGTTCGATATTCCGACAATGATTCGGCTGGATGAAGACGGGATTATCGCTGTCGATGCGGTCGGTACCGTTATGGTCGACCGTTTGGGGGAGCGCATCTGTGTCACCGACCAGAATCAACGCCTCGCCGCGCCGCGCCGCTTTGGGCCGTTCCGCCTGGAAGGAGCAGACCGCCGCGTACTGGCTCTGTGCGGGTGAGTGCGCTGCGCATGAAACCGCACCACGTGGCTGCCGAATTCTGCACGAATGAGGCATAACGCGTTTGAAGATGTTCGCACTGAGGGCGACGTGGTGGAATAGTAAGATCGGTAAGTAAACAATCGTGGCATGAAGAGCGGAGCAGGTCCCATGGCTACCCAGGCATTTGGAATCGACATTGGTGGATCAGGCGTCAAGGGGTCACTCGTTGACCTGAAGACCGGGCGCGTCCTGCGCGACCCCATCACAATCCCCACACCTGCTCCGGCCACCCCGGACCACGTCATCGCCGCATGCCAACAACTGATCGACCAGTTTGACGTTGCAGACGACGTGCCCGTCGGCATTTCTTTCCCCGCACCGATCAAACACGGCGTGATCCCCTTCATGGCGAACCTTGACCAGGAATGGGTTGGCATCAACGCCGAGGAACGATTCTCCACTCAGCTGGGACGGCCCACCGTCGTCATTAACGATGCCGACGCAGCCGGCCTGGCAGAGGTTCGCTTTGGTGCAGGCGCCGGCGTAGGAGGCGTTGTCATTGTCACCACGCAGGGAACGGGCATCGGATCCGGCATGTTCATTGACGGCACACTGGTTCCCAACACCGAGCTGGGACACCTTGAAATTGACGGGCGTGACGCCGAGTCACACGCGTCAGCCCGCCAGAAGACGGTGTACAACCTGACGTGGGAGCAGTGGGCAGAGCGTCTCCAGCGCTACTACTCGCATGTCGAAATGCTCTTTTCACCTGACCTGTTTGTCGTAGGGGGCGGCGTGTCGGAAAATCACGACAAGTTCCTGCCGTTGCTGGACCTGAAGACACCGATCATTCCGGCGAAGCTGGGTAACCTCGCCGGAATCATCGGAGTTGCGTGTGCTGCCGGTGAGGCAGCCCGCTAAGCGTCAGTTCGCCTGAGCAATCAGCTCACGCATGACGGCGCGGGCACCGTCGCGCCGAATTGCGTGCAGCCAGTGTTCGAAGCGATCCGCAAACTCACTGGTTGATTCCAGCTCGCCGAACAGGCGGGCATCGCTCAGCAAAGCGCGCGTATTTCCGGCCTTTTGCTGCTGCGCCAGCGAGATCAGGCGATCCCGATACTGGTCGTTGATGGTGATCGGCGCGCCGTCCTCGTCGTTGCCTTCCAGTGTGAGCGCCCACGCCGCACACATCGCCGCACCCAGATCAACCGGGCGACCCTGCTCGATGCATCCGCGCAGAGCCGGCAGAACGAATTTGGGCACGCGGTCCGATGCGTCTTCGGCCAGACGATTCAGCGTGTCAGCAATGGCGTGATTGGTGAAGCGCTCGAAAAGCGTATCGACATACTGGTCGAGGTTGATGCCCGGCACGGGGCGCAGGGTGGGCAGCGCTTCACGCTCCAGGTAGGCGCGCGTCACAGCTTCAATGTCCGGATCTTCAGCGGCCTCATGCGCGTAGGTCATTCCCAACAGGCGGCCCCAGTGTGCGAGCATCTGGTGGGCGGCGTTGAGCAGGCGGAGCTTCATCAGCTCGTAGGGCACCACGTCCGTGACCATCTGGGCGCCGACTTCTTCCCACTGCGGGCGGCCTGCCGGGAACTTGTCTTCAATAACCCACTGAATGAACGGTTCAGCGCCAACCGGCCACGCATCTTCGATCCCCCACTGCTGTTCGACCAGTTCGCGATCTTCGTCAGTGGTCACGGGCGTGATCCGGTCGACCATGCAGTTCGGGAACGCAACATTGTCGTCGATCCACTGCGCCAGCTCCTGATCCGACAGTGCTGCCTGCCCACAGGCTGAATCGTGCGCAATGTGACCGTTGCCCGGCAGGTTGTCGCACGACAGTACGGTGAACGGTTCAATTGCGCGCTCGCGGCGCAGCCTGAGTGCCTCGACGATCAATCCGAATGGCGTGTGAGGCGACTGAGGTGACTGACCGTCCTCACGCGCAGCGTCATCCGGGGCGAATTCACCGGTCGCATCATCGATCGGGTAGCCTCCCTCGGTGATCGTCAGCGACACAATGCGGGTCGAGGGAGCTGCAAGCACGTCGAGCACTGCCTGAGTATCGTCTACCGCCAGCATGTGATCCATGATCGAGCCGATCACGCGCGCATCGTACGAGCCATCGGGTGCTTTGAGGACCAGAGTGTACATGCAGTCCTGCGCATGCAGAGCATCGTGCATACGTCGGTCTCGCTCCAGCACGCCTACACCGCAGATGCCCCACTCCGGCACGTCATCATCATGCTGACTCAACAGTTCATCAAGGTAGGCGGCCTGGTGAGCTCGATGAAAGTTTCCCATTCCGAAATGCACGATCACATTGCGTGGCTCGGATTTCGGTGAGCGTGAGTATGTGGGTGCAAGATCGCTGTGCGCGGGTAACGTCATCTGTGGCTCCCTCTGATCTTAAACTTGGAGATTTTTCCGTTGTCCCTGACATTTCCAGTGTAGGACACACGTATATCCAAAGGTGGCGGCAGGATTGCAGGCCGGCGATAATACGTGCGTGATGATCTTTATCCAGTGCGCCATGGCGATGGAAGCAGCACCGTTTGTCGACCAGCTTGAGCCAGGCGCCACCCGCCACATTATCGGCCATGCTGACACTCACCAGCAGGTCTTTACGCGAGGGACACTGCGCGGCCACGACGTCGTGGTGGTCGAATCCGGTATCGGCCTGGCGAATGCTGCGAGCGCCACAGCCCGCGCACTCACATTCGTCGAGGACCCGGCGACTGCGTTAGTCGTTGTTGCCGGAACATGCGGTGGCCTGGATGAGGAAGCCCAGGTGGGTGACGTCATCGTCGGTACCAGCACCGTGTATTCCAGTGCCGATGCCACAGAATTCGGGTACGCACCCGGCCAGATTCCGCAGATGCCTCCGGAATACACTGCAGGGCAGCGCGCTGCGGCATGTGCCGCCCGTGTCGAGGGTGTGTGCGCCGGCCAGGTCATTTCCGCCGATTCATTTGTCACCGCGCGCACTGTCCACACTGTTCGCACTCGTTTCCCTGCAGCGCTGGCGACCGACATGGAAACAGCCGGTGTAGCTCAGGTCTGTTTCGGCACACGCACCCCCTGGATCAGCATGCGGGCGGTATCCGACCTGTGCGGCCCGCAGGCCGGCCAGGACTTCCACATGGACGGCGACAAGGCCGCGCGCATCTCTGCCGCAGCGGTATGTGAGCTGCTCGACCTGATCGGCGGCACTCAGGTGGATCAGGCACAATAGTCGCATGTCGTTTTCAGTAGTCATGGTATGTACCGGAAACATTTGTCGATCCACAATGGCCGAACAGCTCCTTCGTGAAGCTGTCGAGCACGCGGACCTTGATGTGCGAGTGGATTCGGCAGGGATCTCCGATGAGGAGGAAGGTAACCCGATCGATTATCGTGCCGAGCGTGTGCTGCGCGAAGCAGGATACGGCATCCCCACCCATCGGGCGCGCCAGCTGCTGCCCAGTGAACTGAGCCAGTGGGATTTGATCATCCCGATGACTCGCGGCCATGAACGGGCAATCGAGCGCATGGCTGCACGCACTGGAACGGATCCGGATGTCCACCTGATGCGCGAATTTGATCCGCAGGCAGATTCGGACCTGGATCTTCCTGACCCGTGGTATGGCGGGCATCAGGATTTCGTCGACACCCTCGAGGTTCTCGAACGCTCTATCCCGGGCGTGGTTGACTATATCCGTGAGCACAGGCAATAGGCACCACTCCGACAGCCAGTCGCCTCGGGCAGCGTTGACGTCGATCGGAATCATCATGCTCGCAGTCGCCGTGGTGATCGCGCTGGTCGTTCTTGTGACGACGACGCTGTCTAGCCGCAGTAAGAAGGACACGTTTGAACCGCCCGCGCACTCTGCGCCACCTTCGGGGCCTGTGACACCACCGCTGGATTTTTCGGGCTTCGACCCGTCGAACATCATCTCTGACGAGGAATTCTTCAATGACCGCGCACTGACGCAGGATCAGATCGAAGCGTTCATCACCCAGTGGAACGATGGCTGCAGACCCAACCCCGATGGCACGCCGTGCCTGAGTTCCTACCGTGAAGACACGGCCGACATCCCCGCCGACGAGTACTGCGATGGTTTTGCGGGCCAGGCGGGCGATACCCCGGCATCGATTGTCTCCAAAACTGCTCTCAGCTGCGGTATTAACCCGGAAGTGCTGCTGGTGATGCTTCAAAAGGAACAGGGATTGATCACTGCTTCGGGCGCGAAGTTGGTCCCGAGTCGTTACGCCTCCGCGATGGGATACGCATGCCCCGACCGGCAGACGTGCGACCCGCAGTATGCAGGTTTTGCCACGCAGGTTTTCCACGCTGCCAGGCAGTTCAGAATTTACGAGGGCGCCCCCGGCATGTACGACGTGATTCCTGGACAGGTCAACACCATCCGATTCCACCCCGACGAGGCGTGCGGTGGCAGCGATGTGATGGTGGAGAATCAGGCCACAGCGAATCTGTATAACTACACGCCTTACCAGCCCAACGATGCCGCACTCGCCGGTCATCCCGGCGACCAGTGTTCAAGCTGGGGCAACGCGAACTTCTACGCGTACTATCACGCGTGGTTTACACGCAGCTGAGGCCACACGTGATCCCTGGTCCAGATGCGTTGGAAAGTGTCGAAGACGTCGCCCTGGGGGCCTGCCTCGTGACGCAATGCGGGGTCTGCTGGCACGTCTAGTACGGGACGCTCAGCTGAGTCAGCGCCAGCCGTGCCGATATTGTCACCGGAACGCACAGCGTGAGCAAATTCGGCTACTGCCCGCCCGACGGGCTTGACTTTACCGTCGCTGTCGATCAGGCCGAGTGAATACTCCAGTTCGGGGAAGTCAGCCAGTTTGCGGGACACATCATGGGAACACCACCAGGTGATGCCAGTCAACTCCGGCACGTCGATCACTCCGCGGATTGTTGCGGTAGCAAAGTCTGCAGCGTCCTCAGCCGTGACACATGTGATCGGAGCGCCCACCTCCTGAAGCCATACGCCGCGGTCAGGCACGTTGCAGTATCTGTTCCATGCGCAGGCCAGCTCGACCAGGTAGCGCGCGAATACCTCCAGTGCCGGATGCCGCTTGCCGTAACGCGGCCCGACGTGGGCAAAAACCCACGAATGAACGGTAGTCAGATCGCCGAACTGCGTTGCAAATGGTGGAATGAACGGATGAGTGGCATCGAACCAGAGGTCATCATCAAAGCAGTGCACGCATGCACAGCGTCGATCAACTGCCCCGAGTATTTCAGTGAGCCAGCGACGCGCTCCGTCTGTATCGACCCTGCTGTGCTCGGGATGGCGTGCTGCGGCAAACTGAGGAAATTCGTTTCCAATGCATATGCCGGCCGTGCCGGGCTCGTCAGCCAACTGTGTGCTCAACTCATTGACGAGGGCGGCCTGTCCGCTGCGAATACGCTCGGACGTGAAGAGATCATCATGATGCCAGGTCAACGTCCACGAAGGAAGAAAATCAAAAGATGACAGGTGTCCCTGCAGGACATCGACCCATGTGCTCATTCCACGTTCGTGTGCCAACTGCACGAGGCGGCGCACGTCGTCGATTGCTGATTGGCGAATCAGTGTGCGATTGGGTTGGAGCAATGGCCACAGCGGGAAGATGCGGATGTGATCCATTCCTAAAGCGGCGATCGCATCGAGGTCGCGTGCTGTCTGATCGGCATCGAAGTCGAGCCATGAATGAAACCAGCCTGCCCGGGGCGTGTAATTTACGCCGAAGGCAATCGGTCGAATACTGCTCATGACAGCCTCTTTCTCGCGTGGAGTATGACAATGTGGGAATGGCGGTGTGCTCACCTGAAGAACAGGAGAACGAACCATCCTAGCTCTCACTTCAATTGCTGTTGTGCAGCAGGAACGGCCAGCGCCAGGTACCGAAGCCCTTGTGCTCTAGAGAAATTATATAGAAATCAGTGAGCCTGACGGAATGTACGGAAGATCTAATCTGATGTACCTGATACGTGCTACTAGTGTCATACTGGTTGCTGTGCGCAATGCACATGTCATCATATTTTCGAGGGAGAAACACAGATGAAGGCTTGGAATAAAGCCGGTCTTGCCATGCTGGCAGGTACGGCAATGCTGATGGGGTTGACGTCCTGCACTGGTGGTGGTCCGGTCACTACGACGAACGAATCCGGAGACGATGCGCTTCAGAGTGGACCGGTCGAAGGGGAGATCACTTTTCAGACATGGTCGCTGAAGAATGACCGATTCACACCGTATTTCGAAAAGCTCATTGCAGACTTCGAAAAAGAGAACCCAGGAACGAAGATCAAGTGGATGGATCAGCCCGGTGACGGCTACGAAGACAAGGTTCTTCAACAGGCAAACTCCGGTGAGTTACCCGACGTCATTAACCTTCCACCCCAGTATGCCTATCAGTTGGCCAAGGCTGGACAGTTGGAAGATTTAGCGAAGGCGGATCCTGAAGCCCTCAATGCTTATGTCGACGGCGTGACGAAAGCGTACACATTTGACGATGCAGGAGGCGGCTCATACGGATATGGGTGGTACCTGGGAACCGACGTGAACTGGTGGAATACCGCCATGCTTGAAAAAGCAGGTGTTGATGTCAGCACGTTGCCTGAAACACTCGATGACATGCTTGACATGGCGATCGACGCGGCGAAGAAGACCAACGGTGAAGTGAAAGTAGTTTCCGATCTGCCTGCCTTGGCGACGCTCGCCTCGGAGGGTGTTGAGATTATGAAAGATGGGAAGTTCACGTTTGCTACTGATCGGGCTAGGGAGATTGTCGAAAAATACGCCGAAGCATTTAAGGCGGGAGCCATGCCGGCTGAAGCACTGTCCGGTGAGTGGGTAGGCAACTCTGCTTCCTACAAGGAAGGCAAAGTCGCCTGGACAACCGGTTCAGGAGGATTTGCGTCGGAGCTGGAAAAAGAAGCTCCCTCCATCCTTGAAGCTACGAAGACAACGCCACGTTTCGGTATTCCACCTCTGTTCAGCCAGGCACTGTCCGTGTCAGCCAACTCGAAAGCCAAGCCGCTGGCACTGAAATTCGCGCAATACGTGACCAGCAATGAGAACCAGGTTGAGTTCTTGAAGATCGCCCAAGGCTTCTTCCCTGGCACGAAAGAAGGCAACGAGAATCCGGAGTCCTTTACCTCTGTGATTGAGAACCCGCTGCAAAAGGAAGCCACCGAGATGGCGACTGTATCTATTTCCGGCAAGACCCAACCTGAGCAATTCCAGCTCACTGAGAAGATCAGTAACTACTACAACCAGCAGATCGCTCTGGCTGTTCGTGGTGACATATCTGCCGAGGAAGCACTGAAGAAAGCAGAGGATAACGCCAACGCTGAGCTCAACAACTGATCGATGAGATCTTTTCCGAATGTTCCGGCCAGAAAGCCCGCCGCGCTTTTAGGCCGGAACTTCGGTCTGCTAATCACGTTAATCAAAAAGGTGGCTCTCTATGCGCATGCATAAGTGGTACACGCCGTACATTCTTTTGGCCCCAGCTGTTATCTGGGTTCTGGTCTTCTCACTGTTGCCCTTCCTCAATACTGTCATCCTGTCTTTTACGAACGCCAAGCCCCTACAGCCAGCAACGTTCGTGGCATTCGATCAATACAGGCGCCTCCTGAACGATGAGATCTTTCACTTCGCCATCGGTAACGTCCTTGTCTATGCCTTGGTCTGCGTTCCGCTGCTGACATTCCTGCCTTTGCTTCTGGCCATGTTGGTTCACAGGAACATTCCGGGAATAGGCTTTTTTCGCACAACCTTCTATTTCCCCGTCATTGCGTCTGCTGTTGTGGTGGCAATTATCTGGGCATGGCTCTTCGAATCTCGCGGAATCGTGAACGCCACACTTGATGCTCTCGGGCTCAGTACCGTCGACTTCTTGATTCACCGATGGTGGATCATCTTCGTCGCCATCACTCTGACGGTGTGGAAGGGGCTGGGATATTACATGGTGATCTATCTGGTTGCACTGTCGAATGTCAATCCGGATCTATACGAAGCTGCAGAGATCGATGGTGCAGGAGCGTGGCGCAAATTCTGGTCTGTCACGGTGCCCGGTGTTCGCGGCGCAATGCTCCTGATATCCGCCCTTATTACAGTGTCGGCGATGCGAGTTTTCACGGAGATTTATACGATTGTTGGCTCCGGAGGCGGCCCCGGCGGTGAAGCACAAACCATGGTGGGACATATCAAACAGACCGGTTCGGGGCTGGCAGGGAACCTCGGCTATGCATCGGCATTGTCTGTGATCTTGTTCCTGCTCACCATTGTGCCGTTGGTAATGGTTGGGTGGATGAATCAGGGACAGGAGATCCGCGAAGCGATCAGAATCCACAGGCTCTCGCGAAAAGTGCGCCGTTCCATTGAACGCGGCGATAAGAGGTCCGAAAAAGAGAAGGTGTCACAATGACATCAAAGAAAACGCGCCAGATCTCAGGACTGACGATTCGCTATATCCTCCTGATCGTCATCTTCGTCATTTCTGTTTTCCCGTTTCTGTGGCAGCTTACGACGTCTCTCAAGGGGAAGAATGAAGATCTGTATTCGTTCCCTCCCAGTCTGATTCCGCATGACTTCACTCTGAGCAACTACGGAGAAGTCATGCGCACCATTCCCGTGTTTTCATACGCGTGGCACTCTTTGATCGTTGCGGTGTCGGTCGTTGTCCTGAACTGCTTTTTCTCGTTGCTCGCAGGGTATGCGTTGGCGTGCATGAAGTTCAAAGGCAAGGCGGTTGTCATGGCAATCATTTTGTCCACCTTGCTGCTGCCTGGCGAAGTAACATTTACCAGTCAGTATTTGACGGTGAAAGCGCTGGGGGCGGCCAATTCACTTGTTGGAGTAATCCTGCCCGGAGCGATCGGTGCGATCAACGTTTTGTTGATGGCCACGGCCTGTCGAGCTATTCCACAGGATATTCTGGATGCTGCTGCCATCGACGGTGCTACAACAGTCCAGCGCATACGCCACATTGTGTGGCCCAATGCCCGAGGCATGACAGCGGTCGTTGCCCTGATGAGCTTTATTGGCGCCTGGGATGATTTTCTGTGGCCACTCGTGGTGTTGTCAGACCCGGAAAAGTACACCCTCACAGTTGGAATGCAGTACCTGGCCTCGAACCAGACGCTGGGATCTGATCCGAGGGTCGTGGCTGCCGGAACGATTATCGCCCTCCTGCCAATTATCGTCCTGTTTGCAGCGACTCAGAAGTTCTTCTTCCGCGGAGTGGAAGTTGGCGGAGTGAAAGGTTAGGAACACGCTCATAGCGTGATGAGTGGCCCAGACAGCAAGTCGCCCTCGCTCATCATGAACGAGGGCGACTTGCGTGACGGCGAATCGTGTTATTCGTCGTCTCTGTTCGAACTCATCAGCGTGTTGACGCGATTATTGGCCTCGGTCAGTGCTGACGGGTCATCTTCGAAGGCGATGACAGCGGACATTGCCGGTTTCATCAACGATTCGACCTGTGCCCAGCGGTCAGCCACCGGGGAAGGAACGGCTGTGCCTTCTTCGACATGAACGGAAAATGCGCGTGCGTCGATCCCCATGTCCTCAAAGGTCTTAATGGCTTTTTCCGTTGACGACATGATCGCGGGGAACACGGTACCCTGCTTAGCGATGACGTCCTGGCAAGAAGCCGAACCCAGGTACTTCACCCACCGCCACGATTCTTCCGGATGCGACGTCCCGATCCACACCGAGTCAGCCAGGCCGTTCATCACCGATGCACGCTGGCCATCTGGGCCGATGGGCGTGGGTGCGACCTGAATGGGAAGCTCCGTGGTCGTGGCAATGTTCGTGATGTTCCACGATCCTTCAATCAGCGTCGCATAGGCACCCGAACCGAGCGATTCGATTGTGCCGATGCCGGAGGACGCCACCGACAAAGGCGGCATGTAGCCCTTTTCGATGAGCGAGCGCCACCAGGTGATGCTTTCCTGAAATTCAGGGGCATCGTAGTTGAAGTGCTGACCCCACGGATTCTTGTCGGTCCATGTCCAGTGCCCGTTCGACAGCGCGTACGGCGACCATTGGACCTGTCCGTAGCCGGAACCAGCGTCGTTGTATCCGATTCCGTAGACCTTCACGTTGTTTTTATCGAAGCCTTCTTCATCGCCGCGCACACCGTTTGCGTCGACGGTCAGATGAGCCAGGAACTTCTCAAAGGAACCGCCGTCAGCCGGATTCCATTCCAGTTTCCACAGGTCTTCGGGCGCATAGCCGGCATCTTTGACCATGTCTTCGTTGTAGAACAAAGCCTCGGTATCCCAGTCCTTGGGCAGGCCATAGCGCTGCGTGCCGTCGGCCGAGAGCCACTGGTCGGCCAGATCCGGCGCGTAGGAGGACAGGTGGACGGAACGGTTGTCCGATCCAGTCGATTCCTCGGGTGGGACGATATCGACCTGGCCCGTGAGCTCGACCTGACGATTCCACTGACAGTCATCAACGATGTTTCAGCCCTGACCATGCTGGAACTGTGGTTCGGACTGGGACGGAACTGCGAGGACTTCCTCATCGTCACGGTTGGTGCCGGAATCGGACACGGTATAGTGCACGGCCTGCGAGCTGTGCGTTCGCCGCTGCGGGGCCTGGGTATGACGGCTCATATCCCCTTGGCCGGAGCGCATGGAGTATGTCAGTACGGTCATATCGGGTGCGCCAACGGCGCCTTGACGGTTCCCGCAGTGATATCTCGGGCGCGCTCGGGTCGCGCCATTGTCGACGATGACGGCCGCCCCGCCTCGGCTGACGAACTCATCGCTTTGGCTCAAGACGGTGACCAGGCCAGCCAGCGTGCCATCAGGGAATTTGCCACGAACCTTGCGGTCTATGTGCAGACAGTGGCATCAGCCGCCCTCGTGCGTGATGTTGTTCTGGACGGGGAAGGTGTGTGCCTGCTGGAGACACCGTGGGCGGACAATTTCCAGCGTGAACTGACGTCATTTTCCCGGCCCGATGACCCGCACATCCGCGTCCATCAGCGCTCCGGCAGTTTTGACCGTTGGGCGCAGGGCGCTGCCACCGCAGCGATCGTGCAGTGGCTGGTTGACTCTACGCTCGCACAGTAAAATCTGCGCGGCCCGCAGCCGCACACACCAGGTCAATATTGTCGCTGTCCACCGTTCGCACCCAGTGCGCCGCCTCGTCGGTACGCCGTCCGTGCTGCTTATGCCGCTCCACCAGGCGTCGCACCAGCTCGGTGCGATCAGTGTCGATGAAAACAAGCTCATCGAGCAGGCCGCGAACGTCACGCCATCTCGGCAGATCCACGCCCAGATAGTTCCCCTCCGTCAACACGATCCCCCGAGGGGCAATTGCGACGCTCGCAGCAATCGGCTCATGCATGTCGCGGCGATATTCGGGGGCGAAAACGGTTCCTTCGGCACGCCGAACACGGCGCAGGATTTCACAATACCCATCAACATCAAAGGTGTCGGGAGCGCCCTTGCGGTCAGCCCGACCCAACGCGTGCAGCACTGCATTCGACAGGTGGAAACCATCCATCGGAACAATTCCCGCGACCTCGATGCCGCGCTCATCCAACCCTCGTGCCACCAGGGCACACACGGTGGACTTACCAGTGCCGGGCGGGCCGGTTATTCCCAGCAGGCGCAGGCGGGGGTGAGCGGCGATGCGGTCAACGATCTGGCGAGCAACTGATTCAGACGCGCTTGGTGTCATTGTCCTGACTGCGCTGGATCACCGGCAATGTTGACCAGGGGAAATTGATCCACTTATCAGTCTCACGCCACATGTAGTCCGGTTCGATCACGGAGCGAGGCTTCTTATAGATCACCGCGCTGCGGGCCTCTGCCTTGACAGTGGTATGACCATCCAGTGACAGACCGTGAGCGTTGATCATGTCCATCACCATCTTCAGGGTGCTGCCGGAATCGGCAACATCGTCGACCACCAGGACGCGTTTGCCGTCCATCGCCGAAACATCCATCAAGGGGGGCAACAATTGCGGTTCAGTCAGAGTCTGACCCACCCCGGTGTAGAACTCGACATTCATCGTGCCCATCGCCTTGACGCCGATGGCGTAGGAAATCGCACCGGCGGGCAGCAGTCCTCCGCGTGCAATCGCGACAATCAGCTCCGGCATCCAGCCTGAATCCACAATGCTCTGGGTGAGTGCGCGCGAGGCGTCACCGAACCCCTGCCACGTGAGGGTTTCGCGATCTGGCTGCAGGTCAGCTGGTCGTCCGTCGGTAGTGGTGGCTCCGTCATCGAATGGAAGTGTCACGAATAATCCTTCTAGTCGCCCATTCCGGTTCCGACGTGGCGTGCAGCAGTGATCCACGGGTGATCCAGAGGAACAGTCTTGAGCGTGCCGGCCACGTCCTTCAACGGCACCGGCACAGCCGCCTGTCCCTGTGCTGCCACGGTGATGCCGTATTTTTTCTTGGCCACGAGATCTGCGCCAGCCCCGCCGAGCAACGTGCCAAGCATGCGGTCTTCAGCATTCGGCGTGCCGCCACGCTGCACATACCCCAGCACCGTCACGCGGGACTCCAGGCCGGTGGCCGCTTCAAGTTCTTCGGCCAGTTTGAATGCGTTGCCGCGATGCGCCAGTTCCAGGGACTGCTTATGCATCTTGGCTGCCGACTTTGCTTCCGGGCTGTCTGCAGCAGACAGCAGTGCTTCAGCAGCTTCGAGGTCAGCGGTGTCCTGAGTGTCACGGGCGCCCTCGGCAATCGCGACAACCGAGAACGAATGCCCGGCCTCGGCACGTTTGCGAATCGATGCGGCGATGGAGTCGATGGAATAGGCGATTTCGGGGATCAGGATGATGTCGGCGCCGCCGGCGATGCCGGCTCCCAGTGCCAGCCACCCTGCTTTGTGACCCATAATTTCCACCACGATGATGCGGTGGTGGGAGTGGGCCGTTGAATGCAGACGATCAATCGCGTCGGTCGCGATACCCAGTGCAGTGGAGAATCCGAAACTTGTGTCGGTGTGCGCGATGTCGTTGTCAATGGTCTTGGGCAGGTGGATGACGTTCAGACCTGCTTTGGCCAGCCGGTTCGCATTCTTCGCAGTTCCGCCACCGCCGATGAACACGACACAGTCCAGTTTGTTCTTCTCGCAGTTCGCCAGGATCGTGTCCGTCATGTCAACGGTTTTGCCATTGACGTTCATCTTGTGCGGCTTGTCGCGCGAAGTTCCAAGGATCGTGCCGCCGACGGTCAGGATCCCGGAGAGGAAGCGTGAATCGATGGGAATGGTGCGGTTTTCCGCCATGCCGCGGATGCCGTCGCGGAAGCCGATCAGTTCCATCCCGTAATGCCCGATGGCCGCTTTTCCGAACCCGCGGATTGCTGCGTTAAGCCCAGGGCTGTCGCCCCCTGCGGTAAGGATTCCCACGCGCTGTATTTTCTTCGCCATGATCCGCTTCCTTCCTGTGCGCCGATCGGCAGTGATTCCCATGGTAGTGGACGAGGTCGTGCCACGAGTAATGACGAGGATGATTTAACGTCGTGAAGATCGGCGTGTCAGTGAGCGCAGTTCACGCTGGTAGCGCCCCGGTGGGGTACGAGGGTGGCCGAGGTGTTCCCACTGCCAGATCAAGGCGACATCAAAGTGTGGTGAACATGACGCGCATGATGACACGCGCCTGGGTGCGGAATATAGATACCTGCGTGCTCCGCAGTGCGGACAGGTTCCGATCCACGGCGCCTCAGGAGCAGGCAAGGCCGCAGACAGGCGCGCCTCGGGTCGCGCCCCCAGGTTGCGAGCCGCCTTCTTCCATACCTCGTCATGGTGGTGGCTGGCGCCTGCCAGAGCGTGAGCCACTTCGTGAGCGATGACGTCTCGAATTTCATCTGGGGAATACAGCGTCATCAGCGACCGAGAAAACGACAGGGTGTGCGTCGTGTGGTTGCACTGTCCAGCACGACGGCGTGCACGGTCGAACTGAACAGTCCAACCATGCACGCCGTGCGAAGTGAGCAGGGTTTGTGCTTCTTTAAGCACCCAGCTCAGATCATCAGTCACCTGGACAGGTTACTTCTGATCTTTGGGCATCGCCTCATTCAGAGCGTTCGAATCGTCGTTGAGCTTTTTCTGCCACTCATCAACGGTCTTCTTGCCCGAGGCAATTGAGTCGATCGTTGAGTACAGGTCATCCTTGATACTGACACCTTCAACGCTTGCATTCTGGCTGAAGGAGGTGCCGGGAATAATCTTGACGCCTTCCTGGTCGAAAGCACCATACAACTCAGCGAGTTCTGGTTCGAGCTTGTCGGTAATGCCCTTGATGGGCTGAGCTTGACCAATCTTGGCGAAGATTTCGGCAGCCTTGTCGGAGTACATGAATGCCATGAAACGCTTAGCTTCTTCAGGGTTCTTTGCCTGAGTTGGCGTCCACAGTGCGTCCATCAGTACCGTCAGGTAGCGCTCGTCGGGAGTAAAACCGGGAGCGGGTGAGAGCGCCCACTTGAAGTTTTCAGTCTTCGGGGCGTCCTTCATTTCGTTGCGGATCCAAGTTCCGTTGGGCATGAACACTGCATCACCATTGAGAACCGTCTGCTGATTCTTCTTTGAGTCCTGCACGTTCGCGTATCCCAGTGTGTCCGGGTGCAGGTAATCGGGGCTGACGATCTTGCCGATCGTGTCGAGGACTTTGCGGGCCTCGTCCGACTTCCACACGTCCTTCTTATAGAACATCACGTCCTGGAAGAGCTGTTCGCCGCCAGCGTCTGCAAGCAGGGCACCCACGAGCGAATCGAAGTAGCCTGAGGTTGCGTAGGTGAAGACCGAGATACCTTTTTCCTTGGACTTCTTGCCTAGTTCGAACATTTCATCCCATGTTTGCGGAACTTCCCAGCCGTTCTCTTCCAGCAGGGTCTTGTTGTAGACCAATCCGGCAGGTGAGTAGAACGTCGGCAGCAGGAAGGTACGATCGTCGCCATTTGGGTTCGTGTAGGGTCCGATGATGCCGTCGATCAGCTTTTCGCCAACGGTGACTTCCTCGCCGGGAATTTGCATCGACAGGACATCGGTGACATCGGCAATTGCGTTGTCACCGAGCATGGTTTCAACGAGCCCGGCCTTTGCATTCAGGCCACGCTGGACCAAGTCCGGGTACCTGCCCGCTTTCATGCCAGGCATGATTTCGTCTTCGATTTCCGTTGACGTCACAAGGTTGACTTCCACGTCAGGGAACAGTTCCTTGTAGGCTGCCACGACCTCCTGGTAGGGTTCAGGGCCGTTTCCGCCATCGAAGAACGCCAGGTTCAACGTCGATTTGCCGTCTGATGCGCTTTGAGATCCGCCGGCGCCGCATGCGCCTAGCGTTGCCGTCAACGCAAGGCAGGTTCCCGCGCACAACAAAGTGCGTTTGGTGTGATGTTTCACGATTACCTCTTTCTAGTTAGCGGTATTGATGGTTGTAGAAAGCGAGCATGCCGAGGACGCCAGCCAGTCCGATTAGCTGGATGCCGAGGCTACCCCAGCTGGTTGTACGTTGACCGATGACGACCAGTGCAACGAAGAATATGAAGATCAATGCGGCACCGATCATGCCGATAATTCGTAGTGCGCGGTCGCTCATCCCTTGATACCTCCAGCATTGGTGACGTTGAGTAGACGCTTTTGAACGAGTGAATAGAAAATGATCACTGGAACGATCACGATGACCATGCCTGCGTACAGGCGGCCGTAATTGGTGGCTGCCCGTTGCGTTGCCATCAGGTTGAGCAGACCGACCTGGACGGTGCGGCTGGATGAATCGGTCATCAGCGTCATTGAAATGATGTAGTCATTCCAGAAGCTCAGGAAGTTGAAGAGCATTGCCATGGATATGGCTGGTGTCGCCATGGGGAAGAAAATGCGAACCATGACGGTGAACTGGTTGGCGCCATCAAGCAAGGCAGCTTCTTCGTAATCTTCAGGGATGCGCGCGAAGAAGTCCTGGAGCAGGAACACTGTGAAGGGCAGTGAAGTTGAGGCGTACACAATGGCAAGTACCACGAGGTTGTTAATGAACAGGCCGTTGGGGAACCACTGGTATACCGATGAGTCGAATCCGACCAGCATCAGGAAGATTGGGACGACAATATAGTTCACGTTAATGAACAGTCCGCCTTGGATGGCCATCTGCAAGATCCTGCGGCCAGGGAAGTCGAATCGTGCCAGTACGTAAGCGCAAGGCAGCGCGATAGCGACAACTAGCACCATTGCCAGAGCAGTGACGAACAGAGAATTCAAGAAAAAGTCGCCGATTCTGGCGTCGGTGAAGGCGTCGACGTAGTTCTGTAGGTAAAGGCTGCGAGGTAGGGACCACGGGTTTCCGTAAAACTCGTCTCTCTGCTTGAAGGAGGCAAGGAAAACCCAGATCGTCGGGATGACGATCGTCAGGGAAACCAAGACGAGAATGACTTGGTTGAAGATGCGATGCGGGGTCCACCTGTCGGCAACACTCCCCGAGGCTTTGCGCATCCTCTTTGAAGAGGATTTCTTCGTGGAAACTGAAACAGTTGGTGTCATCTTTCTTCCCTCACAGCTCAATTGGTTCGCGTTTGGTCGCGCGGCTGACGATCAATGACAAGATGAAGCTAAACAGGAAGATCACTACTCCGATCGCCATGCCGTAACCGTATGAGGAGTTTGTATAGGCCTGGTCGTACATGTATCCCAGAATGACTTGGGATGCGTTATCTGGACCGCCGTCAGTCATTGCCTTAACAAGGACGAAACTCAGATTGACCGACCCTAGGATGAAGAAAATCAATGTCGTTCGGATGTTGCTCCAGATCAGTGGCACCGTCACGCTCACCAGGGTGCGGATCTGGCCGGCTCCGTCCAATGATGCTGCCTCGTACAGGCTCTTATCGATGCCAGTCATGGACGCCATATACATCACCATGTAGTAGCCAAAGGACTGCCATACCATTGCGAATGCGATTGAGAAAATGACGATCTTGTGGTCGCCGAGCCAGACTTGCTTAAGCCAGTCAAGACGCAGGATGTGCAAGGTACCGTTTACTAGACCAGTATCAGCCTGGTCGTAAATGACGGAGAACATTGCTGCGATGACAACTGCCGATAGAATCGACGGAATATACATCACGAAGCGGAGCAGATTTGCTCCGAGAATCTTCGTTTGAATCAGCATTGCAGCAAAGATCACGGCAACGGGCATCGTGATACATGTCACGACAATAAGGAGTAGAAGGGTGTTTTGTAGCGAGTGGACGAAATTCATGTCACCCAACAAAATCTTGAAGTTGTTCAGCCCAACGAATTCGGGAACACCAGAAAAACCGCTCCATTTGTAGAGTGACATTCTGAAAATGTTGATCGTCGGAACGACGATGAAGACAGTGAACAGGATGGCCGTCGGGAGTGCGCACGCAATACCGAAGATGCTTCGATTGCGCTGAAGCTCGGCTGACCTGCGCTTTCGCCTATTTGTCGTTGACATAGTTGATCCTCTTTGAGTTGAAAGAAAGGATGTGAGGGTGCTCCGCCAAATAGCGTGACAACATCGGCATCCTCAATTCGTCAGAATCCAAGTCTCCGGGTCATTGACATTTACTGTCAGCTGGCCGGAAAAGAACCTCGTAACAATCTACATCAGAAAGGGTGCCAAACTATCACAAGTTAGTGAGTGTTATGTAACATTTAATCGCTGCTGTCAGATACAAAGAAAAGGACTTTCCATCATGCATGCGGGTGACGCACTGAATTATCTGTCCAACGTTCGACCATCATTCCGTCAGCTCCGCTGGCAGGAGATGGAAATGTACGCCTTCATCCACTTCGGCATGAACACGATGACAGACCGCGAATGGGGCGAGGGGCACGAAGATCCTGCACTCTTCACTCCCGGCAACGTTGACACCGACCAGTGGATGCGCGCCCTCAAGGACGCCGGAATGACCGGCGTGATCCTCACCTGCAAGCACCACGACGGTTTCTGCCTATGGCCCAGCGCCTACACCGACCACAGCGTCGCCTCCAGCCCCTACCAGGGTGACATCGTCGCACAAGCCAGCGAATCAGCCCGCCGCTTCGGCCTCAAATTCGGCGTCTACCTGTCCCCGTGGGATCGCACCGAAGCCACCTACGGGCAAGGCGTCGCCTACGACGACTTCTTCGTCAACCAGCTCACCGAGCTGCTCACCAACTACGGCCCGATCTTCTCCGTCTGGTTCGACGGGGCCAACGGTGAAGGAGAGAACGGCAAGGTCCAGTACTACGACTGGGAACGATATTTCACCCTGATCCGCGCCCTGCAGCCCGAAGCAGTCATCAACATCTGCGGACCCGATGTGCGCTGGTGCGGTAACGAGGCCGGCGTTGCCAGGCCGGCAGAATGGAGCGTCCTTCCAGCAGAACTCCAGTCCGCCGAACGCACACAGGAACACTCTCAAAAAGCAGATGACGGCACATTCTCACGCGAAGTGAAATCCACCGACGAGGACCTCGGATCGCGAGCTGCCCTCGCCAATTACGACGGGCCGCTTGTGTGGTACCCGGCCGAAGTGGACACGTCGATCCGAACCGGATGGTTCCACCACGCCGCCGAAGATGAGCACGTGCGCACCCCTGATGAACTGTTCGCCATCTGGCGCGGCAGCGTCGGCGGGAACTGCTCGCTGCTGCTCAACGTGCCACCCACCCGCAAGGGCGTCCTGGCCCAACCCGACATCGATTCGTTGAAGGGGCTGGGAGATTTGGTGCGCGACTTCTACGCGCGCCGCATCAGCACCGTCACCGTGGACGCGTCCACGTCAACCGTGCCTGACACGCTCACCGCCCAGGCGGGCACCCCGTTCGATGACTCGTACGACCCCCTCATTCCCGCCCTGCTGACCGCCCCGTACTGGCAGCCGGACGAGGGAGACTCAGCGCCCACGCTGACCATCAGCTTTGACCGGTCCACCCCTGTCAGCGCCGTCATTATCCGTGAAGCCATCGCTGAAGGCCAGCGCATCGATCGAGTCACGGTGCGTGGAATCCTGCCAGATGGCTCCACCGTCGATCTAGGCGGCGCGAACTCAGTGGGCTACCAGCGCATCATTTCGTTCGATCCGGTCGAACTGGCCAGCATCACAGTGTCGGTCGAGCAGTCACGCGGATCAGTGCGCCTGGCGCACGTATGGCCAGTCAGTGCCTGAGCAGGGAGTAGATCCTCTTGGCTGAAACTTTCCGCGGAGTGCCCAGCTGCTGAGCGAACAGTGAGACGCGCAGCTCTTCGAGCAACCAGCGCGCCTCGCTGATCGTGCGCGCCCGCTTCGCATTGAACGGATGCTCATCCAATGCGCGTTGCGCCTGCTCAATGGCGTCTTCAACATCACCGATCACGTCCGCATTCTGCGCGTCCTGATCGAGCATGGGTCGCCCTCGCGCCGCACGGTCGAGGCGCACGGCACCGGCACGCACATACCTGGCCAGGTGAGGCAGAACCTCAAACGGTGTGGCTGAAATGAAACCGGGGAAGACCAGCGCCTCAGTCGTATCACGCACCTCCTGGCGAACTTCATTCAGTGACGCGTGCTGATGAGTACGCACACTGTCCGCCACCTCGCTGGAAGCCTCAAGCGTGCGGATCACATGCTGAAGGATCTCGTAAACACGGTCTTCATGCCGGTCGCGGGCCTGCGCAACCAGGCTGTCGAAACGGGTGCGGCTGCGGATCGCTGCCGACCCGTCATCACCGGAAAGCTGGTCCACCAGGCTCAACGCGGAGGCCCACTGCGCGTCAGAAACCAGCGCCTGCGTCGACTCATACGGGGAGGCAGCCAGCATCATTGCCTGCCGGCCACTCCACCGGGTCGTCACCCGCGCAGTCGCCAGCTGAACTTCGCGCACCAATAGCCGCGCCACCCCCACGCGGTGCAGACGGTTCGCCTCATCGGGATTCGCCACGATCTGCAGACGCACCTCATCTTTGTCAGAAACAAGCGCCGGGAAACCGCGCAATGCCACCTGCGTCGCATCTGGCTCCACCGACCAGGGCACATCGTCGGGAAACTCCGTGACAGGTTCCGGTGTCAGCGCAGGCGAGGGTGCAGCCGCCCGTGCAAACGCTTCGGCCACAGCCCCGCGAACAGCGGTGCGCACGGCATCGTCGGCTGTGCGTGCCAACGTGCGCTGCAGGTACGTCAATGACGGACCCGAACCCAGCTCACGACCATCCTGATCCACTACTCGCAGCGTCATCACAACATGGGAGGGAACATTCTCACGCGCATGAGCCAGATCCTTTGCACCCAGGTCAACGCCACGAATCTGACGCACCGCATCAGCGAACACCTCCTCAAAAGGCGGACGCCTGGCGGGATCGGGATCAATGCCGGCCGAGCGCTTCACGACCGGGGCGTGTTCTGGCTCTGGCTGCGACGGCGCAGATGCCGTCTTGTTACGCCTGACTGATCCGCTGGTCGCCCCCCACTTGGCCAGGCGATCCATCGCGGCGTTCAGGGAACGAGGGTCCTCAGGCTCGTCCACTTCAACGCTCACGACTTCATCGTCCCCGCCGATGCGTGAACGAATCCATTGAGCCACATCCACTCCCACTTCCGGAGCCGGAGCCAGCAGACGCCGTTTCGCTTTGGGCAGCGCACGGATCGTCTCAATCACCAGTTCGTCCAGCAACCCAGGCACCAGCCAGTCCATGCCGCGTCCCGTCACGCGCGGAAGCTCTTCTACACGAATCGTCGCCGTCACGCCGTCACGGGCGGAACCGGGGTGAAACTCGTAGGACAGGGGGAACTCCAGGTCGCCCTCGTTCCACGTGTCAGGAAATGCGTCGGCATCCGTTCCCGAGCCGCGCGGCAACAGCAGCTGTGGCGGGTACGTCAGCAGGTCAGGCTTCGAGCGGCGCTTTTTGGCCCACCACCGGTCAAAGTGGCGGGCAGAGATGATGCCCTCAGGCAGCAGGTCGTCAAAGAAATTGACGAGGGAGTCTTCGCCTGCAACGAGTCCGCTCGTGCGTGAACGCTGCTCCACCTCATGAGCCTGCTCCAGCAGGTCACGATTCTGTGCCATGAAACGGTGGTGCTCACGCCATTCGCCACGCACCAGCGCATGGCGGATAAACATTTCGCGCGCCAACTGGCGTGCAGTCAGCGGCTCAATCTCTTCCACGCTGACGGGGGAGTCCTCCTCAACGGTCGTTTCTCCCAGGGCGTCCGACAGTGCATCAGCGAACACACTGGGCCCCTCATGGCCGCGCAAACCCTGCGCAATACCAGCCAGTGTTCCCGGACGCGCTACTCGGGAACGGCGTGGGCCACCCTCGTCCATCGTGATGTCGAGCCTGCCGAGCAGGACCGTACGGTCAGCTTCCAGCGTCAACCCGTACAGCATGGTTTTCTGGTGGATCATCGCAGCGCCCTTGCCTGATGACCAGTATGGTTCGGAATAGACGCGGGTGAGCAGAGGGCCGGCCAGAGGCTCGATCCACTCGGGTTTGATGCGCGCCACCGTGCGGGCGAACAGGCGCGAAGTTTCGACCAGCTCCGCCGTCATCACCCATTCGGGGTGGCTGCGGGTCAGGCCGGAGCCGGGCCAGATGGTGAATCGTGTGCCGCGAGTGCCCGCATACTCCTTCTTCGCCGGATCCCAGTTACCCAGGTTTGACAGTAAGCCAACCAGAAGCGAGCGGTGGATTTCGTCAGCATCAGGTGAGGACGTTGAACGCGTGTAGGCAACGGCTGCGCGCGCAGCGGCGTTTGCGATTCCGCCACTGTTGGCAGCAAACGCCACTTCTTTCGGGCTGGGAATGCCGATGCGGTGAGTATCCAGGCCGAGGGGGCGCGCCATGTCCCGCAACTGCCCGACCACGTCACGCCATTCACGAAAACGCAGATAGTGCAGAAACTCTGCGCGGCACATGCGGCGGAAAGCGGAGCCGGACAGGTCACGTGACTGCACGTTGAGGTAGCGCCAGATGTTCAGGTAGGTGATGAAATCTGAATGCGGATCCACGAAGCGCGCATGCGCCTGGTCGGCAGCCTGCTGAAAGTCCAGAGGGCGCTCGCGGACATCCTGGATCGACAGGGCCGCCACGATGACAAGGACATCGGAGCCGCATCCGTTACGGTCACCTTCAATGAGCATGCGGCCCAGCCGCGGATCGATCGGCAAATGCGCCAGGGAGCGGCCGATCGCCGTCAGCCCGTGGTCAGCGGTCAGTGCCCCGATTTCCACCAGAAGCTGCAGGCCGTCCCGAACGGCACGCTGCGCGGGAGGGTCGATGAACGGGAAGCGCTGCACGTCACCCAACCCCAGTGACACCATCTGCAAGATGACGCTGGCAAGTGAGGTACGCAGAATCTCCGGCTCGGTGTACTCGGGGCGCGCGTCGAAATCATCCTCGGAATACAGCCTGATCGCCACGCCGTTGGCGACGCGACCACAGCGCCCGGCCCGCTGGTTCGCTGAAGCCTGCGAGATCGGCTCGATGGGCAGGCGCTGCACCTTCGTGCGGTTCGAGTAGCGGGAAATGCGCGCCAGACCCGGGTCGATGACATATCGGATCCCCGGCACAGTCAGTGATGTTTCAGCCACGTTCGTGGCCAGGACAATTCTGCGACGCGAATGACGCTCAAAGATTCGGTGCTGTTCGGCCGATGTGAGCCGCGCATACAGCGGCAGGATGTCAATGTCAGAAGTGCTTCCTAGATGGTCAGCCAGCGCCTGCTGCGTGTCACGGATGTCGCGCTCACCGGGCAGGAACACCAAAATGTCGCCGGGACCTTCCGTACGCAGCTCATCGACAGCGCGGCAGATACCTTCATCCTGGTCGATGTGGTCACCCTCGTCGTCAAAAAGCGGTTCGTAGCGTATGTCGACCGGGTAGGTACGTCCGGTCACCTCGATGACAGGTGCGGGGTCCTCCGGTGTCCCGAAGTGACGGGCAAAACGCTGCGAATCGATCGTGGCGGAGGTGATGATGACCTTCAGATCAGGGCGCGCAGGAAGCAGGCGGGCGAGGTACCCCAAGATGAAATCGATGTTGAGGGAGCGTTCGTGGGCCTCGTCGATAATCAGAGTGTCGTAACGACGCAACAGTGGGTCCGACTGGATCTCAGCGAGCAAAATGCCGTCAGTCATGAGTTTCACCAGCGTCGTCGGGCCGACCTCGTCAGTGAAACGAACCTGGTAGCCCACAACCTGGCCGGCTTCGCGCCCCACTTTCTGCCCCAGTTCGTGGGCGATACGTTCAGCAACAGTGTGTGCGGCGAGGCGTCGGGGCTGAGTGTGTCCGATCATGCCGGTCACACCGCGCCCTAACTGCAGGCAGATCTTCGGGAGCTGGGTCGTCTTGCCTGAGCCGGTTTCCCCGGCCACCACGACAACCTGGTGATCCCGAATCGCAGCGGCGATCTCGTCGCGCCTGTCGCTGACCGGCAAATCCGGGTATGTGATCACCGGAATGGCGGCGACGCGCTGCGCAAGCTGTTCAGGTGTGAACGGCTTGAACGCTGAATGTTTACGTGGTCGTCGGGGCACCGGCCCAGTCTATGTCGATTAGCCTTTGACTGCTCCAGCCATTGCGAATGAGCCGCCCGAGACTTTCTGGGAGATGGCATACAGTGCCAGCACGGGGGCTGCATACATCAGCGAGAATGCTGCAAGTTTCCCGTAGGCAACGGTGCCGTATGCTCCGAAAAAGTTGAAGATTGCGACGGCTGCGGGCTGCTTGGCTGAATCGAATATCAGCACGAAGGGAACGAAGAAGTTCCCCCATGTCATGGTGAACACGAAGATGAACACAACGACCAGTCCGGGACGCATGAGCGGCAGAACGATTCGCCACAACGTGCCCATCGCAGATGATCCGTCAACCCAGGCTGCCTCCTCCAGTGACACAGGCACAGCGTCCATGAAGTTCTTTAGCATCCACACGGCCATCGGCAGTGACGTTGCCGTCATGAACAAGATGATGGCACCGTGAGAATCCAGCAGATCCATCCGGACGAACAGTGAATACACCGGCACCATCATTGCGGTGATCGGCAGGCAGGTGCCGAACAGGATGGTGTACATGAGGGAGCGCTTGAATCGGGACTTGTAGCGTGACAGCGGGTATGCGGCAAGCGCTCCGGCGGCCACGGTCAGCAGAGCCGTGCCCAGTGACAGGATCATGGAATTGAGCAGCGGACGGAACGTGAGATCCCAGTCGGCTACTTCAGAAAAATGCTCCATTGTCACTGACGACGGGATGGAGAGTGACACTCCTGGAGATGGATGCACTGCGGACACCAGCAGCCAGGCCAGAGGCACCAGGAACGCGATGCTGACGACCAGCAGGGCGACCGACGCCCACAGTTTTGTTGAGGATTGTTTCGGTTGTGCAACAGAGGGCGCCATGTCAGTCCACCTCCGGTTTGAGGACCTTGATGTAGACCAGCGCAAACAGGGCACCGAGGATCAGGGTCACGGTGGCGATTGCGGTGCCGTATCCGACCTGGGAGAACTTGAATGCGCGCTGGAACGCCAGAACAGGAAGAGTTGATGACTGGGTCCCGGGCCCGCCACCTGTCATGACCCAGATCAGTGTGAAGACACCCAGAGTCTGCAACGTGGTGAGCAGAAGGTTGGTTGAAATCGATCCCTTGATAATCGGTATTGTCACGTGGATCAGTCTCTGCCATCCGCCTGCCCCGTCGATCATGGCGGCTTCCTGCACATCAGCTGGCACGTTCGAAAGAGCTGCCGCATACACCATCATGGAAAAAGCTGTTCCGCGCCAGATGTTGGCGATGATGACCGACAGCATCGGGAAGCCAATGAGCCACGAGGGGCCATGGAGGCCGATCATCTCCAGGAAGGAGTTGAGCATTCCGTCTTTCTGGAAGAATGCATACAAGGCGAACGCGGCGACAATTTCAGGCAGAACCCACGCGATAATGACAAGAGTGCCCACACATGTCGCCACCCATCTGGGGACGCGTCGCATCAGCAGTGCAACCGACATGCCCAGGACGTTCTGGCCGATAACTGCGGAGGCAAGGACGAATACGACTGTCAGCAGCACTGACTTCCAGAATTCAGGCGCGCCCAGAAGAGCCTTGTAGTTATCCAGTCCCACGAACTGTGGCTCAGCCGCGCGAATTCCCGTCATGGCCTGGTTTGTCAGGGATCCGTACAGTGAATAGGCGATTGGTCCGGCCAGAAAAACTGCCATCAGCAGCAGCGCCGGTGCCAGCGCGCCGAACTCGGCGAGACGCCGGGCAGTCGATCGGGTTTGTCCCAACGATGCGCCTGCCCGGACAGTCTCACGTTCTAAATGACCAGTACTCATTGAGCTGCCTGTGTGTTTTCTTCTCCGACGATGCCGATCAATGCTTGGTCGTACTGCTCAGCAGCTTGCTCCGGAGTGGCTTCGCCGGTGACCATCGACTCGGTTGCCACTTGGATATTCGAAGAAATCTGGGAGTAGTCCGGTGTTGCCGGCCTGAAATGCGTGTACTGCACCAGACCGGAGAAGAACTCGAAAGACTCGTTGTAGTTCAAATACTCTGGGTCTTCCTGAACATCCCGGCGCACGGCAATTTGAGACTCGGTGGTGTCATAGAGCTTGGAGTTTTCCATATTTGTGGCGATGGAAATGAAGTCGAACGCTGCCTGCGGGTTGGCGGTCGACCCGCCGATGGACAAGAGCCATCCACCAGACATGGACGTGAATCCTGGTTTCTGACCATTCTGAGTCGGCATCTTCGCAAAGCCGATCTTATCGGCCCATTCGTCCCACTCTTGTTCGCCTTCGATCCAGCTTCCCGGTACCCACGAACCGTCCATGACGATACCAACCTTGCCTGCGGGTAGGAGCTCATGCGATGTCTTGTCTCCAACGGAAGATTCTAACGCAATATCGAGTGGCAATCCGAGTTCTTCGTCAGTCACTGTCTTATAGAATCCCAGAGCATCGCGGAATCCTTTCGACCCGGTGATCCATTTTTGGGACTCTTCGTCATACAGCGTGTCATCTGTGCCGTACAGCAGCATTTCAAAGCCCTGCATGGTTGATGCTTCACCAGCAGCTTTGCCGCCGTAAATCGCCAGCGGAATGGCGTCAGCCTTTTGTTTAATCGTCCTGGCCGCGTCAAGAATCTCATCCCAGTTCTTCGGCTGCCAGTCCTCGGGTAATCCGGCTTCTTTGAAGACGTCCTTGTGGAAGTACAGTGCGCGTGTATCTGTTCCCAAGGAGACTCCATACGTCTTTCCGTCGGTTGCGACACCGGCCTGTTGCGCGGATTTGTCGAACTGATCCCAGTCCTCCCACTGATCGAGGAACTCATCCATCGGGTACAGGTACCCCGCTTCAGCGTCCGGCATGACCTGGAATGTGTCCTCATAGATGACATCAGGTGCGGTCGAAGGCGAGCCGTTCATCAACGCGAGCTTGGTGAAGTACTGATCTTGATCAGCCTCAATAGGCTGCATGTTGACAGTAATGCCCTCATGGGACGCTTCAAATTCGGTCTTCGCTTTTTCCAGCATGTTTTCAAGCTGGTGGAAGGCAGCAGTCTTCTGATACGCGATGGTCAGTGTGTTGGGATCGCCATTTCCAGCTGAACCACTTTGTCCAGATTGACTTCCACCGGAACATGCAGCCATCCCCAACAGCGCTGCACTGCACAGGATTGCGGTTGCCGCATACTTCTTTCTCATTTTCTACTCCTAGTTAGTTGCGATGCATACGAACTGTCACCAGTTCGAATGGCTTGAGATCAACGTCGAAGCCGCTTTCATCGGCGCGAAGGTCAGCCTCGTCCTCGCACTCGCGCTCCAGTCCATCCACCAGGCCAATCGACGCCAGGTCGGGAATATCGACACTGAATCGCGCCGTGGTGCGCCCGCCTCTTGTTTCATGGAAGCGCACGATCACGTCACCGGATTCGTCATCAGCCAGCTTGACTGCCTCAATCAGGGCATGCCCGCTGTCCAGTGTCACCAGTGCCGGCACGTCATGGTCGCCTCGCACTTCGCGCACCGGCAGGTTCATGCGCTGTCCTTGCGCGATCGCATCGTCAATCTCAGCTCCGACGGTCAGGGAGGTGCGCAGGACGTGGTGGCCCTGATCGGCATCCGGATCCGGAGCCATCGGCGCGCGCAGCAGTGACTCACCGATCTGTACGAACGGCCTGCCCTCGTCACTGCGCATGCGTACGAACGAGTGCCCATAGGTGCGGTCGTTGGCCACGGCCACGCCGAAGTCATCTTCTGCCACGCGCACCCACCGCAGTCCCACAGTTTCAAAGCGCGCGTGCTCCCACGACGTGTTCTCGTGAATGGGGCGCGTGATATGTCCGCACTGAATTTCGGATTGGGCGGTTGTGGTCAGCACGTCCACCGGCAACTCCAGTTTGAGCATCCGTCGGCGCTCATGCCACTCGACTTCAGTCGTGAAATCAACCGTCGCAGAATCGGGCGCGATGCGCATCGTCTGAACGAACGTCGACGTGCCCCAGGACCGCTCACACGTCACGACGGCAGCACCGTCTTCTTCACGCACATCCAGAGCGTCCACCGAGTCAATCGGGTTCGGGTGGCGACGGTAATCACCGTCGATATTCCACGCATCCCAGTCCACCGGAATGTCGCGGTACGCGTTGAGTCTGCCGAGCACCTGTCCTGCCGGCACAACCTCACGATTACGGCGCGCATCCACCAACGAGTCAATCAAACCGTCCCGCGTGACATGTACGTTCAGCACGCCGTTCGAGATCTGCCAGCCGTCGTCGCCCTCGTCAACGGTGATGGACGAGGGAGCCTGCGCGCTGACGCGTCCGATCACTCCAGCACTCACGCCACGCTGCTCGGCGGACGAGGCGTTCGCGGTGAGCGGGGTCTCACCGTTGCCGGCAACAATGCTGAGCGCGTCATTGATCAGGGTGTTCAGGCGCTCCATGAGGCGCTCGAAGGTTTCTTCAGCTTCGCGGTGGACCCACGCGATTGAGGATCCGGGCAGGATGTCATGGAATTGCAGCAGGAGGACTTCCTGCCAGATCTCGTGCAGCTCATCGTAGGGGTAGTCGGCACCGGTGCGCACCGCTGCCTGCGTCCACCAGTATTCGGCCTCGCGCAGCAGATGCTCGCAGCGTCGGTTCCCACGCTTGGTGCGCGCCTGCGAGGTGAGCACGCCGCGATGGTTCTCCAGGTACAGTTCGCCCACCCACGTCGGCGCATCGGGATATTCGGCCTGCGCGTCGACAAAAAAGTCGGTCGGTGAGGCGATGCGCACGCGCGGGGAGCCTTCCAGGTCTTTTTGCCTGTGCGCGTTGGCCAGCATTTCCCTGGTCGGGCCGCCGCCGCCGTCACCGTAGCCGAACGGCACCAGCGTCTTGGATGCTCCGCCGTTGTCGCGGAATGTGCTTTCAGCGTGATGCAGTTCGGTCGGGCTGAGCGTGGAGTTGTAGGTGTCAACGGGTGGAAAGTGCGTGAAGATACGCGACCCGTCGATTCCTTCCCACCACAGGGTGTGATGCGGGAACGTGTTCGTCTCATTCCACGACAGCTTCTGCGTGAGCATCCATTTCATACCCATGTGCCGTGCGATGGTCGGCAGTGCTGCCGAGTATCCGAAGGAGTCCGGCAGCCACACGTGTTCGGGCATGACGCCGAATTCGCGCTGGAAGAATCGCTGGCCTTCCAGGAACTGTCGAACCATTGCCTCCCCGCCGATCATGTACGGGTCGGATTCGATCCACTGGCCTCCGACGACTACCCACCTGCCTTCGGCAACGCGCTGACGCAGGCGCGCGAACACGTCAGGGTGCTCGTCACGCAGCCACTGATACTGCTGGGCTGAGGAGGCGGCGAACATGACGTCGGGGTCGACGTCCATCAGGTGCAGGACATTCGACCACGTGCGCGCCACTTTGCGTCGCGTCTCTCGCAGCGGCCACAGCCACGCCGAATCGATATGCGCATGTCCGATCGCGTATGCGGTGGTCGCTGACGCGGAGGCCGGAGCGCTCAAAACATCGCTGAGCATCTGCCTCGCCTCGTGTGCGCTGCCCGAAAGATCGTCATAGTCGAGGGCGTCCAACGCGCGGTCAAGTCCGCGGATGATCTGTTCGCGCCTGGGTGAGTCGACGACGGTCACGAGGTCATTCAGCACGGTCAGGTCAGCCTGGAGTGCTTCAACCGTGGTGTCGATGGCGCGCAGTTCGCACGTAGTCATTGTGTAGATCGACTCTGTGCCGGCTGTTTCTTTCGAGCCCATCGTCGGTGGTGTCACCCAGTCACCTTCGATGACATTCGGGTTGGCGGCCGCTTCGATGAAGAGCTCGAATTCTTCACCGGGCGCTGCCTCGATCGGAATGTAACGGTTGAGTGGTTCGAGCGCCTTAATCATCGTGCCGTCTGGCCGATATGCTGCGCCTTCTGCCTGGAAACCGGGGCCGGCGTCGGAAAATCCCAGGTCAACGATGATTTCGTGGCGGCGCTGATCGGAGGCCTGGTTCCATTCCTGTGGTACGCGTCCGCTGACGTGGAACCATGTCGTGCCCCAGGGGTGCGACCATGCGTAGGGCAGGCTGATGTCGGAGTATTCCTGTGTGACTGCCTCGTCGAAGGGGACGGGTTCGTCGGGCACTTCCCATGCGGTAAGGGTCAGATCTGCTCGTTCGATCGTGACACCCGGGGTGAGCCAGTCGCGCAGTACGCGTGACACCTGGCGGCGGGTGCGTGAACTTTCATCGAACATGAGGCTCCTTTGGCTCGAATTGTGATGTGTTCCTCTCTATTATCCATCATTATTGATGTATTTGAAGAGGGGATGGATCATGAATCATCCTCAAACGTAAAATGTATGCATAATGAGGCGTGCTACGATGCTGCTGTGACCGCCATCTCACCTGAGCGTCGACAGACGCCGCCGTGGCGTTTCGCCATCGGCATGTTTGGCACATCGATTCCCATCAATGTCATCAAAGGGTCGATGCTGTATTTCTACGTGTCGGTCCTCGGTATGGATGCTGCCATCTACGCCGCCGTCTACACGGTCTACGGGATTATTGACGCCATCGACAACCCGATCTTCGGGTACTTCTCGGACCGCACGCGCTCCCGTTGGGGCAGGCGCCGTCCTTACCTCATCGTCGGTGCACTGGTGCTGCTGATCGGCATGATCGCACTGTTCTGGGTGCCTGACGCCGTCGTCGCGGCGAAGACAACATCGCTGGTCGCCTGGTTCGCCACGTTCGCCATCTTGTCCGAAGCGGCCGATTCCATGATCAACGCGGCCTACGGGTCGCTGCTGCCGGAACTGTTCCCGCAGGAAAAGCGACGCGCCCTCGCCAATTCGCTGCGACAGGGATTCCAGTTGGTCGCCATGATCTTCTCCCTCGGCCTTACCCCACTGCTGGCCCGCAACATCCTGGGATGTGACGTCAGGGATGCAGCGTGTGCTGATCCGACCGTGGGATACGAGCGCCTCGCCGTCATCTACGGTGTTATCGCCGCTGCAGTCATCATCTTCATGGCGCTGGGGATCCACGAACGCCACGGCGACGTCGAAGAAAAACGCCCGACGTTCCTGCGATCCATCCGCGACATCGTCACCAACCGCTACTTCTGGACGATCGGCGTGGTCTCAGCACTGTATGGCGCGTCGATGGCGATGCTCATGGGTGGTCTGCAGTTTTACGTGGACTACGCGCTGGGTGGCGGCGCGCTGGAAGCCACCATCATGCAAGGTGTCGTCATCTTCACGTCACTGGGATCACTCGCCATCTGGACCTCGATCGTGCGCAGACGCGGCGCGGCGTGGACATGGCGCCTGGCCCTGCCGGTATGCGCACTGACCTTTGTGCCACTGTTCTTTGCCCACAACCTCATCACCGGCATCCTGTGCGGAATCTGCGTGGCGTTCGGCTGGTCCGGTATGCTCGCCACCAACGACCTGATCTTCGCCCGCGTTCTTGACGAGGATGCCCGCAAGACTGGCATCCATCGCGAAGGGATCTTCCTGTCGGCATTCGGCGTGCTCGGCCGTCTCAATGCGATCCCGACCTCCATTGCGTTGCTGTCGCTGGGCTGGTTCTTCGGATATCGTTCCGGGGAGGTGCCCGGCCCTGACCCGGCGATGGCGTGGCGCGTCTACATGGCCATCTATCCGCTGGTATTCATGCTGATCGGCACGCTGATCTCGCGCTTCATTCGCCTTCCGGAAGCCGACGAAGCATGAGTGCCGAGCGTCGCATCGTCATTACCGCTGATGACTTTGGCATGAACCCCGCGTCCTCGCGCATCGTGTGCGACCTTGTCGCCAGCGGCCGTGTCAGTGCCGTGACCGCCCTCGCCAATTCTGACGACCTGCCCGCGCAGCTGAACATGCTGCGAGACGCCGGACTGAGCAGCGTCGGCCTGCATCACGAAGCAACCGGAGGTGAGATCGCCGATGAGCTGCGCGAACAGCATTCGCGCTTGACTGACTGCGGGATGGACGTCATACGGCTTGATTCGCATTGCGGCGCGTTGTATACGCCCGAGGCGCTCCCCGCCGCACTCGAATTCTGCACCCACTTTTCGTTGGCTCTTCGCATGCCGCGCACCTTCCCCACACAGTTTTTTGCCGAGGGCGACTCGTCGATGCGTTCTCTGCATGCTCAAGCCGTTGAGGCGGCTGATGCGATGGGGGTGGCTCTGCCGGACGTGATGCTCACCAATACGACGCCGTATCAAGACGTCGCCAGCTACGAGCAGCTACGGGACAGTTATATTGCAATGCTGGATGCTGTGCCTGTCGGGGTCAGTGAAGTGTTTGTGCATCCCGGTGTCGATGATCAAAAGCGGCAGTGGGAGGCGCGGCTCGTCGTTGACTCACAATGGCTGGAAGCACTGGAGGAGCGCGATATTCGCGTGGTCGATCGCTGGTAGCTGGTAACTGGTAGTGGTGGCGATCGTGACGCCGGTCGATAGTGTGACACACATCACTTAAATCAGGATGGTTGTTGGCTGTGTGTGGAACGCAGATGCCAGTGGGTGCTGCCACAATAGAACACATGTTCGACAAAACACGTGTTCCGCAGCTCGCGCAGGACGATGCCATAGCTCGCATCGATGCCCTGCGTGAGGCGGACACGCGCTGGAAACAGGCCGAAGCTGATCGTGCCCGTCTTGTCGTCGACTCTGTCCTGGCTGTCAGCCGCGCAGCTCCTGCAGATGAAGAGCGTGTCATTCGCAGTGGCGCGGGTACACCCCTGATTGCCGAGTTCGCTCACCTGGAGGTGGCAGCTGCTCTGGGATGCTCCCCGCACGTGACGCTGAACCTTATTTCAGACCTGCTTGACCTGCGTTTCCGCATGCCGCGCCTGTGGCAGCGCATACTGGATCTGGACGTGCCCGTGTGGAAGGCGCGCGCTATCACGATGCGCACCACCAGTTTGTCGCTGGACGTGTGCAGGGAAGTTGATCGCCGAATCGGCGACATCGGCACGTGGAGCAAAGAGCGCACCATTGAGCACATCAACGAGCTGATTGCCGAGGTTGACACCGAACGCATCGAACGATGCTTCGACTTGAAGAAGTCGCACCGCCGAGTCGCCTTCGACCGTGAGAGCTCGACGGATCTGGTGTATCTCGATGCCACCTTGAGCGTGACCGACGCGCAGCTTCTGGAAGGAACGGTCAACGCTTTGGCGCGCACGCTCGTGAGCGAACACCCCGACGAATCTCTGGACGAGCGCAAGTCCCGCGCCCTGGGAATTCTGGCGACGCCCGCCTATGCGCTTGCGCGCCTGGAAGGCGCCACTGGTAAGGCGCTTGATCGCACCCGCCCGCCTGCCACGCTTCACCTGCATATCAACGCTGCGTCGCCGCGACTGGTACACGGTGACAGGTGCGGCACGATCCCGGCGCAGGCTCTTTCCGACCTGCTGGCTCACTGCCACGTCACAGTGCGTCCCGTCCTTGACCTCAACAGCAACCGTGCGGTCGACCGACATGACCCACCGCCATTGATGCGCCATGCGATGCATATTCGCGAGCCCGTCGAAGTCTTCCCGTACTCCACGATGCGCTCCTCGGCATGCGACCTTGACCATACCGTTCCGTATGACCCGCACGGGCCAAAGGGGCAGACCTGCCTGGGCAATCTCGGTCCGCTCTCACGTACCGTGCACCGCGCCAAGACGCATTCACGCTGGCACCTGACTCAGCACCGACCGGGAATATACGAGTGGACATCTCCACTGGGGTACCGCTACAGCGTCACCCACGGCAAGACTCGATACCGCGGACACCGCCGACCTCAGCGCGAATAGGCCTGCCGACTATCGACGAATCGGAACGTGCGTGCGTGACCACTCAAGCGACAGATCCATAAGCGTTTGAGCGTCTTCACCTGCGCCGAAATGCGAGCCGTGAATGACCTGGACGGAACTTCCCAGCGGCAGCTCCGGCATGACTTCCTCAGTCATTTCCACCAGGCCGATCTCCTCATCGTCGGCATCGTGAATGATCAGAACCGGCATGGTCAGGTGATCCACTGTCGCTTTCGTGTCGACCAGCGACAGATCCACCAGAGTCTGCCTGGAAATCGTGAAGTTCTGGCGAGGGCCGGGTGAATCGTCAGGGATGGTTGTGACGCCGTGACGCTCCAGTTCATCAAGCTGCTCGGAAGAAAAAATAGCCTGCCAGTCATACGACACGGGACCCAGTACCGCCCCGGACAGCACCATAGTTGTCGCTGCAGGTGGAGCAGCGTTCATGGCGACGGTGGCGCCGTAGGAGTGCGCGTGGATCAGCTGGCGATGGAAACCCTGGTCAGCCAGCCAGCCTGATGCGGCACGCAGATCCTCCGCGTGAGAGTCAAGAGTGATGATGTCATCGTCAGACAGCCCATGTCCCGAATAGTCAAATGCCAGCGTCGCATACCCCGCCGTGCGGTAGTGCCCGGCGAGGCGATCGAAGTGCCCGCCGGAGTGACGATCGGACAGGAACGAGTGAGAAAACAGCACGGCACAGTCAGTGCTGTCCACAGGGTTGACGAACGAACCCGACAGGCTGAGCCCGCGGGGTGTTTCAATCAAGACCTCACTCATACCTTCCAACCTAGCTATTTTTGTCAGTTCTGTGGCAAAAGCGTGAGACAATTCGCCCTAAGGAAAATACACTGGGTGTCGACGCGAGAGGAGATCGTCAATGGGAATGAAAATTGGACTCGCCCTCGGACTGGGAGTGGGGTACGTCCTCGGAACACGAGCCGGACGTGAACGCTACGAGAAGATCAAAGCCGCAGCGCACAAGCTTCGTGAACAGCCCTTCGTGTCGCGTCCCCTCGACAATGCCGGCCAGCGGGTATCCGAAGCGGTGCGCACCGGCGGCGAACGTGTAACCGACAAAGTTGCCGATGCTGTGAAGGAACGCCTTTTCGGCACACCGACCAGCACCTACGAATATGTCGACGTCGAGGTGGAAGAAGAATAATTCCGGACGCCCGAACGTCCTCTTTCGACGACGCTCGTGGACAACGCGGCGGTGGGAGTGCCACTGTAGTCACCGTGACGTCTGAACACACTCCGACCCGCGAACAGATACGCCGGTGGCGCAGGTACCTGGCTGAAGAACGCATGGAACAGGCGACCTACCGCCATCTCGCCGCTCGCCGAAAAGACGGCGACAGCCAGGTGCTGAACGCACTGGCAGACGCGGAAGAACGTCACGAAAAACACTGGCTCGACCTGCTTGGCCCTCATGCCTACCCTGAACCCAGGCCTTCGTTTCGCGCCCGGGCACGCGCATTTCTCGCACGCATGTTCGGAACAATCTTCGTTCTCGCGATGGCTCAACGATCCGAACAACGCACGGCGTACGACCAGGACGACGACGCGACCGCGCAGATGGCAGCCGACGAACACATACATGGCGAAGTGATCCGAGGCCTGACCGCACGATCGCGCCAGTCTCTGGCCGGCACGTTCCGCGCGGCAGTGTTCGGTGCCAACGACGGCCTCGTGTCCAATCTGGCGTTGATCCTGGGCATTGCGGCAACCGGCGTGAGCTCCAGGATTGTCCTCGTCACCGGCATCTCCGGCCTGCTCGCCGGCGCCCTCTCAATGGCAGCAGGGGAATGGGTCAGCGTGTCCAGTCAGCGTGAACTGCTCGACGCATCCCGGCCCGACTCACAGGCCCACCAGTCAGTGCCCGCCCTCGACGTGGATGCGAACGAACTGGCGCTGGTGTTCCGCGCTCGCGGCGAAACGCCTGAAGATGCAGCCGAACACGCGCACCGCGTCTTCCAGCAAGTCGCCGCCCATCCATCAGGCCAATCCGGACCGATCGCCGTGCGCACAGCGCTCAGTGGCAACGACTCTGGCGGTGCCGGTGAAGAAGTGGGGACCCCGTGGCGCGCGGCAATCAGCTCTTTCATCTTCTTTGCCGCTGGCGCGTTCATCCCGCTGATTCCGTATATTTTCGCGGCCGATGGCCTGCTCGCCGTCGTTATTGCCGCCGTGCTGGTGGGAATTTCGCTGCTGCTGACCGGCGGAATGGTGGGTGTGCTTTCTGGTCAGGACCCCATGCCTCGCGCATTCAGACAGTTGGCAATCGGATTTGGAGCAGCCGCCGTGACATACGCTCTGGGCTGGTTGTTCGGTACAACAGCACTTTAAAATCGACGATGTGACTTCTGTGCTCCATTCGCTCAACGATGCGCTTCCCGACATTTTTCGCGCCATCGACCTGATCGGCGTGGTGCTCAACGGCGTTCTGGGTGGCCGCCTGGCACGCATGAAAAGGTTCGACATCGTCGGATTCGGCGTCCTCGCCGTGATGTCTGCGCTGGCCGGCGGTATTCTGCGTGACGTCATGCTGCAGGTTGGCCCGCCGGCAGCACTCACCGATCCGTTCTACCTGGCAGCGGCGCTGGTCGGAGCCATCATCGCCTACATGTTCACGTTTGATTCACGGCGCTGGCAGATCGCCCTCGCCTTTGCTGACGGGACGGTACTGGGCTGCTGGGCAGCAACCGGAGCCGCGAAAACACTCGAAGCAGGGTTCGGCATCATGCCGGCACTGATCCTCGGGATGACCACCGCAATCGGCGGCGGCATGATCCGGGACATCGCAGCGGGAAACACGCCGATGGTGTTCGGAGGAAACAACCTGTACGCCACGCCTGCACTGGTGTCCTCCGCGATCATGGTGGCCTTCTGGAACTGGCACCTCGACACCATCGGAATGGCGACCGCAATCATAGTCGGGTCAGCATTCACATTCCTTGCTTTCCAGCGCTCCTGGCAGCTGCCGCGCAACTCGGAATGGTCACTTGCACACCTGTGGGGCCGTAACCGCGTGGAAACCGCCGCTGTGACCGCTGAAGCTGCAGCTCAGGCAGCGACCGACGCGCTCAACCAGATCCGTGAAGAACTCGATAAGGAGCAATAATGTGCGGACGGTTCGTCCTGTTCGGTAACGACGACGACATGCAGGACCTCTTCGAACTCGACCAGCTGCTGGGGCTTACCGTTCCGTCCTACAACATTGCGCCCACTCAGCCAATCCGCGTCATCATGGAACACTACGCCGACCGCCTTGTCCGCGTGATGACCGATGCGACATGGGGGCTTGTGCCAAGTTGGGCCAAACCCGGTTTTCGCCCCATGATCAACGCGCGCGCCGAAACAGTCACGGAAAAGCCGTCCTTCCGCGGCCCCGTCCGGCACCACCGCTGCCTCGTTCCCGCGAACGGATACTACGAGTGGCAAGGCAAGCAGCCCTGGTTTTTGTCCGCCGACGAGGGCGACCCCCTCATGGCCTTTGCAGGCATCTGCGACAGCTGGACATGTGCGATCCTGACACGCAGCGCGCCGGACGCCCTCGGCACTATTCATGACCGCACGCCGCTGATCGTGCCCAGGGAATTGTGGGGAGCATGGCTCGACCCGCACCTGGACCGTCCGGATGAGGTGCGCTCACTGATTGACGCTGTTCCCGAGCCACACCTGTTGCCGCGCCGCGTGGGCCGGGAAGTCGGGTCGGTGAAGAATAACGACCCGTCGCTGATCTCACCACTTGAGCGCGCATGACAGCGCACGAACGGAAAGTGTGAGAATCATGACTATGACTGAAACCAGAAAACCGCGCCGGTTCAAAACGCGCCACCTGTCAATGATTGCTCTTGGCTCAGCGATCGGTGCTGGGTTCTTTCTGGGGACCGGGCAGGCCATTGCATCGGCCGGACCGGCCGTTCTTGTGTCGTACCTGATTGCAGCGCTCATCGCGATCACTGTGATGTACTCGCTGGCGGAACTGTCAGCCGCGCTGCCGTCGACCGGATCGTTCTCCACATATGCCGAAGCCGGCATCGGACGGTGGGCCGGGTTCACGGTCGGATGGATGTACTGGTTCATGCTGATCATGGTGCTCGGCATGGAAATCACAGGTGCCGCACAGATCTTCGTGCAGTGGTTCCCTGCGGTCCCGCAGTGGATCGTCGCCCTCGTCATTGTGGTGGTGCTCGGCGGAGTCAACCTGATGGCAGCCGGTGACTTCGGTGAGGTCGAAGCGTGGCTGGCCGGAATCAAAGTCGCAGCCATCATTATGTTCCTGCTGATCGGCGTCGGTTTGCTGATCGGCTTCATTCCCGGCAAGACCGCCCCGGTGATGGAAACCGTCCTTGGCAACGGTGGGTTCGCACCGTTGGGCATGGCGGGCATCGCAACCGGCCTGCTCGCCATCATCACATCGTTCGGCGGCATTGAGATTGTGACGATTGCGGCCGCCGAAGCGGAAGACCCGCAGCGCGCCATGAGCAAGGCGATTCGCTCAGTACTGTGGCGCATCCTGGTGTTCTACGTCGGCTCGGTGATACTGCTGATCTGCCTGCTGCCGTGGAACTCGCCTGACATGGTGCTCAACCCGTTCGCAACGGTGCTGAACATGGCGGGTATCCCAGCTGTCGGCCGCATCATGGAAATCATCGTGTTCGTGGCCCTCGTCAGCGCTTTTTCAGCCAACGTCTACTCGTCGTCGCGTATGGCCTACTCGCTGTGCGCTCGCGGCATGGGCTCACCGTGGCTGCTGGGCGGGTCGGCAACTGCATCGGATTCGCCGGACGCACTCGCCCATGTGGTCACCGGCGATTCAAAGCGTGATCTTGAGGCCGTCATGGCGGAAGAGACTGCAGTCGGTGATATTGCACGAGGGCGAACCCCGCGCCGAGCCGTCAGCCTGTCAGTCATCCTCGCCCTGGTGTCGGTCGGTCTGAACTGGTGGCTGCCGGAGGCGATTCTGGGGATCCTGATCAACGCGATCGGCATGGTGCTGCTCATTGCGTGGGTCTTCATCATCATTTCGCAGATTCGTCTGCGCCCAATCCTGCGTGAAAATCATGACCTGCCGATCCGCATGCCCGGCTGGCCGTGGACGGGGTATCTGGCTCTGGCTGGCCTGGCCGTGATGGGTGTGCTCATGGCTCTGAGCCCCTCTGCGCGCCCGCAGCTGATCTCGATGCTCGGCTTGATGCTGATCATCATGGGGATCTACTGGATCCGCGAAAAACTGGCGCGGCGCTAGCCCTGTGGATAAGTCGGGCAGGTGCCGACGTGATGCTCATAATGAGTAGGTGCGTGGGCGATTCAGCATCGGCGATTTCATCATCGCGCTGGCAGTCATTGTGCTGCTGGCGTGGGTGTTGTGGCTGTTCATACCCGCCCCACGAGTCGAAGCTCCCGCCGGTCCCGCCGGTGACCAGCTTCGCACACTGATCGTACGCAGTGACGAGGGCGCCCCTGACTACAACCGGGACCAGTTTGGTCAGAAGTGGGCCGATGAGGACCATAACGGGTGCGACACTCGTAACGACATTCTGGCCCGTGACCTCGCGCGGCCAACGTTCAAGCCGAATACTCGCGACTGTGTGGTGCTCAGCGGAACACTGGCAGAACCCTACACGGGCAAGGTCATCGAATTTCAGCGAGGTCAGGACACGTCGACACTGGTGCAGATCGATCACGTCGTGGCGCTTGCCGACGCATGGAGATCGGGAGCCTGGCAATGGGACACAGCCCGCAGGCAGGCCTTCGCCAACGACCCGGACAATCTCCTGGCAGTTGACGGACAGGCCAACCAGGACAAGATGGCTGCTTCAGCTGATCAGTGGCTGCCACCTGACCGCAGTTTCCGCTGCGAATACGTGACGCGGCAGATCGCGGTGAAAGCCAAGTGGAAACTCACGGTGACCAGAGCGGAACACGATGCAATGGCACATGCGCTCGCACACTGTTAGCCAGTATTGTTGTGCGTATGGGTAAAGCAAGCCGTCGTAAAAAAGTACAACCCGGACGCAGCACGTACCGTCCGCCGATCCGCTTCGTGGAACGACCCTTTGACGGGCTTCCATGCGAAAGCGACCTGGTCGCCATGAGGGAAATCATTCCGTGTGCGCGCATGAGTGCCCGCACGACGGACGGCGTCGAATTCGACATAGTCTCACTGCTGCCAGACGGGCAGGGTGCCATGGTGCGCGGTGACGGCCGAATCATGGTGGGCATGCAAACGCGATTCCATTCCGGCGACCTGTCTCACGATGTGGGTGGCGCGTTGCAAGCCGCCCTCGACGCGAAAGACGAAGGTATCGTTGCCTTTGACGTGCGTGACCCCGCACCCAGGTTGCAGGAACTGCTGGAAAGCGCCGAACCGATGGAACTGTGCGACGATTTCTCATTCTGGTTCGACCCGACCGAAGAAATGTCCGAGGACATCCGCTCCACGATGGAGCAGACACGCAACGAACTGATCCCCACGCAGGAAGTCCCGGGAGCGCCCGGCATGTATTGGTGCGAAATGAACCGCAACTTCGTGCGCTACGTGACCGATGAGGACGAAAACAAGCTCTTTACCGCGCTGGCACGTATGCAGGTGGCCGGAGATGCCCACGTGGGGGAGGGTTCCCGCTTTGTCGGAGCCTTCCGCGCCTGCGGGCTGGCCATCCCCGTGTTCGAACTGGCAGAAGGAGTCAGCTCTGATGACGTGTCCAAGCCTGCGCAGAACTTCATCAGCAAGCTTGAGGACGCGCTCAATGCGACCGAAGCTCTGACACATGACGAGCGTCGAGCCAAACAGGGGCTTGTTTCTCGACAAGTCACCATCCGGTAGAGGTACAAGAAGAGGCAAAGTCGGAGTAAAGTTGTGGGCGTGAACGATTCGGGACCCCAACGCGTTGCCGCGATCATCTGGGCGCACGACGATGCTCATGACATTGCCTCCACAGTCCGATCCTGCCGCGCCATTCCCGCAGTCGATTTGCTCATAGTCGTCGATGACGGCTCCACTGACGAAACAGGCGCGCACGCGCGAATGGCAGGTGCCGTCGTTGTTCGACACTCAGTGCCGCGTGGACGCGCATCCGCGATGGAGACAGGCGTGAAAGTCGCAGCGATGCGTGACCGCGCCGACTGGCCACCACGCCTCCTGCTCTTCCTCTCATCCGACCTGGGCGAATCAGCCGTCGAAGCCGCCGTGCTGGTCGAAGCAGTGATGACCGGGATGGCGGACTGTGCCTGCGCCAGTGAGAAATCCAGTCGCCGCCTGCCCGCCGCACGGATAGCGCGTCGAGCCATCCGGCGCGCAACAGGGTGGGCACCTGAATCGCCCATGTCCGAAAATCGCTGCATCACGCGCGAAGCGCTGACAGCCATCATGCCTTTCGCCAACGGGTACGGGCTGGAACCCGCGATGACGATCGACCTGCTGATGCAAGGGTTCACCATGGTGGAGCTGCCGTGCGCATTCGTCCACTTGGGTGGAGATCGCACCCTCGGTGAACTCAACAAACCACAGCAGCTGATCGATACGCTGGTGGCGCTGACCGAACGCGGGCCACGCGTGCTGACGCGTTCGCCTTTGAGGCGCTCCGAGAGCCGCGCGTTTAAGCTGGGTGACCCGTATCCGCATCGGGCTGACGAGACCCCAGGGCGCGAATCCGACGCAGACGAAGAGAATTAGTCACCACGCACACCGATGACAACGCCATCGCGCCGGCTGCGATCATCGGGTTGAGCAGTCCTGCGACAGCCAGCGGAATGGCAGCCACGTTATAGCCGAACGCCCACACCAGGTTCTGCCGGATGACGCGCAGTGTCCGCCGTGACAGGTCGATTGCGGTGGCGGCTGCGCGCAGATCCGAGGACACCAACGTGATGTCAGCAACCTGGATCGCCACATCCGTTCCGGATCCCATCGCCATACCCAGCCCGCGATGTCCCGCCTGAGCGAGCGCCGCAGCGTCGTTGACGCCATCACCCACCATCGCCACAACGCGTCCCTCATCCTGCAGGCGCTTCACGACATCGCGCTTGTCATCCGGCAACACATCAGCGATCACGTGGGAAATGCCGACCTGGTCGGCTACCACGTCAGCAGCACCCTGATTGTCGCCGGTCAGCAGGATCGGCTCAATATCCAAGTTGCGGAACAGGCCGATTGCCTCAGCTGACGAGTCCTTCACCTGGTCGCGCAATACGATCACACCATGCACCTGCGCCCCGGTCAGTGGTGCGTCCAGCTGGCGGCCAATACTTGGTGCAGACGGCTCGGCAGTCTCACTGGTGCGCGAGCGCACACGCGCCTGGTACCCGGCAGCTTCCACAACGTGCACCAACTCATCGTCACCGTGGTCGCGGGTGAGCAGAATCGATGCGCTTTCGGTCGCCAGGTTGACGTGCGCCTCGACTCCATCAAGTTTGCCCAGCTTGCGTTCCACACGATTCACACACGACGCGCACGTCATTCCGCCCACCGCCATGTCAACACGGACCGGGCTCTCAGCGTCGCTTTCGTCGGCGTGGATTGTCGAGGGCGACTCATCCCACCCTGGAACGCTGGCCACCACGATGGGCGTTGCGCAACGCGATCGGGCAGTGCGCACGATGTCCTCGGGAATACTGATACCCAGCCCCGTGAACCACTCGGGCCTGCCCACCAGAGCCAAACCGCCGTCGATCAGAGCTGAGACACCCATGCCGGAATGGTTGACGAAGCGGCGAGTCGCAACGGGCGTGAGTGAGCGGGACTGTGTGGCGCGCACAATTGAGCGCGCCATCGGGTGTTCAGAGCGTGCCTCGATACCGGCTGCGAGGGCGAGCGTGACGTCGGGATCGCTTGACTCGACGTGTTCGACGGCCAGGTTGCCGGTTGTGACCGTGCCGGTCTTGTCCAGCACAATCGTGTCGATCTTGCGGGTTTCTTCGAGGATTTCAGCTGAGCGGATCACGATGCCCAGCTGGGAGGCGCGCCCTGAGCCGACCAGCAGGGCGGTGGGTGTGGCCAGTCCCAGCGCACACGGGCAGGCCACCACGAGCACGGCAACGGCGGCGGTGGCCGCGGCCTGAACGTCGCCAGAAAAGATGAGCCAGCCGATCAGTGTTGCCGCGGAAATCGCAAGCACGACCGGCACGAAAACCGAACTGATCGTGTCGGCCAGGCGCTGGATCGGTGCCTTCGTGGCCTGAGCTTCGCTGACCATGCGGCCGATCTTGGCCAACGCGGTGTCGGATCCAACTCGGCGGGCTTCCACTTCCAGAGCGCCCCACGTGTTGATCGTGGCACCTGCTACATCGTCACCGGGAGCAACATCGCGTGGAACGGACTCGCCGGTCAGCATCGACGTGTCAATGGCGGATTCGCCTGAGATGATGCGCCCATCTGTTGCGATGGATTCGCCGGGACGAACCTCGAACATGTCTCCGACCTGCAGGTCAGCGCTGTCGACGTCCTCGCGCGTCCCGTCAGGCAGAATGCGGTGCGCTGTGGTGGTGCCCATTGAGAGCAGTGAGCGCAGCGCGTCGCCGGCCCGATGCTTGGTGCGCGCCTCCGCATAGCGCCCGATCAGCAGGAACAGGACGATCACGCAGGCGCCCTCGAAATAGAGCATCGCGGATTCGCCGCCCCACAGCAGTGCCCACAGGCTCCACGCAGTTGAAGCGGTCACGCCCAGGGACACCAGTGTGTCCATTGTTGTTGTGCCGTGGCGTAGACCCTGGATGGCTGAGCGGTGGAAGGGCCACGCGCCCCATGTGACGACAGGTAGTGACAGGATGGCCACCACCCATTGCCAGCCCGGAAAATGCAGGCTGTGGAACATCGAAACGGTGGCAACGACCAGTGTGGGCGGCGCGGTGACGATGAGGCGGCGCCTGAGGTCTTGTGCGCGATCCAGCGCGCTGTGCATATAGCTCCTTAGAAGTCTCGCTTGATTTCAGTCAGTGTGTATCCGGCCTCGCTGATGGCATCTTTGAGGGCGTCGTCATCTACGCCGGTCTGCGTGTGGACGGTGACCAGTGAGGTCTTGTTGGCCTTGAGAATGACCTCCACGTTGGATACGCCTTCGACCTCTTTGAGTTCTTCGGTGACGGATGCGACGCAGTGGGAACAGGTCATGCCGTCGACATAGAGTTCAACAGTTCGATCGAGTGCCATGATGAGTCCTTTCAGGATTTGACGAGCCGTGCGATCGCGTTGATCGCTTCGGTGATTTTTTCTTCGCCAGCTTCGTGAGAGTGCTTGGCGGCGTCGAGGACACAGTGGCCCAGATGGTCGTGAACGAGGCCGAGGGCGACTGAATCAAGGGCGCTTTGAATGGCAGATATCTGCGTGAGTACGTCAATGCAGTAGTCCTGCTCCTCGACCATGCGCTGGACGCCGCGCACCTGACCTTCGATACGGCGAAGCCGGGTGAGGTACTGCTGGGTTGATGCTGAGTATCCGCGCATTGAGGTCTCCTCTCAGGTCTACCAGCACGACAATACCCCTAGGGGGTATTAGTGTCAAGGGGTGCGCCGATAGTAAAACGCGCGCCACGACCACTGACGGTCACGGCGCGCGTGAAGGAAAAAGGTTACAGCTCAGGCTGCGCGACCTTGAGCGACTGCTGGTCACGCTGGTGAGCCAGAGCAATCAGATCACTGAAGGTCTCCTCGCCGCCGACCTGGCGGGCAAAATCAGCATCCTGAGCGGCGATCGCCACATCCGTGATCGGGTTGGCCACCAACGCAGCCAGCACGGACGGAGCGGCAGTGATCGCGCCGATACCGGCCTCAACCAGGCGCAGCACCTGATCGGAGTTCTTGAAGGAAGCGGCCAGCACATCCGCATGCAGGTGATGGGTGCGCAGGATCTGATGAATTTCGGTTGCTACACGCACACCGTTGATACCGAAGTTATCCATCCTGTTCACATACGGCGCAACATAGCGCGCACCGGCCTGAGCGGCCATGAAGCCCTGCAGGGTGGAGTGGACGCCCGTTGCCGTGACCGGGATACCCTCCGAGGCCAGCATGTTGATCGCGGCGAAGCCTTCATGGGTGACCGGAATCTTGACATGCAGGTGCTTGCCGAACTCCGCACGCAGCGCGCGCCCCTCGGCCACCATGGATTCGCGATCATGGGACACGACCTGCACGTGCAGTTGCGAGCCTTCCGGCAAAACCGAGTGGATTTTACGGAGAACCTCCAGCGGGTCGCCTCCCTCGTTCGCCAGAATGGTGGGGTTCGTAGTCACGCCGTCGATGGGAAGGTAATCGAGAGTCTCACGAATGAGGTCAATATTGGCGTGATCGATCAGAATGAGCATGATTCTCCTTGAATTCGTAGCCTGACCCCATTGTACGATTCGGCAGGCATCAATAAATGGGACGTGCCAGACTACACATATGGGTCGCAGCGAAGACAGGTGGTATCCACTCAAACGTGTGCCGCAGTCTTATCCGCCGACCTACGTGCGCATGAAACTCGTGCCGATGATTCCGGCCATTGCTCTGGCAGCCGGTGCCGACTTGCTCTCCGATGCGCGCTTCGTGCCGAAGGATGCACAGAAAGTGCTGAGGGTCGCCTCCGAGCGCATGGGGTCGGAAATACTTGAACGCTTCCAGCGGATCTTCTTCGATGAACCGGGCCTGGACACGCTTTTGGTGCGGGCAGGAGCCGCTGCTGCGCGCCGCGTGGCCGACGCTGGCCGACTGTATCTGAAGGCGCGGATCGCCACGCACACCGACTGCGACGGCCGAGCGCGCGCCATGCTGCCATTGGTTCCGCGTCGCGGATATGAAGCGTTGATGGTGATCGCACTGACTGTTGGCACAGCGACCGGATATTTTCGTGGCGGAGCGGTTCACACTGCGGTGATCCTCGATAGTGACGACGGTACGCCGACCGTTCCGCCCGGCCACCCCACACCGCAACTGCGTAGAACGCAGCCACCCTCGTCACTGGGTGACATCGCCGCCGACATCGACGACATGTACTACTGCGGATCGATGGGGCAGATGGTCAAGGTGGTGCGCGTGGGCGAGAGCGACGCGCGACGCTGGATCGTGGCCATCCCCGGCACCATGCACCTTGACCCGACATCGACTCCGAACCCTGCCGACACGGAATCGAATATCCGCGAAGTCCTCTTCCTGCCTTCAGCCGTGCGGATCGGAGCGGTCAAGGCGGTGCATGAAGCGATGCGACGCAGCGGTGTGGACCAGGATGACTGGCCGGCCGAACGCGTCTTGATCTGCGGCCACTCTCAGGGCGGCATGGTGGCAGCAGCCCTGGCGTCGATGGACCCGGATGAGGCGGGTATGCGCGTGAGCGGCGTGATGACGATGGGATCACCATGCCGGCGCATCAAAATTCGCCCCGATGTGACGATGGTGTCGATTGCTCACGACCAGGACGTGATTCCAGCCCTGGACGGCACACCCGCACTGACCCCCGACCAGCGGGTGACGATCCACCGAAACCTGGTGCGGCCGCGTCAGTCGCCGCTGTACTACGCGCATTCATCGACGATCTACACCGACACGGTGCGTCTGCTGGAGCGGCGAGCCAGCGTCGTCCGACACGGATACCCCTCGGAATGCGTGGACCGCCTGCAGGAATTCCTGCCGCGCGAGGGGGAATCCGTGCACACCACATTCCATGAGGTGTGGCAGGACGTACTCGAAACCGTCGAAGAGCCGACGTGGGACCAGTACGTCGTGCTCGACGCACCCGAATCTGACCTGGTGGGCAGTGACTGGCAGTGGCAGCCCAACCCATTGATCGACTTTTCAGCGTTGAGGAGGACACATGCGCAGGCGTAAGGGAAAAGGCTCACCCACCCCCGTCAATAAGGGGCATGGACGAGGGCGACGCGGCCGTCTGCCACAGATCGACAACCCCGTGCTGATCAGTGTGCTCACCGCCGGAGCGCGGGGGGTCAGCGCCGCGCTGGATGTTCTTAAACCGCCGAAACGGGCGGGTCGCGGGCACCGCGTGCAGCAGTGGCTGACTGAGCGCATGCCGGACATGATGGGAGCGCACCTGTCGTTGGATGTGCGTGTGCACGAAGGGTTTGGCCGTTCACCTCTGATTGACATGCGCATCGTGTGTGATGACGACAGTGAAGATCAGGCACGCCAACAGCTCGAGGATGCGGTGCGGTGCGCATGGGACAACCCGGAGCTGGCTCCCGTGGCGGTGCGCGCCTGCGTCACGGATTCAGCAGGCGAAGTGCGATGCGACGTCACCAGTGTTGGATTCAGCGAGGAAACCGCGACACCCTCGGCTCTGTATGCGCGTTTCGGCGCACCCGACGCTGACCCGGCCTGGCGGCCGTAAACCGTGGACGGACTACTCCCAGCCCGCCATCTTTTCGGACTGGCCAATGTAGGTGGCGGGGGTCAGGTCCAGGAGGCGATGTTCGACCTCACCCGGCAATCCCAGGCCGGCGATGAATGTGCGCATTTCGTCGGCGCCGACTGTGTGCCCGCGGGTGAGCTCCTTGAGGCGCTCATACGGGTTGGCCATGCCGGTTGCGCCCGCAATGGAAGCAGCGCGCATCGCCTGCTGGACGGCTTCACCCAGCACAGCCCAGTTCTGATCCAGGTCAGCAGCCATGCGCTCACGGTTGATGTCCAGTCCGGCCAGGCCGCGCACCAGATTATCCAGTGCCAGCAGCGAATGTCCGAAAGCGACACCGATATTGCGCTGCGTGGTTGAATCCGTCAGGTCGCGCTGCATGCGCGATGTCACCAGTGTGGCCGCCAACGTGTCGAAGAGCGCGCACGAAATTTCCAGGTTCGCTTCGGCGTTTTCAAATCGGATCGGGTTGACCTTGTGGGGCATGGTGGACGAGCCGGTAGACCCCTGGGCAGCAAGGTTCTGGTGGAAGTAGCCCATCGAAATGTACGACCAGCAATCCGTCGCCAGGTTGTGCGCGATGCGGTTGAAACGGGCGACGTCCGAGTACAGCTCGGCCTGCCAGTCGTGTGATTCGATCTGCGTGGTCAGCGGGTTCCATGTCAAGCCGAGGAACTCGACGAATCCCTGAGCGAGCGCCGGCCAGTCGGCACCGGGAACGGCCACCATGTGTGCCGCCCACGTGCCGGTCGCACCATTGATCTTCCCGAGGTATTCGGCTTTCTCAATGCGGTCGATCTGACGGTTCAGGCGGTGAATGAAGACCGCCATTTCCTTGCCCATTGTCACGGGAGTGGCGGGCTGACCGTGGGTGTGTGCCAGCATCGGCGCGTCGGCACCGTCGCGCGCAATGGCACGCAGTGACTCAATGAGCTGGCGGGCTGCCGGTAGCCACGTGTGTGTGACAGCCGCGGCGACAGTCAGCGCGTACGCGAGGTTGTTGATGTCTTCGGAGGTGCAGAAAATGTGGACCACTTCGTGCAGGTCCGGCAGGCAGGTGGAATCTCCCAGCTCGTCTGGCGCCTGATCCAAGTGCTCTTTGATCAGGTATTCGACCGCTTTGACATCGTGGCGCGTTTCAGCTTCGATGCGGGCGAGACGATGAATGTCTTCCGGTCCAAAATCGACGGCCAGGCGGCGCAGATAGGCGCGTTCCGCATCGGTCAGTGTGGGAGCGCCGGGCAGAACCTCGTGGTCCATCAGGTAGATGAGCCATTCAACTTCCACATGGACGCGCGCACGGTTCAACGCTGCCTCAGACAGCGTGTTTGCCAGAGGGGCGACGGCTGCGCGGTAGCGCCCATCCAGAGGGGACAGGGGTGTGTCCATCGCAAGGTCGGTATAGCCGGATTCCGGATTGAAAAGAGTTGACCACGTATCGCTCATGGCCTTATTCTACGCAATCGCACCGAATCGACGTATTGCCCGCAATTCACACGTTTAATCGTTGCAAGAACAGTAGAATCAGTAGGCTAGTTCTGAACGATTGTTCACAGACAATGGGGTGGAGGAAGATGAGTAACGAGGCAGTGCACCTGGTGTTCATGGGAGTTGCCGGATGCGGAAAGACCACTGCAGCTCAGCAGATGGCCGACTTCCTGAAATGGCCAGCAGCCGAGGCGGATGATTTCCACCCCCAGGCGAATATCGACAAGATGAGTGCGGGCACACCGCTCACCGATGAGGACCGTTGGCCGTGGCTGCGTTCGATACGCGACTGGATGAGCGATCACGCCAGAAATGGCCAATCAACGATCGTCACCTGCTCCGCGTTGAAACGCAGCTATCGTGACCTGCTGCGCGAATCGCAAGGACGCGTTTTTTTCGTGCATCTGACCGTGCCGGAAGATGTCATCCGAGAGCGCATGGCGACCCGTGACCACTTCATGAAGCCCAATATGCTGCCTTCACAGTTTGCCACGCTCGAAGACCTCGAAAGTGACGAGGACGGCGTAGTGATCTCAGCGCTGGGAGATATCGACGAGACTTTCAATGCCACAGTGAATGCCCTGCGTGAGCAGGGTCTGATTGATTAAGGGGCCAAACCGATGAATCAGATTCTCATCCCCATGGCAGGAGCCGCGGACGGTGTGCAACACACGGACAGTGTGGCGCAGCTGCTGGTAGCGGCACTGGCCGGTATCGCCACGATCATCGTGCTGATCGTCTGGCGCAAAATGCACCCATTCCTCGCGCTGACACTCGGATCCGCTGTCCTCGCATTGATTGCAGGCATCCCGCTGACCGACACGTTCACCGCATTTACCAAGGGCGTCGGATCCACCGTCGGTGGCGTGGGCGTCCTGATCGCATTCGGCGCCATCATCGGCAAGCTCCTGATCGACTCAGGCGGCGCTGACCAGATCGTTGACACTGTCCTTGAAAAGACAGCTCCGCACCGCTTGCCGTGGGCTATGGCACTGGTCGCCTTCGTCGTCGGTATCCCGCTGTTCTTTGAAGTCGGCATCGTGCTGCTGATCCCAGTGGTCATGCTCGTTGCGCGCCGCGCCAAACTGCCGGTCGTAGCGGTCGGGATTCCTGCACTGGCTGGCTTGTCGGCACTGCACGGACTCGTGCCTCCGCACCCCGGGCCACTCATCGCGATTGACGCACTGAATGCGAATATCGGCATCACACTCGGCCTGGGCCTCCTCGTCGCTGTGCCCACAGTCATCATTTCCGGCCCGCTGGCGGCGAAGGTGATGGTCAAGTGGGTGCCGCGCGAAGCCACCAGTGTCCTGGGCGATGCCTCTGAAACCGAAAAGCGCGAAGGGCACCGCCCATCATTCGGTGTGGCAATCTCCGTAGTTTTGATGCCCGTGATCTTGATGCTGCTGCGCACCGTGGTCGAAATGGTGATGATGGGGCACGAGGACTCCATCATCTTCAAACTGCTGACATTCGTCGGTGAACCGATCGTGGCGCTGCTGCTGACCGTGCTGTATGCGATTGTCGTTCTGGGGCGCATGAGCGGCCGCACCACACAGGAAGTCACCAACATCGTGGGCTCCTCGCTGGCCCCGGTCGCATCCATCCTCCTCATTGTCGGTGCCGGCGGCGGTTTCAAGGAAACGCTGGTCGAATCCGGTATTGCCGAGGTCATCGCCCAGTGGATTGAGCAGATGGGAATGCCGATCCTGATCGCCGGCTGGCTGGTGGCAGTCGCCGTGCGTCTGGCTACGGGTTCGGCCACAGTTGCCACGATCACCGCTGGCGGCATCATGGCACCTATGGCAGCCGACATTTCACCCGTTGCCGCTGCACTGCTGGTGCTCGCCATCGGCGCCGGATCCGTGTTCCTCTCACACGTCAACGACGCTGGGTTCTGGCTGGTCAAGGAATACTTCGGCATGACGGTGGGTGAGACGTTCAAAACGTGGTCGCTGATGGAAACGATCCTGTCGGTGGTCGCGCTGCTGTGCGTCATCGTTATCGCCATCCCACTGGGAGCCTTCTAGGAGACGACTACCTCACATCATCACGTAGCCTGATCCTGTTCTTTTCCCTCGAGACCGAAGGGGGCCATAATGAGTGAAATGACGTATCAGGCTATCGCGATGATTGTGTATTTCGTCGCCATGATTATGCTCGGCCTGCTGGCCTACAACCGGACGAGCAATCTTGACGACTACATACTGGGTGGCAGGTCGCTGTCCCCAGGTGTGGCAGCGTTGTCGGCCGGCGCATCCGACATGTCGGGCTGGCTGCTGATGGGTTTGCCCGGCGCAATCTACGCGACAGGTCTGATCAACGGCTGGATCGCGGTTGGCCTGACTATCGGCGCATGGCTGAACTGGAAGTACACAGCTCCTCGGCTCAGGTCATACAGTCAGGTTTCCTCCAACTCGATCACTGTGCCGTCGTTCGTGTCCTCGCGCCTCAAAGACCCTCACAACGTGATCCGCATCGTCGCCGGCCTGGTCATCATGGTGTTCTTCACCTTCTACGTGTCATCAGGCATGGTAGCCGGCGGCTCGTTTTTTGAATCATCCTTCGGTATGGATTACCGCCTGGGCATGACACTGGTGGCCGGGATCGTCGTGCTCTACACCCTGGTGGGCGGCTTCCTTGCAGTATCGTGGACGGACGTTGTTCAGGGCCTCATGATGGTGGGTGCGCTCATTCTGGTGCCGACCGTGGCGATTATTCACGTCGGCGGCTTCAGTCCGATGGTGCAGACCATCAAGCGCGTGGATCCCACCATTTTGCATCCATCGGGCGGGACGCTGAGCGCGACGGCCGCGATAGGCATTATCTCCGCACTGGCATGGGGGTTGGGCTACTTCGGTCAACCCCACATCATCGTGCGTTTCATGGCGCTGCGCTCAGCCGCGCAAGCAAAGGCTGCGCGTCGCATCGGCATCGGCTGGATGGCTCTGGCAGTCATCGGCGCAGGTATGACTGCTCTGGCAGGCGTCGCCTACTACCAGCACGACGAATCACAGCTGCCGAATCCCGAATCCGTCTTCATCACGCTGGGACAGCTGATGTTCCACCCCCTGATCGCCGGGTTCATGCTGGCCGCCATTCTGGCGGCAATCATGTCAACGATTTCATCGCAGCTGCTGGTCACATCCTCGGCAATCGTGGAGGATATCTACAAAGCATTGTCCAAACGAGACCTGTCGGAAACCAACGGCGTACTACTGGGACGCCTGGCCGTGGCCGCCGTGTCCGTACTGGCAGCGGTGCTGGCGTGGAGTCCCTCGGACACGATCCTCGGCCTGGTGGCCTTCGCGTGGGCAGGTTTCGGTGCATCATTCGGACCGATCGTGATTCTGTGCCTGTACTGGCGCAAACTCACCTGGCAAGGCGCATGCGCCGGCATCATCGTCGGAGCCGTGACCGTGGCCGTGTGGGGCAACCTGTCAGGCGGCATCTTCGACCTGTACGAAATCGTCCCCGGATTCGTGTTCAACCTTCTGGTCAGCGTCGCAGTGTCGATGGCAACCTATCGGCGCAACGATGAGATCGACGCCGAGTTTGATGCCGCTCTGGACGGATTGACGGCTTAACCCACCCAGTGCCGCGCGATCGCGAGGGTTTCAGGCACGTAGGAGCGCCCGAACAGCTCGCAGTGTACGACGAGCATATGTAGCTGATGCAGTGAAATGCGTTCGCGCCAGCCGTCAGCAAGGGGCGATTCCTCGTCGTAAGCCGCCCAGATCCGCTCCACGAAGGGCGCGCCGAATACGGCAAGTGCCGCCAAGTCTTCCTCCGCATGACCGCCCTGAGCAGCCGGGTCGATCAGCGTCGCACCGTTCGGGGTCCACATCACGTTGCCCGACCACAGGTCCCCGTGCGTGCGGGCCGCAGGCGTTGTGACCAGTCGCGGTTGATCATGGTCGAGGGCGCCGCTTTCAAGCCTGGTGCACAAAGCTTCGAGTGTGGCGCGCTCATCTGCGGTGAAGGCTTTGGCTTTGAGGTACGGGCGGATTCGATATTCGGCGTAAAACTTGCCCCATGACGTGGGTGCTTCGACTTCGGACAGGAGCGGCAGGCGAGTCAGCCCCATCCACCCCTGAGCGTCCTCGTCAGCCGGGGGCGGCGCACCCAGATTCGGTGCGCCAGCCGCATGTGTGTGGGCCAGTGCGCGACCAAAATCCTCGGCAGTCTGCCTGGTTGGTCGCGTCGTTTCCAGGTCGGGTTCCTCCAGCCATGTCGTGCCGTAATCGCTCACCGGCACAACGGGCGCAGCCTGGGGTGGCGTGTCAGCAAGCCACTTGAGACCGGCCACCTCGTACAGGATCCTGCCTGGTCGCTGATCACTCTTGCGAAAAGTACCCATATCCTTACCGTACAATCAGAACGAGACTCGGTTCATCTGTTTTTCGAGGAGCGCACTGTGGCGCAACAGCACCCACAGCTATGCCGCCAGGAGTGGCTCGACCTCACCGGTCAGTGGCTCTTCGCATACGATGATGAGGATCGCGGCCTGAGCGAGCATTGAGAGCGCCCTCGTGACAATCCGGCTGAGATCTTCGATCGCACAATCACCGTGCCGTACCCGCCCGAATCTGAAGCCTCCGGCATCAATGACCCGTCATTTCACCCGATCTGCTGGTACTACCGCGCGCTGACGGACGCTGAGATCAGCGCGGTGCGCGGGTCCGGGCAGCGTGTGATCCTCAACTGTGGAGCAGTCGACTACCAGGCACACATGTGGGTCGACGGCAGCGTTGTGCTCATCGAGTTTGCGGATCTCGTAAGGTTCCCGCACGAAGGCTTGGACCACGCGGTTGCCTTCGATGTTTTCCTCCACCATCGAATTGAGACGAGCCAGGGATTCACGCATCGACAGGAAGAGGGGGCGTGCATGTTTGGCCAGCTGGCGGGCACAATAGGCCAGGAACGGGGTGATGGCCAGCAGGGCCAGCGCGAGGCGCCATTCGATCGTGAACATGACGGCCAGTGAGCCGATGAACAGGCACACGCAGTCGACCACGTTGTAGGTCACCCACGACAGGAAGTGCCGGATCGCGTCGGTGTCTGCGGTCAGGCGGTTCATGATGTCGCCGGTGCGCGTGTGGTTGAAGTACGTGAAATCCAGCGAATGCAGTTTTTCGTACTGGTCGGACACCAGGCGGTAAATCGAGTTCTGTCCGAAGCGTTCCATCAGCATCTGGTAGCCGTAGCGGGCGCAGGTGCGTACAAGCGTCGCACCCACCATCGCGCCGCACAGGGGCAGGAGCTGATCGAGGTGGCGGTCAACGATGACGAGATCCACGATCATTCCCGCAAGGATCGGGACCAGCATGATCAGGATCTTGTCGACGACGAACAGCACCAGTGCGGCAAAGACGCGCGGAACGTCGGGGCGGCAGTAGGGCACAATCCACCTGAGGTTCGAAGCCTTGGTGTTGGATGTGGGATCGACGTACATCCGGTCATCTCCCGAAGAAAAGTCATGCGCGTGGGGTGATCACACTGTATTCAATCACTCGGTCAAGTGCGAATGGTGGAGCGGAGAGGTTTTCCACAGGTTCGCGCGCCTCCCCTCGCCAATCCACAGGCGGCCGCACGGCATGCGCGCGAGGCGATGAGGCTGGCTACCGTGACACCGTCATTGATGTGAAGGAGGCAGCATATGAGCGGCGAAATCGACGCGGTACTGAGGAGCTTGTGGAGCGTGAGCGAGGACATGGATGGGCTGGTTGCAACTCTCAGCGCCATCGAATGCCCCAGTTGGCAAGGACCCACTGCGGACCTGGCGCGCCGGGAATTCAACGCCGTTGTGACGGATGCGATGTGGGCGCAGCAGGTTGTGGGCGATGCGGCACGCAACTCCGTATTGATGTGTCCGGTTGGGGGATAGGAGGAACGCGTGAGTGAGCAGAGCGTAGACCCAGGTTTCTATGACTCCGTTGTCACCACCAGCGCACACACCAGTGTTGACACAGATGAGCTGATCGGGGCGGCACTCGGCGTGATGATGGCGAAAGAGACGGCGCAGAACTGTTATGCGAGTCTGATGGTTATTCAGCTCATGGCGTCCTCGGCCGCCATGCTGGGGGTCGACTCCGGCCGCCTCATCGGCGCGGTGGAGGATGCGATGACTGCTGTGAGTGCGCTCGTTGTGCGTCTGGAATCTTTGAGTAACCGCCTGACCGCAGCGGCAATGAAGTATCTCAGTGCAGAAGGCGATGCCCAGCGTTTTGTCACCGCACGCATGCTGCTGGTGGACGGACGAGTGTCGTGGACACCGCTTTCGCCACTGACAACAGGGCTGACAGCGGGGCAAGTCTACGGGTATGCGAATGAATTCAGCGGCAAGATGCACAGCGACCCTACCTTGGGATACCGTGTCGAATTCGACATTGCGACGTTGGGGACGACAGTGAATTCCCTGTCCACCAGAAGGGATCTGTACGGTTTCCGTCCCGATGCCGGTCAGCAGGCATGGTGGGGCAGTCCGCGCACTCAAACCGTTGACGCCGCACGCGTTGCCAGTCAGCTCTTCTTCACGGTCGGGCAGCGCGCGACGGGACCGCTGGCAGGCCTGCAAATCACCACCTCGCAAATCAGTGACGCGGGAGGATCGGGGCGTCCCCAGCGATCCTCGCAGATCCGTGTCGTTGATCCGAGCATCCCGAAAACAGGTGTGGCTGCATTGGCGGGTGTGCCGCCGCTGTGGTTGACGGCGCGAAGTGCGGTGAATGCGTCGAGTCGAGCCAGCGGCGTGAGCGTATCCAACAGGTATGCGCCAACTCCCCGCCTGCCCCGCACCGTACCGACGCCTCGCAGTGGTAGTGAACTGTTGGACCGCGTCAGTCAGCTTGAAAGCGGCAGCGACACGTTCGGCCAGCTTGAGATCCTCAAACATGAAACGCCGCAGCCCGACGGGTCGACAAAGCGATCATGGTCAGTCGTCGTGCGCGGTACGCAAAAGTGGACACCCGGGCAGACCAACCCGCAGGACATGCTCAGCAACTTGCAGGCGGTCGGCCATGATAATAACGACCTGAGTGCTGCAACCCTCGAAGCGATGGACATGGCGGGGATCGCACCCGACGAGCCCGTTGAATTCGTCGGACACTCCCAGTCGGGTATCACAAATACGCAGCTCATTGCCGACCCGGACACGACGCGCAAGTACACCGTCGTCTCCAGTCTGACCGCCGGGTCTCCGACAGGAAATTACGTCATGCCCGAGGGCGTCCACACCCTGTTCATGGAGAATACGCGCGACATCGTCCCGCCTCTTGACGGCTCCCCCAACATGGATGTCAACGATGCGGTGACTGTTTCCTTTGACGGCGACCTGGTCGGACCGCTGGACGGGGAGGGGCTGGACATCACGCCGCACGGCCTGGAACCGTATACCAAAGCCTTCGACGCCTTGAATGATCCGTCAGCGTATGCGGCGCCCCCGGAAGTACGCGAATGGTCCAGGCATCGCGAACAGTCACTGCACCTGAGCGATCAGACTGTGACAACCTCGCAGCTGTTCAACACTCGCCGCATCTTTGCAGATGAATAGCTACGACTCTGACCTGCGTGGCAGCGCGGCGACAACAAGAGCGGAAATAACAGCCGTGATCAGACCCGCACCCACTGCCGGCCAGAAGCCTCCAACCGTGAAACCAAGATTCGCCTGCTCACTGAGCCATCCTGTCAGCATGAACATCAACGCGTTTGTGACCAGTGCGAACAAGCCGAAGGTGAGGATATACAGCGGGAAGGTGACAACCTTGACCAGTGGGCGAACCAGTGAGTTCACCGCCGTGAAAATCAAAGCCACCAGAATCATCGTGCCCAGAGATTTCCACACCGACGCTTCGGGAGCAAAATTCACGGAGCTGATGATCAGGGTGGACACCCAGATTCCGACCAGATTGGCAAGGGAACGTACAAGAAACCTCATAGGTACATGGTCTCATGATGCCTGCCGCCAGACCACCGCTAAGGCGCCACCATGAGGGAAGCTCCCACAGCCACCATGACGACCAGTTCGGCCAGCCCGATGTATTTCACGGCGATCGTGGTGCGCTGATGCTTCCACGGCATGAAAGTCGCCCTCGTGAATGCGAGCGCGAAGGCACAGGGTACGAGCCAATGAAGCTGCCCGGCCTCAGCTGCCCACGCAGTCCCGATGACAGTCAGAGCATGCCAGATCACTGAGGCGACAATCCAAGTGGGGTTTCCGCGCTCGCGGATCAGGCAGCGCACATGCAGAACGGACCCGACCAGCACTCCGGCCAACGCTGCCCACGCGCACCAGGCCTGAGGCCACAGCTCGCCGCCTTGCCAGGGGAACCAGTGTGTGCGCCGGAAAGCGGTCGAGATATCCACCGCAACAGGACACATGAACACAGAAGCAAATACCTGCGACAGTCGCGCGAGTATGGACCGTTGGCGCCGCCGCAGACTCTGCACCAGCGCGATCGCGATGAGGGGTGCGAAAATCGGTGCCCACGACAGCAGTTTCGGGGCGCACAGGACCGACGCTCCGCCCAGGAGGACGGTGCTTACGGCCCACGTGCCTGTGGCCGCTGCGAAACGCTGACGCTTGGGGGAGCGGATCCACCAGCTTCCCGCAGAAAACAACATGAACGCCACCATCCACGCAGCCAGAACCAGCAGGTGAAGAGGGCGCCAGCCTCCGCGCGTGGCACCGACCAGGAAAGGCAGCAGCGCCATCATCCACGAGCCATGCTGGTCAGGCAGCCAGCCGGTGCGCATGAGTGCGCGCACGCGCGAAGAAGAACGCGGGCGTCGGATGCGCGGATGGTCAGTCGGGCGGCTCGTCATGACGATCAGTGTACGGAAGTGGCGCACGTGGTCGCCATATGGACACTTCGGCCAAAAGGTGAGATGCCGAATCATCTGTGGCATGCGGTGGAGCACTGTACATCTATGTCCCATGAACACAATAATGAGAGCACGACCAACGTGCTCGACTCCCAGCAGGATCACTCATCGGCACGTCTGAATCCGGAGGACCGCTCGGCTCGCCGCGCAGCGACCGTTTTCCCGCTCATCATCATTATCGCCTTCATCGTGGGACTGCTGATTCCCGGGCCAGCGGCGCGCCTGGCAGGAGGCGTCAACATTGCGCTCGCCGTCATCATGTTCGGCATGGGCCTGACGCTGACGGCATCCGATTTTGTCCTGGTCGTCAAGCGTCCGCTCCCCATCATCGTCGGTGTGATTGCACAGTTCGTCATTATGCCCACACTGGCCGTCGTCTTGACGAAGGTATTCAGCCTTCCGCCCGAACTTGCCGTGGGCGTCATCCTGGTGGGATGCGCGCCGGGCGGCACTGCGTCGAACGTGATTTCCTATCTGGCCAAAGGTGATGTTGCATTGTCCGTCGCCATGACATCCGTGTCGACTCTGCTTGCCCCGATCATGACTCCGCTGCTCACGCAGTGGCTGGCCGGCCAATACCTGCCTGTTGACGCGTGGTCGATGGCGAAGACGATTGTGCAGATCGTCCTTGTGCCGATTCTGGCCGGCCTGATTATTCGACGCCTGGCAGAAAGCTCCGTGCAGAAAGTGCTGCCGTTCCTGCCGTGGGTGTCTGTCCTCGGTATTTCCTACGTGCTGATTGCTGTTGTCGGCAAGTCAGCTGATCGCATTGTGCACGCTGGCCTGTTTGTGCTGTTCGTCGTGATGCTGCATAACGTCCTCGGACACCTGCTGGGATATTTCGCTGGACGAGCCACCGGAGGCGGAGAGCGTGTTGCCCGCACCACCTGCATTGAGGTGGGCATGCAGAATTCCGGTCTGGCCGCAGGCCTCGCTTCCCAGTTCTTCACTCCCGAATCCGCTTTGCCGGCAGCCGTCTTCTCCGTATGGCACAATCTGTCCGGCGGAATCCTCGCCGCTTTCTTCCGCCGCCGCAGCCTTGGCGACGTAGACTAGACAAGCATCGACGAGGGCGACCCCATCCGGAAAGGACACGTCATGACAGCTCAACCGTGGACACCCGACTATGACTGGGGTTATGGCCGGGAAAATGAAAACCAGCTGCTCAACATGCTTGTCCGCATTACCGTCACGGACGGTGATGAGACGGTGTGCGCCGACCTGCGGCGCGCATTGAGAGAGGGATTCGCGCACAAAACTCCCGCTGAGGGCGTGCCCGAGGGGTTCGGTGCCTACGGAGGCGGAGCCTCCATGCTGCGTTTCGGTGCAGGAAGCGCTGACGAGCCTGTTCAGATCGCGATCTGTTCAGGTGGTCAGGATGCGATCGATTCGGTCGAAATGTGCACCGACGCGATCTGGGCGATGATTGAAAGGTTTGCGGACGTGATCGACGTGCAGTGGGAGTACCTGCCGCATACGCGCTCTGACGTCTAGGTTTCGTCCGGGACGATCAGGTTGAGCGCATTCCTGAATGACTGCGCCCGCACCAGAACGTAGATGGAAACCGTCAGGATCACACCTGCCACGCCAAAACAGATCGGCAGAGCGTAGGGCAGTCGGGCGGGGTCAATGAACCCTGTCAATACGATGAGGACTGTGGCGATGACACACCCCGTTGCTCCACTGACTGTCATCGTGCTGAAAGAAGGGGTGAAGCGGTCGCGCTGCTCACGAACATGCGCACGAGCCTCGGCATCAGCGATCCAGCGGGTCCGTTTCCACTCTGAGAACTCACGGCGATGCGGATCCGCAATGAACAGGTATGCCGCAACGGCGAAGCACACAAGCACGACGGCACCGCCGATGCTCAACGCGAGTGTCACGGTCACGGCACCGTCCTGGCCTGCGAGCAGTTCAAGCACGATGATCGGGATGAATGCGATGACACACAGAGCTGACGCCAGGGCAATGCGCTGGCCTCGTTCGCGGCGATAGTCCAGCACACGCTGGGCACACTGCAGATCCACCACGGTGAATTCTTCGGGAACCACGTCGCGTTTCGGTGTCGAGGGTGACAGCGCTTCAAGCCCGAATGAGGCTGCGAGCTCATCTGGCGTGCCGAACTGGCTGATCACAGTTGACAGTGCGGAATCCTCGTCAACGCCGGAGTCAACCAGTGCCTGTACCCGTTCGCTCATCTGATCGTGGATCTGTGTGCGGGTAGCCTGGACCTGAGGGGTGTCCCTGTCGGCAACCTGATCAAAAACATAGTCAAGATACTGGGTGATGCCGTCCATAACACTCCGATCAGTGAACAGAAGTTCTGAAAGCTCCATTGTGCCACGCCGCGGTGCTCACTCACCTCCACGTGCCAGAGGCTTCCTCCTCTGTTTCGTTGATGCCTCGTCGCGGAACAAAGCGCCGACTTGATTGAAATACGTGCTGGCTACCTGCGTTGCGCATACCCCTAAATCTTCCCTGCTTTGGTGCACATTCCCCTAGATTTAACGCTCGAATTGCACATACCCCTAGCTAAAGTCGGCACCCCAAAAGGACAAAACCTATTTCCGCAGGTCAGCCGTCAGTAGCTTCCTGCGGCCTCGAGCCTCACGCGTTAAATCTAGGGGATTGTGCATTTTTACAAGACTTTTTAGGGGTATGTGCACGTGGAGGGTTTAAATCTAGGGGTATGTGCACGTGTTGGTGCGCGCGGCAGGACAGCAGTGGCATCCCCGCCCGAAGGATTTGCGGTCAGGACACACCCAAAAAGGCTGGGCCGGACACTAAACACCCCGCGACACGCCCACCCCATACACACATTTCGGGCATTAACCCCAAAAAGGCGGTGAGATGCAGAAAGGCCAGCAAGATGTGGAAACGCCGGCAGTGTACTGAAAGGCGGCCGTATACAGAAAGATCGGGACACCGCCAACACAATGTCAACGATGTCCCGACACATCACAATGGTCGGGGTGGCGGGATTTGAACCCACGACCTCTTCGTCCCGAACGAAGCGCGCTACCAAGCTGCGCCACACCCCGTGCGACCGTTCAAGTATAGCGATGCCGATGCTGAGTACACAAAAATAAGAGAGCAAATACGCTGCAGTTTCGGTCACACCCGTTGCGTGGCGCTGATGAAAGGGAGAAGCGGGTGAGGCTTCTGGCTGTTGACACGGCTGGAAACCTCACCCGCGAGGGATGGCAGTTAGTTCAGGTCACCTCCGTTTCCGGGACACAACCGTGAGTGCGGTTGCGCCGACGATGAAGCTGAGCGCAATGAGGCCAGTCAGGTTGTTCGCGCCGGTGCGAGCAATTCCCTTGGCGACGATGTACTTACCGTCCGCGCTCTTCTTGGACTGTTCGACTTTGCCTGGAGTGACCGGCTTGGCTGGGGTGACAGGGCATGGCTGCGCAGCCACCGACAGGTCCCATTCCACGGTTGCGCCGTCTTTAACCATGTAGTCCTTGGCCACTGAAGCTGTGACGTGAACCGTTGAGTTGGTCTTTTCCGTGGTGTAGGTGACGCCTTCCTGGGTTGGAAGCTTCACCGTTTGCTCAACGCCGCACTTGTCGGCGGGAACCACTGTTGGCGCCTCGGGGGTCACGACTTTGGTGACAGTGCCTTTCACGTCCATCTGGAATGTGTCGATTCCCAGCGGTGTGGCGTAGTAAGGAGGATTGGCAAGTGACAGCATGACCGGCGTTGCGGTATTGGCCGCCAGAGCTCCAATCTCCACGCCAGCTTTGAGCTGCGCGCCTGTCACTTCCATCCGCGTGTCCCCGACAGTGAGGGCGTACATCGTCTGGTCTTTCAGGGCATTGGACGTGACAGTTGCCGTGGCATCCATCACCGCATTGTCCTTGGCAGTCAGGTACACGGTGTGGGACACGTCCCCTGAGTATCCAAGGGTGCTCGGCATGCTTTCTGCGTTCTCTTCGGTTGCGGTGAAGGTGCCGTTATCTGACGTGACAGTCTTCTCCGACAGGTACAGTGGCTTGCCTTCTGTTTCAACCTTGATCACCGGCAGGTTCGCGTCAGGGGAATTGCCCTTGAGTGTGACTGTCAGTGTGGTTCCCTCATGCGTGAACGGAAGTTCCGTATCCGTTCCGTCAATTGTCACAGACTTGACCGTGGAGGAAAGGCCGCGCAACTGGATGGTCTTGTCAGGAGCCCAGCCGTCGGTGACACCCAGGTACACCGCATTGTCGTTGACGACCGCATATCCCCAGTTTTCCTGTGGGAAACGGGCGTAGCGTGAGCCGTTGAGAATGGCGGGGTGAGCCTTGTTCCATTCGCCCACACCCTTGAGGATGTTGACCTCGAATGGATCCATTTCGCCGGTGCCCTTGGGGCCAATATTCAGAAGGTACTGGCCACCGTTGGCGACTGTTGTGAACAGGTTGTTGACTTCGTGCTGAATCTGGTAGGTCAGCTGAGCGGGATTCTGCCGCTTGTTTTCTATTTCAGGCCACTTGCAGTATCCCCAGCACGTGGGGAACGTTGAACGGGCAGCTTCCCACGGTGCCTGGCGTTTCTGGCTGAAGACCGCGTTATCGCCACCGACTTCGAAGTCACCCTTGTTGTTCCACACGCGTGAGCTGACCATGGCGTTAGGCTGCAGTTCATGCACCCAGTTGGCCATTCGCTCTGACTGGTCGGCAGTGGGAGCGCCCATATCGAACCAGACCTCTGCGATTTCGCCGTACTTCGTCATCAGCTCAGTGAGCTGAGACTTGATGTAGGGCATCATGCTTTCGGGGATCTTGTTCATGTTCGAGTAGGGCTCAGCTTCGTGCTTAGTCCAGTCGATAATGGAGAAGTACACGCCGAACTTCAAACCGACATCGGCGCAAGCAGTCGACAGTTCTTCCAGAGGGTCGAGACCCATATCGGTCTTATCAATGACGTTATAGTCAGTTGTTGCGGTATCCCACATTGCAAAACCATCATGGTGCTTTGATGTGATAACCAGATATTTCATTCCAGCGTCTTTAGCATTTTGACACCATTCATGGGCATCAAATTCAGGCGCATTCATTTGTGCTGCTTCAGCAAGATAATCTTCGTCGCTGATTTTCGACCAGGCTTTAATCTGTTCCGGATACCCTAGGGGCTGGCGTTGACCTTTGTAATATCCACCGAAGTTCGAATAAACGCCCCAGTGGATAAACATTCCGAACTTCAGCTTTTCCCAGTTTTGGGCGCGCTCCGATTCAGTGTAGGGAATTGCTGCATCCACGCCTACCACGGGGGATGGGTTCGCGGGTGCCAGATCGGCAGACGGTTCAGCGAAGGCTAGACCTGTCATAGAAGTTATGAGGCCCAGAGTTAACGCTGAAGATGCAAGAAAATGTAGCTTTCTCACGTGATCTCCTAATAGTGTGACAACATTGTCGCCGACTACGCTACTCGAAAGAATTACTTTTCTTCTACTGTTTCGGTATTAACCAAAATAAAGAGTTAATTTATTGCAAGAAACAAAATTAAAACAAAAGGAATAAGGATCTAAGTCCCCCCCACACATAATGCGGCTCAAGGTGATGTCAAACGATCTCAGTTTGCGCTGACCAGACGCAGAATCGACACCTCGGGGCGCGTGGCGATACGAACCGGCGCCCATGGTGAGGTACCCAGTCCGGCACTGACATGCAGGGGAGCAGACGCGCCCTCATGCCTCCACGTGTGCACACCCTTGGCGTAGCGCGGCGGCAGGTCGCAGTTCGTCACCAACGCCCCCCACACGGGCAGCCCGATCTGTCCGCCGTGAGTATGTCCCGCGCAGATCAGATCCACACCTCGATCAACGAACGCATCGAGGACCCTGCGATACGGCGCGTGAGTGACACCGATGCGGATGGTGTCCGAATCATCCCAATTCTCCGGCAGCTCCGGCATGCGGTCGCGCTCAAGGTGCGGATCGTCAACACCTGCCAGATTGACCGCCACCGACCGGTCGCCGTGCGACAGGCGCACCGTCAGCTGATCGCACCGATTCGACAGGTCAACCCAGGACGCCCTCGTCAATCCCTGAACGAAATCGCGCCACGGCAGACGCGCCAGGTGAGACGTGTCGCGAGTGGCGTGCGCATCGCGGCGCAGATAGTGCGTCCAGGGGCGGAACGTCGACGACGTGTAATAGTCATTGGAACCCAGCACGAACACTCCGGGGTAAGCCAACAGCGGCCGGTAGGCCTCACGCAGAAGCGAAGCTCCCGTCGCATTGCCGAAGTTGTCGCCCGTCGACATCACCATGTCGAAATCCTCGGTTCGGGCCACGTGGTCAAGAAAATCGACGAGGAAGTCCTGACCGGAATACAGGTGGAGGTCGGAGATGTGCAGGATGCGCAGCTCTTCGCCCTGGCGCAGTGCAGGCACTGGAATCGAGAAGTGCCGCACCGTCGGGCATCGTCGCTCGCACTGACCCCAGGCAAGCGAAGCGACCCCCAGACCCGCCACCGTCGCAGTGGCCAGGCCCAACGCGCGGCCCGCTGCGATCAGGCGGGGTGGCAGAACCGATGGCTGACGGGACGCATTGAGCAAGATGCGAGGATCCGTCGCAGCCAACGACTGGCGCGCGTTGAACTCACTCATCGTTATCTCTCTCGCTCAATAATCGTGCCGTCAGGAAGCTCGATGCTTTCGCCGGGCTTCAGATTCAAACTGTCAAGATCAATATTACTGAGGTCAACCTGGCCGTCGGTGGACAAACTAGTGGACGAGGAGTTCGCGTTGTTACCTGCGTTCCTGTCGCGATTCTGGTTCTGGTTGTTCGAGTTGGCGTTGTTCTGAACCTGACGTGTGCCATTCAGGTTGGCGTTCGGCAGGGGCTGGACTTCCGCACCCTGAAGAGCAAGGTTCATGTACGGCATCCACAGGTGCAGGCCAACCGTGGAACCATAAGGAACCGAGTAGTAGCGTCCGGCCACCGTCACATCGGAGACCTGCTGGGATGATGCGTTCGCATGACCCATCCACGCGGCGGTGGCGAGCTGCGGTGTGAAGCCAACGGTCCATGTGTTCGAGTTCGAGTCAGTCGTACCGGTCTTTGCGGCAAACGGGCGGCCACCCTCCAGGTAAATACCTTCCTGCGGGCCGTACCATTCAGCAGCTGACTTGCCCAGAAGCGTCGCAACCTTATCAGCCACTTCCTGATCCAAGACCTGATGACACGACGGCTTGAATTCCTTCAGGACATTCTCTGAGCGGTCAGAAACGGACAGGAGCGCCGTCGGTGGGCACTGCGAGCCACCGTTGGCCAGCGTGCCGTACGCCGAAGCCATCGCGAGTGGCGATGCGCCGGTCGAACCAATGATGTTGGACGGGAGGGCGGCCGGCGCTTCACCCGTATTGGGGTCCTTAATGCCCAGGTCAGCTGCGCGCTGGAAAATCTCACACAAATCGAGGCGGCTCGCCATGTTAACAAATGCCTGGTTGACAGACATCTCTGTGGCGCGCAAGACCGTGTGGGAGCCGTCCTTGCCGGGCAGGTCGCCCACCGTCCACGGCTCGAAGCCACCGATCGCGGCGCCGTTGCAATGGAAATCACCCGGCGTGTAAGTGCGGTTACCCCGGCCAACACTTTCATAAGCGCCGTGACCTTCCTTGAACCACTGAATCAGAGTGAATACCTTGAAGGTTGATCCGACGTCAAAGTTTGAGTCCGCCGAATAGTTCACCTGCGTCATTGCTGGATCAGATTCGTTGGGTGCGCCGAAGTGCGTATTTTGAGCCATCGCGACGATGTGGCCGTTGGACGGCTCCACCGACGCGATCGCGGCGTCGACTCCGTTACCCGGTGGCAATGCTCCGTTGACAACGTCCAGCGCAGCTTTCTGCTTATTCGCGTCAATCGTGGTGCGAATCGTGATACCGCCGGTCTTCAGCAGGCGTTCACGTTCGATGCGGGTCTCACCGAATATTGCATCGTCGAGGAACTGCTGCTTGGCGAACTCGCAGAAGTACTCCATACCCGTCGCCGCGCCGGCACAGCCCTGGGGGCGCTCGTTCGGGTTGAGCATGTCGGGAACAGGTGTGGCCACCGCCTCGTCGTGTTCCTGCTGAGTAATGATGCCCTGATCGAGCATGACGGAAAGGACGATGTCACGTCGTTCCTGAGCGGCATCGGGGTGAACCAGCGGATTGTAGGAGACCGGGGACTGCACCAGGCCCGCCAGCAACGCCGACTGCGGCATGGTCAACTCGGATGCGTGGGAGGAAAAGTACAGGTCAGCAGCGGCTTCAACGCCATAGGTGGTGGGGCCGAATGGTGCGATATTCAGGTAGCCGGTCAGGATGTCATCCTTGGACATCTGGCGCTCCAGACTCATCGCGTACTTCATTTCACGCAGCTTGCGCTCAGGTGTACTCACCGTCGCATCGTGAATCTGTTCAGGGTCGCCTTCCAGAAGGCCTTTCTCCACCAGCGAGTTACGCACGTACTGCTGCGTGATGGTCGATGCACCCTGCATGCCGTCATCGTCGGAGAAGTTACGCACAACGGCGCGCATAATGCCGTCCGGGTCCACGCCGTGATGGGTGAAGAATCGCTTGTCCTCAATAGCGACAATCGCCTGCTTCATCTCTTCGGAAATCTTGTCGGACGGCACGACGATACGGCGCTTGTCGTAGAACTTGGCGATCGTCTGATTGTTGGCGTCGAGCATCGTCGACTCTTCAGCCGGTGCAACGATCTCGATATCTTCGGGCAGCCCCTCGAGAATCGATGGTGAGGCTTTGGCGGCCACCCCCAGTGATCCCACGGCAGGCACCGCGATACCGGCACCCAGGACGCCCAGCAGTGCAGAGATGCAGATGAAGGCGAGCAGGAGCGCCACCAGCTGGACTGGCGTGACTGAACGAGTTCGAGTCTGTGGCTTCGACATAGGTTAAGGATACGTGTGTCCACGTGCATTAGGGGAGGGGAAGTGCCTGAGGTATGAGGAATTCGTCAAATTGAGGCTGCTGGCGTCACCCTCGTCGATGATTGACGAGGGAGGCCGCGGGCGCCTGTTATGCATCCTGTGAGGAGTATATTTCACACTATTGATGATCTCGTGTTGCTTGAATGAGTCAGATGTGTGTATGGTCACAGTAGTGATGGTCAAGGATGATCATGGACTGGAGAACAAGGAATGAGCAGTATCGATCAGGATCAGACATGGGCCGCCCGCGCGCTGTGTGCGACGGAAGAACCGGACGCACTGTTTGTGCAGGGAGCTTCCCAACGCCAGGTACGAGTCAAATGCATGGCATGCGAAGTGCGCCTGGAATGTCTGGCAGATGCGTTGCAGTCGGAAGCTAACTTCGGCGTGTGGGGTGGACTGACTGAACGTGAACGGCGAGCCATGCTGCGTCACTACGACGACGTGGAGGATTGGTGGCAGTGGCTCAACGAATCTCAGGACGCGTTGGCGTGTGAACTACGTACACCGCGGATCCCGAAAGTTCTGGCCCACGTGCGCCGCTAGGAAGCATCGGTATCAAACAGTTAGGCTAGTGACATGACCACATGGGAATACGCAACGATTCCGTTGCTTACACATGCCACAAAAGCAATCCTGGATCAATGGGGTGCTGACGGGTGGGAACTTGTCACCGTCATCCCCGGGCCGACGGGTTCCGATAATCTGGTCGCCTACCTGAAGCGGCCGATAGAAAAACAGGCATAAAAAAGTGGGGCGGTCAGCGACCGCCCCACTTTTTTGACGTCTTCAGCGTGCGCGACGAGCCAGACGGTCAACATCCAGCAGCGTCACTGCGCGACCCTCAAGGCGGATCCAGCCGCGGGAGACGAAGTCAGCCAGTGACTTGTTGACGGTTTCGCGCGACGCGCCAACCAGCTGAGCAAGCTCTTCCTGAGTCAGGTCATGAGGCACGTGAACGCCTTCGTCGGTGGGCGCGCCGAAACGGTCGGCCAGGTCAAGCAGCGCCTTGGCGACACGGCCTGGAACATCTGAGAAGACCAGGTCAGACATGGACTCGTTCGTGCGGCGCAGACGCTGGGCAAGTGCCTTGAGCATGTGCTTGGCCAGCGTCGGGTTCGTGTCAAGGATTTCCATGAGGTCTTCGTGCTCAAGGTAGAGCAGGGTCGCCGGGGATACTGCGGTAGCGTCCGTGGAGCGCGGGCCTGGATCGAAGAGCGTCAGTTCACCGATAATTTCGCCCGGTCCGAGCACGGCGAGCAGTGATTCGCGCCCGTCGTTGCTGGTGTGACCCAGCTTGATCTTGCCTTCGGTGATGATGTAGAGGCGATCGCCAAGGTCGCCCTCGTCAAAGAGAGTTTCGCCGCGACGCAATGCGGTGCGTCCCATCTTGGACTGCAAGAAGTTCTTCTGCGCCTCGTCGAGCCCGTCGAAGAGGGGAACCTGATTGATAATGTCATCAACAAACATGTGAGACCAAACTCCGTTCCTGTCGTCTATGTCGAATCGCGCGAGGCTGCTCGCAGCGTTTCATCTTCCATTGTGTCGTAATCGTGACAATCACCACGGCGTTTTGGCCGGAGTGTATGGCAACAACAGTCAATATTATTATTCATACGTGACGATTCCAACAGAACACGACACATCTGGGCTTGTCGATGCGGGTTCTGAAGCTGCCGAGGCACTTGCGCGTCAGCTGATGAACGCCTATCCGGACGCCACATGCACATTAGATTGTTCGACGCCGTTCCAGCTGCTCATTGCGACAATGCTGTCGGCGCAGACAACCGATGAGCGGGTCAACCGCATCACGCCGGCGCTCTTCGGGGAATTTCCAACAGCTCTGGACCTTGCTCAGGCGCGGCGCGATACGGTCGAGCAGATCGTGCGGCCGTTGGGTTTCCAGCACCGACGATCCGGGCAGATCATTGCGACCGCTCAGGCACTGTGCACTGAATTCGGTGGTGAGGTTCCGCAGTCCAACAAGGAGTTGGAAAAACTCCCCGGGGTCGGGCATAAGACGGCCAACGTCGTGATGGGAGTGTGTTTCGGAGCGCGCGCACTGACAGTTGATACACATGTCGGCCGCCTGTCTCGCCGTTTGGGATGGACGAGAGCGACCAGCGTGACGCGCGTCGAAAAGGACGTGACAACACTGCTGGCAGGCGTGAACTGGACGAAACTGTCACATGTTCTGATCGCACATGGTCGCTCAGTGTGCACTGCCCAGGGGCCCCGATGCGATGAGTGTCCGGTGGTGGATCGCTGCCCGAAAGTCGGTGTAGTGCCCTGATCAGGTGGTGGGCAGTGAAGCCAGGAAATCGCTGATCAGGGTCGTGACACGCTCGGGTGCTTCTTCGGGGGCGAAGTGCCCCACTGCGGGCAGCATTGTGGTGTGCAGCGGATAGGTCACATGGTGTGAATCGCGCGCAAAATCTGTAGCCGACAGTGATGAATCTTCTGCGCAGTGCACGCTCAGAGTCGGAACCTGCACGGGGTCGGCCAGCGCCTTGCGCGAGGCGATGGACAGGAATCGCGTGCTGGAAAATGAGTCAGTGGTCGCGGAGGCGGCGAACGCGCGAGCCATTGCGCGTCGATAGGGTTGTGCGTCGGCCAGCATCTGTTCGCGATGTGAGGGCGCCGCCCACGAACGGATCATTGAATCGATGAGTTTGCCGGATTTGAGCAAGGTGACGCGCCGCCAGGGAATATCCATGCGCAGGGCGAGCAGACGCCCGCGCCACAGAGGAAGCAGTGTGGGCCACAGGGTACGTTCCAGTGGGTGCGGCGCCGCCAGCGTCATCACCGCGCGCAACGCAACCGGATTGGTAGCTCCCAGCATCCATGCAACAGCACCGCCCATGCCTGCGCCGACCACTGTGAAGTGGGAAATACCCATTGCTGACATGATGGCGGTGACGTCATGGGACAGTTGCAGCAGATCCACCTTGTCGGCCTGCAGGTCGGAGGCGCCGAAACCGCGCTGATCAACTGCGATCACACGATGCCCCTGCTCAGCCAGGGAGGGAATAACATGCCGCCAGGAACGCCAGAACAAAGGAAATTCGTGCAGCAGAACAACGGCGTGGTCACATTCCAACGGGCCGGCATCGACAACGTGGAAGGTCGCGCCGCCAGCGTTGACGTGGCGATGCTGCCACGGACCGGGCTCTTCCAGAACCTCCCGAAGAGAAAGATCTGCATCCATGTGATTCAGCGGCCCTCATCGCGAGCCTTGGCCGCGCGGCGGCGGGCTCGCCATGAGAAGAAGGCACCTTCAGGATTGATCTTTTCCACCTCAGCGCGCAGAGCTTCCTCCGAGCGGCCACGGCGACGTACCCAGTGAGAGACCCACGCGCCTACCAGCACGATCAGGCCCAGGAGTGCGAAGCGTCCGGAAAATGCGGAGGCCTGGAAGTGGTGAGCAAGATTCATGCCGAATGCGTTCCACGAGTTCAGCCACTGAACAGCAGGCTGAATGAGCTGCGAGAAAATCCCCGGAATGACGATCGGAACAAGTCCGGACAGGAAGGTGAGGATACCCATGACGAAGCCACCCAGCGAGGAGCGCGCAACCGTCACCCCCAGCAGGACAACAATCACCAGAGCGCCCACCAGTTCGGCAATAGCTGCCAGGTTCACTGCCCCCGTCGAGAACGCAGACCCGTCAGCAAGTGTCATGCGCGCCCCGGCATCAGCTGCGAGGAACCATGCGATGGGCAGGAAGATCAAGAATGCGAAGAAGCTCCACCAGTGCGATCCAGCGCGAGACGGAATCTCGGGCGACAGTGTCGTGCCTTCAAAGATGGCGTCATCGAGGGAACTCGGGGTGCCTTCCACGTGCACCGGAACCGGTTCAGCGCGAGGATGCCAGTTTGCCTCGTTCTCATCTGCCGGATCTGCTTCCTCCGGCGGAGAGACGAGGGAACGGCGGTGCACTGCGGTGCGCTCCAGCTCATCTTCATCTGTGGCTGTTTCGTCCTCATCGCGGTCATGGCGATTCTCGAGGACGTCGCGCGGAGCTGGTGCCGGCAAATCATCACGCTCAGGCGGGGAGATGCGATCGCGAGGTTCATCCTCATCCAGGTCAGGTGCGTCGCCCTCGTCATCAACAGGATCGACGGGGGAAGGGATGCGTGGTTCGGAAGTGGAGGGCACAGGATCGACGGCCGAGGTGTCATCGGCAGCACTGCCAGGCGCTCCAATGATGTTTTCCGTGTCGCCCTCATGCCTGCTCAAGGTCACTTCTTCGCCCGTGAGAATCTCATCGCTGGCAGCTGATTCAGCGATTTCGTCAGTTTCTTCGGGGCGCGGTGCCATCGGCGCAGCCGTTGATCCGCTTGCGCCCTCGAAAGTCGGGCTCTCATCGACGATGAGTTCATCGTCTCCCACTTCACCTTCCGGGCGGCGGTCGTGGAGTTCCTGATCAGACATGGTGCTACCTCCTTAGACCTTTAATGTAGCGTGAGAACTGCCCGATCTTGCGATGGGCGTGCCGAAACGGCCGATTCTGATCGTGTTACATCTCATCCACAAAACCGTGGCGGTGCCCGGTTGCCCGCAACACCTGTGCGCGAACATGGCGGCGCGTCAGCAGCGGACCCATGACCAGTGCGGGAAGCAGTAACCCCAGCGCGGACAGCACCGGCGCAGCCAGAGAAATCTGCGTCGTGGCGGGGGAATGCGGTGTGACCACCGCGCCGGTAAGGCTTGACCACAATGGGATGAGGAACGAAAACGGTATGACCACCAGAACTGAGGACGCCACAATGGGTCCGGACGTTGACCACTGCGAAATCCACGCCACCAGGCCGAAACACAAGGCGCAGATCAGCGCCGGAACTGGTCGGAACGTGTTTTCTGCCATCAGCCCCTCCAACCCCTGTGACGCTACGCGCAGTGATTCCTCGGGCGCGGCAACCATCATCATGATGCACCCGAGAATCAGGGCAACACAGGAAAAGACCGCGACCCACGTCCGGTTGCGCGCATTGTGGAATTGCCCGTTGAAGGGACGCACGCGGGAGGACCCTCCCTGAGAACTCTCGGCACTGGCCTGCTCCAGTTCCCTCAGCGTGGCGTGAACCGTCCACCGCCGCGTGGCAATGGTTGCCACCGTCGCCCCCAGGCAGATGAAGACCACGCATATTGGATACAGACTCCACCGCATCGATGTCAGTGAGTCCGCCTCGCTCATAGCGATTCCCATCCACAGGGGAGCGCGCAACGCGCCGGTCAGCTGGCCCACTCCGACAATTACCGCACTGACAGTGGTGACGGCAAGGCCGGCTGAGGACTCATCAGAGTTGGCAGCCACGAGTGCCAGCAACAGGGTCGTAATGACGATACCGACGGTGCCCTCGGACGATGACAATGGCTGTCCCTGCGCGGTGGCGGCCTGAGTGTCAGCGACCGCAAATCCCATGATGATCAGCGCGACAGGTGAAAAAACCGCTGAGAAAACCGCTGAACGCAGGTGCTGTGACAGCGTGGCCCGAGGGATCGACCTGACCCCAGTCTGTGCCACTTTCGTCTCGCTCACGTTCACCTCACCCGATAAGCTCACCACGTGGAAGAATCCGATCACATTGTGCGCATGCGCCTCCTGCTTCAAGCGTGGCAGACCCCAGATATCTGCGCGCTGCGCGAACAATGTGACAGCGCATTGACGCGCGTCCGTTTCCATCATAGTTTGCGCCGCCGGTGGCAGGAAGTACGCGCCCTGACCAACATCTATGAAGCTGCCTATCTTTCTCGCTGGGAAGGCTCACCGATCAGCACCAGCGATCTGCGTGACCTCACGATGCGCGAGGGGCCACACGAAGCCGGCACCCTGACCACAGGTGAACAGTTCGCGCTGGGGATCTGGCGCAGCCAATGGCACGTCATGACGCTCATGCCGCCCCTGAACCGCACGCCCACCACCAGGCCTGCATCGCAGCCCGCTTTGCCGAACCTGGTCGCCGGACTGCACCGCGACATCACGTCACTTCTTGCTACCTCAGGCCACGTTGAACGTTCCCGAATTGCCGTTCCTGCCTCGCCTCGGCGTCTCGCTCACGTTTTGTCGCATGTCACCTGTGATGTGCCTGCTGTGGTGAGTGCAGCCGCAGTATGGGCCGACTGTGCAGCTCATCCACTGTTCGAACCAGGTTCACGCTCCGTGGGGGCGGCTGTGGCGCGATGGATTCTGACCGTGCGCGGCACGGACCCGACAGGGGTCGTGACTGTGAGCAAGCTGAGCGCCACAGACCCTCAGCGCGTTGCGCGCATTGTGTCCGGCTGGGCAGCGCCCGATCACTCCTACGCGCACGACGTGCTCGCATTCTTCCTGTCATCACTGATCGCCGGTGTCGACGATGCCCTGGATATTGCGCTCAGTGTTCAGGCGGGCCACCCTCGGCAATAGGGAATGAGGGCGGGCTACTTGCCGCGCAAACTGGTATACGCGCGGTAAAACGACCACGCCGCGCCTGCAGCAGAGCAAGCGGCAATCATGCCCGGCACAATGAGTCGAGCCGGCGAGGTGCGGACCTGAACCGTGTGCGTGAAACTGCGAATCGGCCAGTCGCGTTCCTGAGCGATTTCACGCAGCTGACGGTCAGGGTTGATGACGACGGGGTGCCCCACTGCCTCCAGTAACGGCACATCAGTGATGGAATCTGAATACGCGAAGCACTCCCTCAGATCCCACCCGTTGCGCTGTGCCATGTCGATGCAGGCGCGCGCCTTCTCATCGGCGTAGTTGAAACGCGAAATCACGCCGGTGAACGTCCCGTCCTCATTGCGCTGCGCGTAGGAACCGATCGACGCGTCAGCACCCAGCATGTGAGCAACCGGGCGCACCATTTCTTCAATCGAGGCTGAGGCGATGACAATGCGCCGACCAGCCGCGCGGTGAATGGCGATTTCTTCCAGCGCCTCCACGAAGCACACCGGGTCAATTGACCTGCTCAACGCATCCTTCACGGTGGACTCCAGGTAGACTCCGTCCCATCCGGCAGCGATTTCACCCAGTGATTCGCGCATTTTCTCTGTCGCCTGCTCGTCAGCGCCCTTGATCAGGTAGGGCAGTTGGATGAGCAGACCCAGCAGTGCGCCGCGCCGGGTCAGAAGGCCGGCCTCACGCAGGGGAGCGCGCAGCGCCACGGAGGTTGACGTGGCCAGGATTGTCTTGTCGAGGTCGAAAAAGGCAGCGGACCTTGAGCGTGGCTGTGATCGCTTCATGCGGGTCTCCTGATCGTCGAGTCGAAAAACTGCGCGCGTTATCCACAGGGTGGTGTCTCTCTCCAGTCTTCCACAGGTTGACTGAGCGAGGTGGACGAGGGAAGCCACGTGAGATGAAGTGACGGCATGAGTACACAGTGGAACGTGCGCGTCGGACTGGATCGACTGGACGAGGGTGCCAGGCGCAGCGCATGTGAAATCATCGAGCTTGCAGGCGGAACGGTTGCCAGCGACGGACTGCCCTGCGACATGTGGCTGACCTCGGATCCGGATGGGCCACCCTCGTCAGTCCGTGCGTCTGCACAGGTGCCGGTCATTGTTGTCGGTCCTGCCGGATCGCTGCGCCTGCCCGGCGATGAGATGATGCTGGCCGACATTGTCGCCTCATGTGAACCGTCACCGGTATTTTCCCCTGACCTGATACGCATCGGTTGCGCCGGATGGCAAGGTGGGGTGGGGGTGACGGCAATCGCGCGGGCGCTGGCTCAGCAGATCCGGTCGCACCCGCTGCCGGTTCTGCCTCAGGCTCCCCCTCCGCCCGTGATCATCGTGGACACCGCCGAGTATGGGCCAGGCGTGGGCGCGGCGCAGGACGTGGCCGCTGACGGTATCCACTGGGGTGACCTGAGCGCAGACGAGACCGGATGGACTGGCACGCTCATTGACGCTCTGCCCGTGCATGACGGCGTGAAAATCCTCGCGGCTGACTGCCGTGGTGGGCCGGCACGTTCAGATACGAGGCTGGTGCGGGTGCTCACCAGCGTGAGCTCCCGCGCGCATGTTGTGGTCGATCTGGGACGGTGGGATGAATACGCAATGCGCACCGCCTCCCAATGTGGAATCGATGCGCTGTGCCTGGTCGGACGCGCCGACCTGGACGGGGTGTGTACGCTGATGGCCGGCATATCCCGCTATGCGCCACCTGCTGTGCCCGTCGTGATTGCCACGACGCACGGGACGACGACGCAACTGTTGGGCAGTATCCGCGAGTGCGGCTTCCAGTCGATTCAGGCCATGCAGTGTCCTTTTCGAGGTGGGATGCCCAGGGGTTTTGCCGTCAAGCGAATGTATGCCGCGCTCAGGTCGGGCATGGAGCGTGCGCGATGAGCCGTCACACCATGAGGCGCGCGCTCGCTCAGGGGCACTCAGCTGTCCGGGCGGTGCGTGACAATGCTCGCGAGGGTGCAGGAGTGAGAGAACTGGCCACCGATTTTGACGATCTGGTGGCGCGCGCCGGCGGACTCGGACCGGACCTTGCTCCTCTTGTGGCGGACCCCGATGTGACAGATGTGCTCGTCAACTCCACCAGTGTCTGGATCGATCGCGGGCAGGGGGTGGAGCGTGTTGACGTGCAGCTGGGGTCGGAAAGTCAGGTTCGGGCGCTCGCGGTCCACATGGCAGCTGCGTGCGGACGACGACTGGATGAGGCCAGTCCGATTGTGGATGGAACGCTGCCCGGCGGCGTGCGCCTGCACGCGGTGCTCTCACCAGTTTCTGATGAAGGAACGGTGATTTCCCTGCGGACCTCGCGCGCTCACTCCATGACGCTGGAGCAGATGGTGCGCAAGTCTTTGATGGACGGTTCCATCGCGAGCGTGATGGCCCAGTTGGTGGCACTGCGGGCCAACATTTTGATATCCGGGGCGACCGGGTCGGGTAAGACCACATTGCTGTCGACCATGCTGTCCAGCGTGCCGCATGACGAACGGATCGTGTGTATCGAGGAGGTACGGGAATTGCGTCCCTGTCACCCGCATGTTATCCACTTGCAGGAAAGGCAGGCCAATGTTCAGGGCGCGGGAGCGGTGAGCCTGTCGGATCTGGTGCGCGCTGCGATGCGAATGCGGCCCGACCGACTGATTCTCGGTGAGTGTCGAGGCGCCGAAGTGCGTGACGTGTTGACGGCGCTCAACACCGGACACGACGGGGGAATGGCTACCATCCACGCCAACGCGGTGGAAGATGTCCCGGCACGTCTGGCTGCCCTCGGATCGCTGGCCGGCCTGTCGGATGCCGCGCTGTCAGCGCAGGCGGTGGCCGCATTTGACGCGGTGATTCAGATGAGGCGCGATGCGCATGGAAGGCAGGTCAGCCAGATTGGTGTTCTGACCCGGACAGCAGGTGGCGTTGCCTGTGAATGTGAATGCGCGCTGAGAGAGCGTGATGGCCGGCTCTACCCTGATCGCGCCTGGCCACTGCTGGCTGAACGGCTGCACATCGATCTGGACGCGAAAAGTGCTGCTCCATGATGGCGCTACTGTGCTTGATGAGTGCCTGTTTGGTCGCGGCGATTGGCATATCGGCCGCCAAACATTGGCGCGCTCAGGCTGTGATCGTGGCCTGGAGATTCGACGAATCATTGAAGGCAGTTCGCGCACAGAAGCCAGTGCCTCCCTCGTCAAATGTCGTGCCGGCCGGGCAGGACAGCAGCTCCCAGTTGTCGATGTTGGTGGCCGAGGTGGCAGCCCGGCTGCGTGCCGGTATGCCGACTGCCGAGGCGTGGATGCGTGCGTGGGACAGAGTTGGCTCTGCGCACCTGGGTTCATGGGAGGGGATTGCCGAGGACGGTGTTCCCCGATCCGTGGCGAGGCTGGCGCGCGCTCCCTCGTGGCGCGATGTGCGGCGTGATGTGCTGGGTTTGGTGCGGCAGCGAGACGCGTTGTCGTGGCGCCACCTAGTGTCCTCGTGTGGGCGGCTGCGGCGACGCAGCACAGTGAGCGAACGGGTCAGTCGGCGCTCAGCTCATACCTTGAGTGTCGCATGCCGCCTGACGCAGGAACTGGGAACGCCGCTTGCTGAGGTACTGGATATTGTGGCTGACAGTATCGATGAAGCTGCAGCCGCCGAAGATGCGCGCGCCATCGCACGGTCTGGCCCCTTGACCTCGGCACGTATTCTCACCGCATTGCCTGTGGCGGGTATTGCGCTGGGCCAGCTGATTGGGGCGAACCCTCTTGAGCGCTTCTGTGACGGTGGGATCGGCACCATCAGCGCCATCATCGGAACGGTGTGCCTGATCGTTGGTCGGCTCGTCTCCACTCGCATGATCACCCGAACCATTGACATAAGCGAGAGCGTCGATCCGGCCACTATGTGCGATCTGACGATCGCGGGAATGAATGCGGGTGCCTCAGTGCCCTCCATTGTGCGCACGCTGGGCCGCGTCGGTAATGACGCGGAACTGGAACGGATCGGTAGCGAACTGGTCCTGGGGGCACGGTGGGGTGATGCGTGGAATCCCCATCCAGCCAACGCCGCGCTGCTGGCTGATGTCCTCGAGCCGGCATGGAGCGATGGCACGTCGCCGGTGCCGTTGCTCACGCGTGCTGCGCGCCAGGTCAGGGCACGGCGCATCGCACATGCAAAAAGTGAGGCTGAACGCCTGGCGGTGCGCCTTGTCATCCCGCTGGGGGCGTTACTGCTGCCGTCCTTCATCGCCCTGGGCGTCGTGCCAATCCTGCTGCATATTGGCACGAACACTTTTGGCGGGTTGTGGTAGCTGACGGGTCGGCACCTGACAGCCCCTGGTTATCCACACCGCGCATCTACAGATGCGTTGAATCCACAGCTGCCCTTCCAGGTGCTTCTTGCTCCACAATTTGCGCACAGTCGATGGAGATCGCAGTGCGTGTCACGGAAGGTGGTCACACCGTCAAACGGCGGACAGTCACTATTGATCGAAAGGACAAACATGGCAATCACCCAACGCATCGAAGATGCAGCGACGAAGGCAGCGTGTGACACGTGGTGTCAATACGACGCAATGATCCAACGTGCTCACCATGTCGAGGATCATGATGCCGATCCGGAAGAAGGATCCACAACCGTGGAATACGCGATCGGGGCGGTCGCAGCAGCCGGCTTCGCCGGACTTCTGCTCGTCGTTCTCAAGTCAGGCGCAGTGAAATCCCTGCTTCAGGGCATTATCCAGCAGGCGCTTTCACTGTGAACAGGCATGCGACACGTGGTCCCGTAAGTGCCAGGGAGTGCTTACGGGACCACCCCGCTGGTGGCAGCGAAACGGGCGGGCATAGCGAGGACGGCATGGTGACAGTCGAACATGCGCTCTCACTTTTCGCCGTGATGATCGTGGTGGCGTTCGTTCTTGGCGTCGTCAGCATTGCTCACACGCGCATTGAACTGTGTTCGGCGGTTCGTCAAGGTGCACATGAAGCAGCCATAGGTGGCCAGGATCCAGCTCTCAGTGTTTCCCAGGCGTACGGCAGGCCCGTTACTGTCACAACGAACAAATCAGGGCGATGGATGACGGTCACCGGGCACGCCAGTGTGGCTGCGCCGGCAGGATGGGTCGGTGCTACAGCATCGTGCACGATCACCACCATTTCCGAGCTGGTGCCCTGATGGTATACGGCGACAGGGGGAACGAGGAAGGATCAGGCACCATCTCCGCGCTGGCGGTCATCGCATGCACCGTGATGATGTGTGTGGTGATTGCTGGTGCAGGGAGTGTGTACGGGCATCAGACCCGTCTTCAGGCAGTGGCTGACGTTGCAGCCCTGGCCGGTGGGCATCGGTCGGCGGTTGCACAGTGGACCGGAGGTGGGATGAATGCCTGCACGGTGGCCAGTGAGGTCGTCGAGCGCAATGGGGCTCACGCCGGCTGCGAGGTGCGCGGAGATGACACCTATGTGACGGTGAGCCAGAGAGTGCTTGTTGCGGGGATCAGTGTGGATATTCGCGCGAGGGCACGCGCAGGGCCGGTCAGGCGTGACACGCTGAAACAGTGAGCGAGACGACTAACACGAGGAAGTCCCCTAATCCGGGAAGATTCACGGTGAAAAACGTTTAACCCGAGGCGGCAGAGCGTCGCTCAATCCTGGTTTTGCCTGATGAATCACGACAAAGGCACGCTGTGACCCTTCAATCGTTAACGATCACGTAAACGGTCGGCGTCGCGCAGCGGTCGTGCTGATACGAGGACGAAAAATTACGTTTTTATATCGTTTTTGGCAGATTTAACACTTTATTTGTCGTTTTGCACGAACCAAGCTACACTGTCAAGCACGTTGTCGTACAAATGTGACACTGGAGTCGTTAGCGCTAACGGTCTAGGTCTTATTTGTCGCAGGCGTTATGTACCACGCACGAAGGGGTGAGACGTGACACATTTGCTCGACTTGAAAGGTATGTCGAAGACCTTTCCGGGCGTCAAAGCACTATCGAATGTCAATTTGGATCTTCGAGCAGGAGAAGTGCTGGGGCTTTGCGGTGAAAACGGTGCCGGAAAGTCGACGCTGATGAAGGTCCTGACCGGTATTTATCAGCCTGATCCAGGCGGCGAGATTTGGATCAAGGGCGAAAAGGTCCACGTGACGGGCATCAACCACGCACGTGACCTTGGCCTGGCCATCATTCACCAGGAACTCAACATCGTTCCCGACCTGACGGTTGCCCAGAATCTGTACCTGGGGCGCCCAGGCTCCACTAGAGCCGGGATCGTCAATGACAAGAAACTGAACAAGGATGCTCAGGAGCTTTTCGATCATCTGAAGATGGATATCAACCCCAAGGCTTACTGTCGCGACCTGTCAGTGGCGCGCCTCCAGATGGTGGAAATCGCCCGAGCGCTGTCGTATAACGCAGACATTCTCATTATGGATGAGCCGACTGCGGCGTTGACGATCGAAGAAACGGACGCACTGTTTGACCTGATCCACGACTTCGTCACGCCGTCAACCGGTCTGATATACATCTCGCACCGTATGCCTGAAATCAAGCAGATTACGGACCGCGTGGTCGTTCTGCGCGACGGTGAATACGTCGGCACGGTGAACACGGCTGAAGTGGAGATGCAGGAAATCATCTCCATGATGGTGGGACGCAAACTGAAGTCTGACGTCCGTCCCGTCACGAAGCCGCAGACAGACGAAACTGTTCTGGAAGTCAAGAACCTGTCCACGAAGAATCTCATCAAGAACGTGAGCTTCGACGTGAAGAAGGGTGAGATTTTCGGATTCGCCGGTCTGATGGGTGCAGGTCGCACCGAAGTGGCGCGATGCGTCTTCGGTGCTGATCCGCGCACCGAAGGTGACATTTACGTGCACGGCAAGAAGGTCAGGATTACGAACGCCAAAGACGGGGTGACGAACGGTATCGGCTACCTGTCCGAAGACCGTAAACGCTTCGGAATCCTGCTGGATGCTGACGTGAAAGCCAACGTCACGCTGGCCGACATGAAGGACTATGCGAAAGCGGGCTTTGTCGACGATCGCAAGATCCGCAGGACCGCACTCGACTATGTGGACAAATTGCGGATTCGCACCCCTTCAATCAATCAGACCCTGTTGAACCTGTCTGGTGGTAACCAGCAGAAAGTTGTTATTGCCAAGTGGTTGGTTCGAGACAGTGATGTCTTGATCTTCGATGAGCCAACACGCGGTATCGACGTGGGCGCAAAAGAAGAGATCTATCAACTGCTGGAAAACCTCGCGGCGCAAGGCAAGGCAATCGTTGTGATTTCATCGGAACTGCCCGAAGTACTGCGCCTGTCGAACCGCATCGCAGTGATGGCACAGGGCCGCATTATCGGCATCCTCGATAACGAGGAAGCCACCCAAGAAAAGATCATGGAACTGGCCACCGTTGGCCAAGAGCAAGCAATGGGAGTGGACGCGTGAGCACCGAGGTTGAAACGAAAGACCAAGCGTCAGAAAAGTCCAACAGCAAAGTCGTGACTTTCCTGAAGTCATCAATTCAGCAGCTTTTCGCATTCGCTGCACTGATCCTGATTTACATTTACTTCCTGTTCGCAGCCCCGAACTTCGCATCCATTGGCGTGTTCATGAACGTCCTGATGGCAGCTTCTGCAATCGGCGTCATGGCGCTGGGTGCAACGTTCATCATCGCCACCGGCGGCATCGACCTGTCAGTGGGCACCGGCATGACGCTGACAGCAGTGTCGGCAGGTCTGCTGATGGGCTCACCCGAATCCGGATACCTCGGGCTGCCCGTCGGTATCGGCTTGCTGCTCGTCCTGGTGGTCGGCGCAGTGATCGGACTGGTCAACGGGTTTAACGTGGCGTTCCTGGGTATTCCTCCCTTCATCGCCACACTGGCCATGATGATGGCAGCCAACGGTCTGTCACTGATTCTGTCGGGTAAGAGCTCGATCAAGATCCCCTCGCCGTTCTACTACAACCTGTCGAACGGCAAACTGATCGGCTCCCTGCCCAACGCAGCGTTGATCTTCATTATCTTGACTGTCATCGCATCGATCCTGCTGACGCGCACGGTCCTGGGCCGCTACGCGCTGTCGATGGGATCGAACATCGAAGCCACACGCCTGTCAGGCGTGAACGTGCGCTTCTGGACCTTGATGGTGTACATCGCAGCCGGTATCTTCACGGCCATCGGCGGCATTCTGTACTCAGCACGATTCGGATTCGCACAACCTGCTGAAGGTCTCGGACTCGAGTTGCAGGCAATCGCAGCGGTCGTCATCGGCGGTACCTCACTTGCCGGTGGTCGCGCCACAATCATCGGTACGTTCATTGGTGCGCTGCTGATGAACACTCTGACGACAGGTCTGCAGATGATGGGTGTTGCAAAGGAATGGCAGCTCGTGGTGACCGGCCTGGTCATCCTGCTGGCAGTCTTTATCGATAACGTCCGCCGAGCCCGTGCTCAGGCAGTGTAAGCATTACTTGAATCGGACAACCGTCCAACCACCACAACGGCGAAGAAAGACCTTCGCCCGAAAGAAAGGAACAGCAATGCGCCCAATTGGACGTATCGTGAGCCTCATTGCCGCTGGGGCAATGGCATTGGGAATGACCGCTTGCTCATCAGGCGGCGGCGACACAAACGCCGCTTCCGGCGACGCCGGTGCAACACAGAGCGGTGAAAGCGCCGGCGGTGCTGCCAGCGGTGAAACCATCTACCTCGTCTCGAAAGGCTTCCAGCACCGCTTCTGGCAGGCAGTGAAGGAAGGCGCAATGCAGGCAGGTGAAGAATTCGGCTACAAGGTTGAATTCATCGGACCCGCCAACGAGCAAGCCATCACTGAGCAGCTCCAGCAGCTCCAGACCGCACTGGACACCAAGCCTGCTGCAATCGGATTTGCAGCACTGGATTCAGAAGCTGCCGCCCCGATCCTCGAGCAGATCAAGGCCGCCAACATTCCGGTGGTCGCATTCGACTCCGGCGTTGAGTCCGACATTCCGGTGACAACCGTTCAGACGGACAACAAGGCCGCTGCCGCTGAAGCCGCCAAGCACCTGGCGGAACTCGTGGGCCACAAGGGCAAGGTTGCTCTGGTCTGCCACGATGACACCTCCCAGACCGGTAAGGACCGCTGCGCCGGATACCAGGAATACATGGCTGAGAATGAACCTGACATCGAACTGCTCGATCCCCAGATCGGCGGCGAGGTCGGTGTGGCAGCTGACGTTGCCAAGAGCATTCTGACTGCCAACCCGGATGTTGTAGGTATTGGCGCAACGAACGAAGCATCAGCCATCGGCACGATGCAGGGTGTGACCGAATCCGGCAACGCCGGCAAGGTTCAGATGGTTGGTATCGACTCCGGTAAGGCACAGCTCGAATCCGTTCGCAGCGGCGTGCAGGCCGGCGCTGTGACTCAGGCTCCAGTCAAGATGGGATACGAAACTGTCAAGGCTGCAATTGCAGCCATCAAGGGTGAAGAACTGCCCAAGATCATTGACTCCGGTTTCGCCTGGTATGACAAGACCAATATGGACGATCCTGACATTAAGGCCAACCTCTACGAGTGATTTCACATCCCACCGGATAATAGCCCAGGTGGAGGGGGAGAACCCGTTGATCCCCCTCCACCACCTCCTGACCAACGGGACATAATAGTGACGTGACGCTTCGGCCGAACGTCACCGTCCTTACTGCCACGCAGGGGACCAACTAAGACAAACGAAACCAATGAAGGAATGAGGAAACATGGCTGAACACCCCAAGATCGGCATCCGACCAATTATCGATGGACGTCGCAGGGGAGTGCGTGAAAGCCTCGAAGATCAGACAATGGGCATGGCTCAGCGTCTGGCGAAGCTGTACACGGACGAACTACACTACATCGATGGTGAACCTGTGAAATGCATCATCGCTGACACCACCATTGGTGGCGTTTCCGAAGCCATCGCATGCCAGAAGAAATTCGACACTGAAAACGTTGGTCTGACTGTCTCGGTGACCCCGTGCTGGTGCTACGGCACAGAAACCCTGCAGATGGACACCCGTACCCCGCACGCAATCTGGGGCTTCAACGGCACAGAGCGTCCAGGCGCCGTCTACCTTGCCGCTGCACTGGCAGGACACGCACAACTCGGCTTCCCGGCATTCGGCATCTACGGTAAGCAGGTCCAGGATGCTGACGACGAGACCATCCCCGATGACGTGCGTGGCCGTCTGCTCGACTTTGCGAAGGCAGGTCTGGCTGTGGCACAGATGCGCGGTGAAGCATACCTGTCGATGGGCTCGGTTGCCATGGGCATTGCCGGATCAACGGTCAAGGACGAATTCTTCGGCCCCTACCTTGGCATGCGCAATGAGTACATCGATATGTCCGAGTTCTACCGCCGTATCAACGAGAAGATCTACGACGAAGAAGAGTACGAAAAGGCCCTGAAGTGGATGAAGGAAAACTTCACCATCGGAAAGGACTACAACCCGGAAAAGAACCAGCATCCCGAGCGCCATGAAGATTGGTGGGAAACCTGTGCCAAGATGGTGCTGATCGGCCACGACCTGATGAAAGGCAACCCCAAGCTGGCAGAAAAGGGATGGGCCGAAGAAGCCGGCGGCCATGGTGCAATCGCAGCCGGATTCCAGGGACAGCGTCAGTGGACAGACGGCATGCCCAACGGCGACGTCATGGAAACTGTCCTCAACACCAACTTTGACTGGAACGGCGCACGTCAGCCAGTCGGAGTTGTCGCAACCGAAAATGACTCCCTGAACGGTGCATCCATGCTGTTCGGATATCTGCTGACCAACACCCCGCAGATCTTCTCCGACGTGCGCACCTACTGGAGCCCGGAATCGGTCAAGCGAGTCACCGGCTATGAGCTGGAAGGACACGCAAAGGACGGCTTCCTGGATCTGCGCAACTCCGGCTCGACCACACTGGATGGTGCCGGCAAGGCCACCCGTGACGGCAAGCCTGTCATCAAGCCGTGGTGGGAAGTAACCGAAGAGGACCAGAAGGCAGCCCTTGAGGCAACAACCTTCCACCCCTCAGGGTACGAATACTTCCCCGGTGGTGGGTGGTCAACCCACTTCCGCACCAGCGGCGAAATGCCCGTGACGATGTGCCGTATCAACCTTGTCTACGGACAGGGCCCGGTTCTGCAGATCGCTGAAGGCTGGACCATTGATCTGCCCGACGAAGTCGCCACAACCATTGAGCAGCGCACCGACCCGGCATGGCCGACCACCTGGTTCGCACCGCGTCTGACCGGCGAGGGGGCCTTTGCCTCCGTCTACGACGTGATGAATAACTGGGGCGCCAACCACGGTGCAATCTCATACGGACATATTGGCGCTCAGCTCATCACGCTGGCCTCCATGCTCCGTATCCCGGTTAACATGCATAACGTGCCGGAAGATGATATCTTCCGTCCGCGCGCATGGACACTGTTCGGAACAGCCGACGTTGAAGGCGCGGACTACCGTGCCTGCAAGAACTTCGGACCGCTGTACCGCTGAGTCATCCGGCTCTCGCCGCTGACATCAGGATGCCCGATGGGTGGGGCGTCAAGGCGCCCCACCCATCACTGCACCCACTGGGCGAATGCACTGTCACCCTCGGACAATTACCACTGACATCACACTGAAAATACTGAGAAAAGAAGGACGTTTCATGACCACTGCGCTTGCTGTCGATTTAGGGTCGTCGTCAGGCCGCGTTGTTGCAGGACGCTTGGAAGGCGACCATATTGAGATCCACGAGGTGCATCGGTTCTCACATGAAGCGATCCGACGTGACGGCTCACTGGTGTGGGACCTGGAGCGTTTGTGGGATCAAACCGTTGAAGGTCTGCAGAAAGCCGTCCAGGAATATCCCGACGCACAATCCGTATCTGTGGATACCTGGGGCGTCGACTTCGTCGCGCTGGACAGCGACGATCATCCTGTTGGCCCACCACGCGCCTACCGCGATGAGCGCACGGCACGCACATTGGAACAATTCCGTCAACGCATTGATGATGAAGAATTCTTTCATCTGACGGGAATCGCTCCAGCCACCATCAACACCGCAAACCAGCTCGTTGCACTGACCCGCGAAGAACCGGAACTGGCTGAGCACATCGACACGGTTCTGCTTCTGCCTGATTACTTCGCGTGGAAACTGTCCGGCGTCAAAGGCTGGTCTCGTTCTATCTGCTCCAGCTCAGGACTGTGCGAACCTGGTTCGCCACGCTGGTCAGACACGGTCTTTTCACGCCTTGGTCTTCCCCGTTCATGGGTTGGTGATCTCAACGATGACCTCACCACAGTCGGCCCGTGCACGGTCGAAGGGCTTGAATCGCTCACGGTGGTGCGCGGCGGCGCACACGATACGGCATGTGCAGTCCACGGCCTGCCTGTCGAAGAAGGCGTCAAAGCGTACTTCCTGTCCTGCGGATCATGGTCCGTGCTCGGCGGCATGCTGGACCGCCCGCTGCTCACTGACGCAGCATTCAAACTGGGCCTGACCAATGAATCACGCAGTGACGGAGGAGTTCGTCCGCTGTTCAACATCACCGGCATGTGGATCCTGCAGGAACTCCAGCGTCAGTGGGAGCGCGAAGGGATGCCGACCGACACCGACGAATTGGTGGCCGCTGCGCGCACATGCGCCCCGTCCGCACATCTGTTTGACCCGGATGACTCCCGTTTTGCCGAACCCGGTGAAATGGTTGAAAAGATCGACACCGTGATTCGGGAAGCCGGCGGTGAGCCTCCCTCGACGAAGCCCGAGTACGTACGACTGGTCATTGAATCCTTTGCCCAGCGTTATGCGCGCGGCATTGACGAGCTGGCGCAGATCGCTGGAAGCAGGCCCGACCAACTCAACCTGGTAGGAGGTGGCGCGCGCAACCACCTTCTGTGTGATCTGACCGCGCAGGCCGCTCAGCTGCGTGTCGTGGCCGGCCCGATCGAAGCGTCGATCCTGGGCTCCCTCATCGCGCAACTGGAAATAATGGGGAACATCGCTTCAGGCGACAGGCCCCACATCATTGCAACGACAGCGAAGACCCGTGTCCACGAACCCTCTGCGCGTTAAGAACGGACCACCCGCGAAGAACAAGCGAGTCTCGCTCGCAGACGTGGCGCGCCATGCCGGCGTGTCAGCCAACACGGTCTCGCGCGTGGTACGAGGCGACCCTGAAGTCGCAGATTCCACACGAGCGAATATCACCGCGCTGCTCCACGAGATGGGGTACCGGCCGAACTATGCGGCCAGGGCTCTTGCCGGCAAGCGTACAGGGGTCATCCATGTGCTGATGGCGGCGCCGATGTTCCACGGGCACGGCCAGACGTTGCTGCATGTGCTCAACGCTGCCAGCGATGCCGGTCTGAGCGTGTCGATTTCGAATGTCTACATGTCTGACGGGCACGTCACCAGTAACGCGATCCCATTTCGAGTCGACGGAATCGTCATTCTGGGCGGTCAGGACCCCGTCATCGAAATGGCGATGAAGCTGGCTCGCACAACGCCGACGACGCTGCTGCTGTCATCGGAAACGACTATCGATGGCGTATCGACCGTCTCTGTCGATAACGTGCTGGGCTCACGAGTCGCCACCGACCATCTGCTGCGTGGCGGAGTCACTGACATCGTTCACCTGATGGGGCCGGCAAGCTGGAACGACGCACATCAGCGGCGCAAGGGATTCGAAGAAGCGTGTGCGCAGTCCGACGCCTCTTTAAATGTCGAGATCATCGAATGTGGCTCGTGGAATGCGGTGGACGGATTCGATGCCACCTACAGCATGGGGCGCATCCCTCAGGGAATCGTCGCATCCAACGACCAGATTGCGCTGGGCGCCATGCGCGCCGTTCGCGAGCTCGGCGGAGAGCTCCCCCACGACACCCGCGTGGTCGGTTTTGACGATGAGGCGGGCGCGCAGTGCTTCTCGCCGCCGCTCACAACTATTCGACAGCCCTTTGACCGGGTGGGCCGCACGGCGATTCGTCAGATCGTCGACCTCATTGCCGGACGCCCACCGCAGGACTTCATCATTCCCCCCGAACTGGTCATTCGGACCAGCTCCCAAATTGTCACTCACTACGAATGAAAGGACACCACTGATGCTGTACGGACCTATGACTCACCCCGCGTTCCTACGCGCACTTGCCGCAGCCGGACACGGCTCGAAGATCTTGCTGGCCGATGGTAACTACCCGCACACCACCGGCGTGAACGAGCGCTGCGAACTGATCTCCCTCAACCTTGCGCCCGGCTTGCTGGGCGTCAACGAGATCCTCGAAGTTCTCAAGCGCACGATCCCGATTGAAAAAGCGGAGATCATGGTGCCTGAGGATGATCAGGACACGATTGACATTCCGGCTCACGCCGACTACAAGGCAGCTTTGCTGGATGTGGAATTCGGTGAGATTCCGCGCTTCAAGTTCTACGACGCGGCTCGAAGTGAGGATGTCGGCATTATTGTGGCGACGGGCGATCAGCGCCTGTACGCGAACTTGCTGCTGACAATCGGCGTGCGCCAGCCTGGTGAGTAGCCGCTCCGTTACCCTCCGTTCACCGGATTTTCGTTTGAGTGACGATTGATCTGAGGTGAGTATCTGGGACTTTCGTCGCCCTCGTGAAGATTTTTCTTCAACGAGGGCGACTTAGTTTTCTGCCTTCCGTTGATTTCCAGTTGTTATCTGACGGCTGGAAGGGCGTGATTCAGCGGAAAAGTGGCGGAGAAAAGTTCACATATCGAGTGTTGCATACTTTCGATTGATTTACTAAAATTCATCATAGGCAAATCGAAACGTAAGGATGCGATGAGATGACGAGAGCGCAACACGAGCGTAACAGCTTCATTCTCGACCAGCTGGCGGCTGAGGGTGAAGTCTCTGTGAGCACTCTTGCCGTTGAGCTCGATGTCTCTCCAGTTACCGTCCGATCCACCCTCAAACAGCTCGAAGAAGACGGCTACCTGGTCAGGACGCACGGCGGTGCGCGTCCGACCGCGTTCCGCAATATTCGACTGCGCCAGATGGATCGCGTCGACGCAAAAGAGCGCATCGTGCGTGCAGCGGCAGCGATGGTCAGGGACAACGACCGCATCATGATTGAAGCGGGCACGACCTGTGCGATGATCGTTCGGCACCTGGCCGGAAAACGCGGCGTGCAGATTGTCACCAACTCGGTGCTTGTTTTCGCCAACGCTCGCTCGAATCCACAGCTCAACATCACGCTGACGGGTGGCCAGTTCCGCGCTGAATCAGAATCGCTGACCGGACCGCTGGCGGAACGCTCAATTAACTCGTTCAATGCACGCATCGCGTTCCTGGGGACGGACGGATTCACAGTCGAGCGTGGTCTGACAACTCAGCTGGTTGAAGGCGGAGAAGTCGCCACCTTGATGAGGGCGCGTGCAGAAGAGACGTGGCTGCTGGCAGATTCGTCGAAATACGGAAAGAGCGGATTTGTCAGTTTCATGGGACTTGATGACGTCACGGGGATCATTACCGATGATGACCTCACGGCGGACTCGATGAAGGAATTGGAAGAACACACCCGCGTTCGCGCGGTGTAAGGGAGGAACACATGGCCACCATCGTGGTGATGCCCCAACTGGGTAACTCAGTGGAGTCCTGCTTGATCAACGAGTGGGAGGTCTCCGTTGGCGACACGGTCGCCGTTGACCAGGTGCTGTGCTCAATTGAGACGGACAAAGCAACAATGGACGTGCCCAGTACCGATGCCGGCACAGTCCTCAAACTTCTGTGGGAAGTCGGTGACGAAGTCCCCGTCAAGGATCCCTTGCTGATCCTGGGCGAGCCTGGCGAAGAGATCAGCGAGGAAGTTCTCGCGCAGGCCGGTGTTTCCGGTGACTCCAACGAAGCCGCCAGTGCTCCCGAACAGGAAGCACCCGCTGAAGAAGAAAAGCCTGAGGCGCCCTCGTTCCAGACGGCAGCATCCGGCGGAGCGATTTCGCCTCGCGCCCGCGCACTGGCCGACAGTGAAGGACTGGACCCGTCGGCAGTGTCCGAAGGATCCGGCCCCCACGGACGCGTGCTCGAACGCGATGTAAAGGCCTATCTTGCCGAGAACCCTGCCACCAACGCAGCTCGTGCCCAGGGCGCAACCGGAACTGGAACCGGACTGGGTGGACGCGTCACGACCGCCGACCTGGCTTCCCCTGCAGCCGACGAGGCAGCCGCAGCGCCGCTGATCAGTGCCAACGCCGACTTCCCTGGCCCCTCCGAAGCGGCACCGTTGAAGGGCATCCGCAAGGTTGTCGCCACGCGCATGATGGAGTCCCTGGCCGAAACCGCTCAGCTGTCCTACACGGTCAGCGCGAAGGCCGACAAGCTCATGGCCATGCGCAAGCGTTTCAAGCAGGCCGACGAATCACTGGGCGTCAATGCCATTACGATCGGTGACCTGGTCGGATACGCAGTCGTCAAGACGATCGCGAAGTACCCGACATTCAACGCGCATCTGGCTGACGGCACCTACACGAAGTTCCAGAACATTCACCTCGGGGTGGCCGTCGATACTCCGCGCGGCCTGCTGGTCCCGGTGATCCGCGGAGCCAACGCCATGAACCTGAAGGAATTCTCCGCTGCCTCCAAGCAGGTGGCTGGTGATTCGATTGACGGCACTATCAGCCCCGACCTGCTCAACGGCGGCACCTTCACCGTGACGAATCTGGGATCGTTCGGCGTGGAGACCTTCACACCGATCATCAACCGTCCGCAGGTCGCGATCCTGGGCGTGGCAGCTGTGACGCCGCGGGCCGCCCTCGACAATGACGGAAATGTTGTGGTGGAAAAGAGGATCGGCTTCTCGCTGACCGCTGACCACCAGGTGATTGATGGTGCTGACGCAGCGCGATTCCTGCGCGACCTGGTCAACGCCATCGAAAACATCGACCTGACAGTATTGGGATGAGCGCCATGACAGAGACAAAATTCGACGTCATCGTACTGGGCGGAGGCCCGGGCGGATATCTTGCAGCCGAACGCCTCGGCAACGGCGGCAAGAAAGTCCTGCTGATCGAGGAGAAAGATCTCGGCGGCACATGCCTGACGGTGGGATGTATCCCCACCAAGACCCTGCTGAACTCCGCGAAGCACTACGTGCACGCGAGTGAGGCCGGCGCCTACGGCGTGGGGATCGAGGGTGCCTCCTATGACTGGGAAGCGATGCAAAAGTGGAAGGGCCAGGTCGTCAAAGGTCTGGTCGGAGGCGTGGGAGCCAGCGTCAAGAAAGCCGGCTGCACCGTCGTGTACGGGCGTGGCTACTTCGAAGGCCCCGGCAAGGTACGCGTGGATGACACGCACTACACCGCTGAACACGTCATCATCGCGACCGGTTCAGTTCCTGCGATGCCGCCCATCCCGGGCAGCGCCGACAACGAAAAGGTCGTGGATTCCACCGGACTGTTATCTATCTCCGACGTGCCGAAACGACTGGCCGTCATCGGTGGCGGTGTCATCGGCGTGGAGTTCGCCTCGTTGTTCTCCAGCCTGGGCAGTGAAGTGACCGTCGTCGAAATGATGGACGAGATCCTGCCCTTTATGGATGACGACATGGCAGCTCAGCTGCGCAAGGCGATGCCCGCCATCACCTTCAACCTCGGCTGCAAGGTGGAGGCGGTCGAAGGATCGAACGTCGTCTTCTCCAAGGATGGCCAGAAGCACACGGTGGAGGCCGACCTGGTTCTCATGGCGGTGGGTCGTCGCCCAGCCACGCGCGGCTGGGGAGCTGAAGAATCCGGACTTGACATCGGGCGCCGCGGCATAACGGTTGATGACCGCCTGCGCACGAACCTTCCCAACGTGTGGGCCATCGGTGATGTGACGGGTCGTTCCCTGCTGGCGCACGCTGCATACCGCATGGGCGAGGTCGTGGCGGCGAACATCCTGGATGACCAGGCCTACAAGCGTGGACAGGTGATGCGCTGGAACACGATCCCATGGGCTGTGTATTGCCTGCCGGAAGCAGCCGGTGTGGGACTGACCGAATCGAAGGCCAAGGCTGAGGGACGCGCCATTAAGGTCGGGTCCGTGCCTGGCCAGATGTCCGGCCGGTTCATCGCTGAGAACGGCTTCAAAGCACCCGGCAGCGCCAAAGTGATTGTGGATGCTGAGACGAACCACGTCCTCGGCATTCACGTGTTGGGCACATACGCATCCGAGATGATCTGGGGCGCATGCGCCGTCCTCGAAACCGAACTGACACTGGACGACCTGCGTCAGCTTGTCGTCCCGCACCCGACAGTATCTGAACTCATCCGCGAAGCTGCCTGGGCTGTCAAAGCCTGAGCGCACCGACGTAACTGATTAGAAGTAGGCGAAAGAAAGAACATGACGAAGTCACTGACAGTTGACCCGGCGAAGGTCCGCGCGTCCGGAAAGATCACCATTCCAGATATTCCGATCAACCAATACACGTTCGACCTTGACACCGAGGTCGGCCGATACGGCAAAGATGGCATGGTGCAGATGCTCCACGACATGATCGCGGTGCGCACATTTGAATCCATGCTTGATTCCATCAAGAAGACCGGCGGATGGCAGGGCGTGGAATACAACCACCGTGGCCCCGCCCACCTGGGAATCGGTCAGGAAGCCGCATACGTCGGCCAGTCCTTTGTGCTGACCCCCGACGATTTCATCTTCGGCTCTCACCGCTCACACGGTGAGATCCTGTCCAAGTCCTTCTCAGCTGCACGCCAGTACGAGGACGCTGATCTGGAAGCAGTTATGAAGGGCTTCCTCGACGGTGAAACGCTGGGACTGGCCGAAGAAATCGGGTACGAGAACCTGCGTGAGCTGTCCGAAAACTTCATCCTGTTCGGCACGCTGGCGGAGATCTTCGCCCGTAAGGCAGGCTTCAACCGCGGCATGGGCGGCTCGATGCATGCCTTCTTCCAGCCTTTCGGTTCCATGCCGAACAACGCCATTGTTGGCGGCTCGGCACCCATTGCCACGGGCGCAGCGCTCTACAAGCGCATTAACCGCAAGCCCGGCATCGTGGTGGCCAACGTCGGTGACGCAGCCCTGGGCTGTGGCCCGGTATGGGAAGCCATCCAGCTGGCATCGATGGATCAGTACCGCACGCTGTGGCGCGAAGAAGACGGCGGCAACCCGCCGATCATGTACAACTTCTTCAACAACTTCTACGGAATGGGCGGCCAGACCTCCGGCGAAACAATGGGATACGACGTTTTGGCCCGCGTTGGCGCAGGTGTCAACCCCGAAGCCATGCACGCCGAACGCGTCGACGGCATTAACCCGCTGGCCGTTGCAGATGCCGTCACGCGCAAGAAGAAGATCCTGGAAGAAGGTCGCGGACCTGTCCTCATGGACACTCTGACCTACCGCTTCTCAGGCCACTCCCCGTCCGACGCCTCCAGCTATCGCGACAAGGCTGAAGTGGATCTGTGGGAGGAAGTCGACTGCATCAAGACATACTCTGAGCTGCTCATCTCCAACGGCCTGGTCTCCCAGGGCGACATCGATGACTTCTCCGCGAAGTTCACCGAGAAGCTCACCAAGGTGCTGGTGCTGGCATCCGACGATGAGAAGTGTCCGCGTGTGGGACCCGAGTACGTCGAAAACGCCATGTTCTCCAACACGCCCACCGGGGCAATGGAGGAGGGCGAATCTGAAATCACCCTCGAGGACAACCCGCGTATCAAGGCTTTGTCCAAGAAGATCCGCTCTTCGCGCGACGAGAACGGCAAGCCCGTCTCGAAGATGAAGATGTTCCAGTTCCGTGACGCCCTGTTCGAAGCCATGATTCATCGCTTCTCCGTCGACCCGACGATGGCGGCATGGGGCGAAGAGAACCGCGACTGGGGTGGTGCATTCGCCGTCTACCGTGGCCTGACCGAAGCCCTGCCGTACCGTCGCCTGTTCAACTCGCCGATTTCCGAAGCGGCGATTGTCGGTGCCGGTGTTGGGTACGCGATCTGTGGTGGCCGCGCTGTTGCAGAACTCATGTACTGCGACTTCCTGGGCCGCTCCGGTGACGAAGTGTTCAACCAGATGGCCAAATGGCAGGCAATGGCCGCGGGCCTGATCAAGATGCCACTGGTGCTGCGCGTGTCTGTCGGCAACAAGTACGGTGCGCAGCACTCACAGGACTGGACAGCTCTGACCGCTCACATTCCTGGCCTGAAGGTATACTTCCCGGCCACGCCAACCGACGCAAAGGGCATGTTGAATCTGGCGCTGCACGGCACGGATCCCGTGGTCTTCTTCGAATCCCAGCAGCTGTACGACAAGGGCGAAGACTTCGAAGAGGGGGGCGTGCCCGAGGGCTACTACGAAACACCTGAAGGTGAGCCCGCCATCCGTCGCGAAGGCAAGGACATCACCATTGCAACCCTGGGCGCGACGCTCTACCGTGCGCTTGAAGCAGCCGACATTCTGGAAGAAAAGTACGGCATGTCCGCTGAGGTCATCGACCTGCGCTTCGTCTGCCCGCTGAACTACGACAAGCTGATCGAATCAGTGAAGAAGACAGGCCGCCTGCTGCTGAGCTCGGACGCGTGTGAACGCGGCTCGGTGCTGCAGGACGTCGCACAGAACGTGCAGTCACTGGCCTTCGACGCACTTGACGCACCGGTGACCATCGTGGGATCGCGCAACACCGTGATCCCGGCTGCTGAGCTGGAAAAGACCTTCTTCCCGCAGCCTGAATGGATGATCGATGCCATTCACGAGCGCATTGTTCCACTGCCGGGACACACCCCCACCACCAACCAGACTGAGGGTGAACTGGCACGTCGTAACCGCCTCGGAATCTGAGACATGCGGTGAGGCGGCAAAAAGGCTGCTGCCGCCTCACCGCCGTATCCCACCCGCAGCCACAACATATCCAACGGCCACGGTGCTCACTGAGCGATGCCGTGAGCACCTGGCCGACAACGAACCCAGCAGAGGAAATATGAGCGTTCCAGTTACTAACGATGTCAGCCTCACTCAGAGTGAACGCCTCGATGCTTTGCGTGAGGGCGCCGCACACTTCACGTTCCCTGCGTGGGCGCCAGAATCCAACAACCACATCCACACGTGCTACTCCTTCAGCCCGTACACACCGACCCATGCTGCACTGCGAGCCAGGCAGGCAGGGCTGCGGGTTGTTGGGTCCGTTGACCACGACTCGATCGCTGCCGCCCCGGAAATGAGCGAGGCTTGCCGTATCCTGTCGATGGGTTCGGTGACCGGCTTTGAAATCCGCGCGTTCTTCGACGATACGCCCGACGGCCCGTTTGCATCGCGCAAACTCAACAACCCCGATTCAGCGGGTATGGCCTACCTGACCGTCCAGGGAGTTCCGGCGCCGTCCCGTGAAAAGGCCGATCAGTGGCTTGCACCCAAGCGAGTGGCACGCCTGCAGCGCACCCTCGAAATGGCCGAACGTGCCAACAAGATTTTGGCCGGCCTGAATCTGACTCCCTTCGATCCACAGCGCGACATGGTGGGTCACTCCCAATATGCCAACGGCGGCGGAATCACGGAACGCCACTTGCTTGCAGCGATGGCGCGCGCACTGATCAACGGTTTCGGCAAGGGACAGGCTCTGCTTGACGGCTTGGCGACCATGAATGTGGAGGTGCCGGCCCCCCTCGTCGATCGACTGGGAGACGAGGCCAATCCGTACCTGATGTACGACCTGCTCGGCCTGCTCAAATCTGAATACCTGCAGCAGATCTACATTCAGCCTTCTCACGAGGAATGCCCGACCGCCCGCGAGGTCGTCGCCTTTGCTGATTCGATCGGCGCGATCGCGACCTACGCTTACCTGGGAGACGTGTCAGCCTCACCGACAGGAGACAAGAAGGCGGAGAAGTTTGAAGACTCCTTCCTTGATGAGCTGTTCAAAGCTTTGGAGGAACGCGGGTTCAGGGCAGTGACCTACATGCCGCCACGCAATACCGATGAGCAGCTTGCCCGGATTCATGAACTGGCCACGCAGCACGGCATGCTGGAAATCTCCGGTGTGGACATCAACCAGCCGCGCCAATCCTTCAACTGCCCTGAGCTGCGCAGAGAGGAATTTGCCGGACTCAACCAGGCGACCTGGGCACTCGTGGCGCACGAAGCACTCACCAGTGTGGACCCGCAGCTGCACCTGCTGGGATCAGGTCGACTGAGCCCGCAGGACCTGGCGGCCCGCATCGAACAATACGCGCCGCTTGGCCGCGAATACGCCGACGGGACGCCCGCCGAGGACATAGCTTCACGCCTGACGGCGTGATCACAGGCTTACCCAAGACCCAAGTGATGTGGAGGAATGAAAGATGAGCGTTGCACCTATCGTGCGCGGAGTGTTTCTGCGCGCACTAGGTCGACCGGTTCTGGTCAGCCGCAGCGGCAAGGAAGCAACGATCACGCTGCCTGCAGACGAAGACAGCCTGATCCAGATGAATGACTCGGAGGTGAACGAGCTTCTGGGCGGCGTGAACCTACCGGTCACCGTCAGATGCGGAGAGGACATCTTCGAGGTCACCGAAACAGGTAAACGCGGTGAACGCGAGATCTCCGGCAGGATTGCCGTCGTAACGGGCGGCGCGCAGGGCTTCGGTGCTGAAATCGCACGCGGTCTGATCGACCAGGGCTGCTTCGTTTTCATTGCTGACCTCAACGAAGAAGGCGCCCGCGCCAAGGCCGAAGAACTCGGCGAACACGCATGGCCGATCACGGTAGACGTGTCCAACGAGGAATCAGTGGCAGCGATGGCTGAGGAAATTGAGCGCGTGGCCGGCGGGCTTGACCTGGTGGTCTCCAACGCCGGAATCGTGCGCGCAGGAAGCGTCCTGACGCAGGACCCGTCCGCATTCCGCCTGTCCACGAACATCAACTACATTGCGTTCTTCCTGGTCACTCAGGCGTGCGGCAATCTTCTGGCCCGCCAGCACAAGGCTGCACCCCAGTGGCTGACTGACATCATCCAGGTCAACTCCAAGTCCGGCCTGGAAGGATCCAACAAGAACGCCGCCTATGCCGGGTCGAAGTTCGGTGGCCTCGGACTGGTGCAGTCCTTCGCCCTCGAACTGGTCGCCCACGGCATCAAAGTCAACGCTGTGTGCCCGGGCAACTTCCTCGACGGACCACTGTGGTCAGACCCTGATCGCGGACTGTTCGTCCAGTACCTCAACTCAGGGAAGGTGCCAGGCGCGAAGACCGTTGCCGATGTGAAGGAATACTACGAAGCGAAGGTGCCGATGCACCGCGGCGCACAGGGCATCGACGTTTTGCGCGCCATCTACTACATCGTTGAGCAAGCCTATGAAACTGGCCAGGCGGTGCCCGTCACCGGCGGTCAGGTCATGATGAATTAACAGGGCCACAGGCCGAAAGGAACACATTTCAATGTCCACTCAGACAACAACTGCAGTGCGTATCCACGGAGTGGAGGACCTCCGCCTGGAAACGTTCGACCTGCCTGAAATCGGTGAGGACGAAATCCTCGCTGAAGTCACGTCAGACTCGATCTGCATGTCCACCAACAAGCTCGCACACCAGGGCGAGGCGCACAAACGCGTGCGCGGATCGCTGGCGGAAACCCCGACAATGGTCGGGCACGAATTTTGCGGAACGATCAAGAAGGTCGGCTCCAAGTGGGCTGACCAGTTCACACCCGGCATGAAGTTCGCCATCCAGCCCGCCCTGAACTACAAGGGAACACTGTGGGCACCGGGATACTCCTACCAGTACATCGGCGGCGACGCGACCTACGTCGTGATCCCCAGTGAGGTCATGGAGTCCAACTGCCTGTTCGAATACAAGGAAGACAGCTTCTTCACCGGCTCCCTGACCGAGCCGTACTCGTGCGTCATCGGCGCATTCAAGGCGCAGTACCACATGAAGCCGAACGACTACACGCACTACATGGGTATTCGCGAGGGCGGCACACTGGCCATGCTCGCATCCGTCGGCCCGATGGGACTGGCCGGCCTGGACGTGGCACTGCATCAGGAGCGCAAGCCGCGCCGTATCGTCGTCACCGACATTGCACAGGATCGCCTCGATCGTGCAGCCGCGCTGCTGACCGTTGAAGATGCGAAGAAGAACGGCATCGAGCTTCACTACGTCAACACCGGCGACATGGAGGATCCGGTCGCGGAGCTGACAAAGATCAACGAGGGCGAACTGTTTGATGACGTCTTCGTGTTCGCTCCGGTGCGTCCGGTCGTGGAGCTCGGCTCGAAGCTGCTGGCTCGCGAAGGCTGCATGAACTTCTTCGCCGGCCCGCCGCGTAACGATTTTGAGGCGACGATCAACTTCTACGATATCCACTACTCAGGTCACCACTACGTGGCCACAACCGGTGGCACGTACGAGGACGTCGCTGATGCGATCGATATGTTTGAATCAGGCAAGCTGAACCCGGCTGTCCTGGTCACCCACATCGGTGGTCTGAACGTGGTCGAGGAAACGACGCTGAATCTGCCGAACATTCCCGGTGGCAAGAAGCTGATCTACACCCACAAGAGGCTGGATCTGGTCGCAATTGACGACTTCGCTGAGCGCGGTAAGACGGATCCGTTCTATGCGGAGCTGGATCGCCTGTGCAAGGCGAACAACGGTCTGTGGAACAAGCAGGCTGAAGAATACCTCCTGGAGCACGCGCCGTCGATTGACGAGTAGCATCGTCGCGCGTCATGGGTCGCCCTCGTTCATTGTGATGGACGAGGGCGACCCATAATCGCTTCTGTAGATCCTGCTCACACGATGTGAGAAGAACGCTGTCGCCCTGATAGCCTAATTTTCATGACACGCGGGATGACAGTTGCGATACAGGGAGAGGCCGGATCGAATTCCGAAGTGGGTGCTCTCCAACTCTTTCCGGACGCAACGATTGCGCCCTGCGAGACGTTTACCGCCGCTTTCGATGCGGTGCACGACCAGGCAGCTGATGTAGCAGTAATACCGGTGGAAAACTCCTCGGCCGGTCGCGTCGCAGACCCGCACCAGCTGCTGCCCAACTCTGGCCTGTACATCACCCGTGAACTGTTTCTGCCGATCCACTTCGATCTGGTGGCACCCCAGGGTGCGACACTGGAGTCGATCCGCTCCGTGCGCTCCCACGTCCACGCATTCGGCCAGTGTACGAAACTGTTTGCCAACTGGAAGTGGACGCGCCACATCAGTGCCGATACGGCAGGGGCTGCGCGTGAAGTTGCGATGATGGGGAACCGATCCGTAGCGGCATTGGCTCCCTCCGGAATTGCAGACAAATTCGATCTGGCGGTGCTGCAAAGCCATGTCGAAGACAACGACAACAACGCGACGCGATTCCTTGTCCTGTCGCCCAAGCCAGAGGTGAGCCAGACACGGCCAGCCATCACAACGGTTCTGTTTCGCACCAAGAACGTGCCTGCCGCGCTGTACAAATGCCTGGGCGGATTCGCGACGAACTCGGTGAACATGACAAAGCTGGAAAGCTACCAGCTGGGGGGCTCTTTCTGCGCCACGCAGTTTTATGTCGACCTTGATGGGCACATGGAGGATCCAAACGTCAAGCGTGCCCTCGATGAACTGCACTTCTACGTCGCGGACATGAAAGTCATGGGCTGCTACCCGGCGGACCCCTACCGCGAGGAACTGGCGTAGTTCCCTATCGTTGCGGCTGTCTCGGGCCTTCATCTGCGCCTTGTAACCTTTCCTTTTCATGATCGGCGAGGAACATGAAAAGAAAATAGTCAGAACTATTGACTGACAGTCAATTCTCCATTTAATGTAGTAACGCCTGAGTTCCTCCGAGACGAGAGATTGACAGTTCGATGGCTGACTTGGAATTCGACCGCGCTGCCGTTGGTGTGAGCGCGAAGAAAGATTGGACCGATTCTGAAGAATTCGGGAGAATCGGTGCTGTTGCCAGACAGATTTCCATAGTGGGAATTGCGAAGAATCTGCCAGAAGGCCCAAACGAAGGTGTTCAATCCCTGCGCGATGCAGTGAGGAACTATCGCGATGGCATGAAGGACGTGATCTTTGAATTTTCGGATGCCTGCGCTGTTCTGGGATCAGGTCAGGAAAAAGCAATTGCCAACTATGACAAAACTGAAGCGGCGAATGGAAATCTCTTCATACGAGATGTCCGCGAAGGTATCGCAGTGCTGAGTGAAAGGTTGGGGGGCTGACTATGGCTGGTGCTGACGAACTGCCCACCCCGCCTGATATCCAGGCAGGCGCGAACGCGTATGCCGACGATTTCGAGATGGTGAGTAAACGTATCGCGAACACCCAAATCGCATCTGGAGCAGACCAGGTGCCGGGCTGGGAAGGCCAGGCTGCTCAAAAGTACTGTTCGGAAGCTCAATCACTGTCGACACACGTCTCCACATTGGCTAAATCATTTTCAAAGCCTGTGAATTCACTACGGGACTGGGCTCACACTGTAGGCGAAGCCATCCGCAAGGTTGAGCGGTGGCAGCAGGAATGGGATGACGCTGAAGCAGAAGCTACGCAGAGAATCAACGCGCTCAATGCCGACAGAGACGCCCGACAAAACACAAACAATCCGATGGATCGTCTTGAGTACGGCCGGAGCCATGGAGAGATCATTGAGTCAAAAGATATTCAGCAGACTCGTCTGAGAGAATCTTATAAAAATGAGATGGAAAGACTGAATAGTGAGGCGTCAGCTACTGCGTCCGCTTTAACCGGATCAATCAATTTAATCGTATCGGCTGCTGATCGCAAGGGTGGGCGAGACTCGATAGGAAAGAGCCTATTCGACGACATGCCGCTGGTAGATGGCCAGGCCGAATGGGAATACTGTCAGGGCATAGCGGACGACGCTGCTGATCTTCTTGATATGTCTTCCCCGGATCTCATTGAAAACATCAAGGAATTCAATAAGAAATACGCCGACGATCTGGATAACCCGTTCTTTGCCAATGCGCTGGCCGAACGGGTACCTCCTGAGGATATGGCCCGGTTTGTGGCGAGGATGGGGGATTTCAAGGGACAGATTGTTGATCCAGGGACCCATGAAATTGACACCGATTTCGATAAAGCAATCGAAAATGTGACGCGTTCGCTGGGAACAGCCATGGCTCTGTCAACTGGGGGAATGAATGGTGATCCTGCATACCAGAGCGCCCAGAACAGTTTCAATGTGGTGCAAGACGGCCTGATGGCATCTGGCGGACAGCATTATTCCGCTGTTCAGGAGCATAATCTGGATGGCTTGAAGGAGTTTGGCCGCACGCTTGTCGACTCTTTCGGAGAACCTGTAGACCCCAATTTCGCGGGGATGACTGGAACTCATTATGGCTATGAATATGTTGGGCATATGCTCGGCGTAGCGTCAGAAAATGAAAACATTTCACTTGGCGGAGGATTCGTTGAAGATTACAACGGGAAAGACTCGATAGCTCGCGACATTATCAACTGGGATAATGAGCATCCTGAGTTGCGACAAAACGCCTTCCCGTACTCTTCATGGAATGGCTCGCACATGCCTGGAGGCAGCTATGGTGCCTACGGCTGGACACTTGATCCTGTCACCTCCATGATGAAATTGATGGATATGCCCGACTCTTTTGCCGATGGGACACCGGATTCCCTGTCTGCCGCAGAAACTGACCGCGCAGATGGTGTGCGTAACCTGCTTGCCAGTAACACTGATTTTGATGTTGACGGCAGGACGATGTCGATGACGGAGTACCTGACAGGGCACCGCGCTATTACTGATATCTTCGGCGGATGGACTGATCAGGGAGATGCATTTGGTGAGGTCATTGCGCAAAATACGATGCTTGTTGACAAGCCTGACGCCTCTCCCGACGATCCAGCGTATGCAGAATGGGCGGATCGTGAGAAGAAGTCTGCGCAAATCACCATGGACTTTGTTCAGGGGTATCAAGATGGCCTGGAGGACTTTGGAGAATCACAAGGCGAAAATCGCTTCGGCATGATGAACAGCCAACTGAGAAGCTGGGCTGGCGTCGCGCTTGCGCCTCGAGTCGATAATCTTCTGTTCGAAATCGGTTCTGGGTCGAGTGCTGAAAATACCGTTGCGGAAATGGGCCTGAATGATGATCGGGCATCGTTTGCGTTCTCTAAGGATCTCAGGAATTCGCTTCTGGGTGAGAAGAGCTTGCTGACTGATTTGGCATTTGATCATCCGGTGAAAATGGATGACGGTTCGTACATCGGTGGACGCGGCCCCGCAATCGATAATCTGCGACTTTCGGCAATTGAGAAATTCCAGGAAGATGTCGATGGTTCGTCGCCGACAACAGCAGGCGTACAAAACATTGTTCAAAAGTGGGCGCCCGGTTTCAATCAATTGTTCGGTGCGCACGGAGCCGCAGACGGGGCTCATGCCGAATGGCTTGACGAAACCAACAAACGCTGGCGAGAGCTCGCTGAGGGCGGTCTTGGTGCAGCAGGACTGCCAGGCAAGATTCCCGGCGCCGGTAAAGTCACGCAGTTTATCGCGGGTCAGGCACTCGGTGCCGGAACTGACATGGCTCTTGACCAATTTCTGCCGACCAATCACGCTGAACTGGCGCAGGCTTCACGCATTAATGATCAGGAAGTTGCGCGTACTTTGATGGCTCAGTCGTTGTACTCACGTTATGCCGATTCGGAAGTCATGGGCTCGCCAGTTATGGGCAAACAGCCTGATGGGAGCTTTTTGAGCACTCGCTCTGGCGCCGGTTTGGACGACTATTACAATTCTGATGGGACATTGAAAGACTACGAGGATCTTTCACCGGAACAACGCTCGGCTTTCCAGAATTTCATCAACAATAATGAGAATACTGCGAATATTGAGCACGAAGTCGATTCGGTGTTCAATGACACTCAGCAAAATGAAAAGAACGTGCAAGGCGGAAAATAAAGACTCATTGAGTCGCATGGAAGGCTGCTAAAACATGAGGAGACTGTGGCGGTATGCACTGGTCACCATTGGACTTGTTTCACTGGGGCACTTGAACGGATGCGCCGTCACGTCGGGACAGTCGGAATCATCCATGTCGGATTCGACGCAGTGCATGCAATCTTCCGATGATGACCAATCCAAGGAGGTCAGCACCATGAATATTGACTTGCCCAGCGGGTGGGTCATCCGTGAAACTCCGGATAATCCGACAGTGGATTATCGGATTGAAGCGTCCACTGATCCGGATTCAAACGCAACGGCCGAAGTTGTGCGCTACCACATTTTCGACTGGGGCGACATCGATACAAAAGAACCTCGCTCTGATCCGATGGAACTGATTCCAGATCCTGCTGACATGCGAGAAGACAGAATCAAACTCGCTGAGGAGAACTCTCGCGTGTCCAACACTGAGGCATTGCCTGATCGGAGTATCGACGGCTGCCAGGCCACGGGACTGACTTTCGTTGCGGATGAGGATGAGGGTGCTGTCGAGACCATGATTGTGTACGTGGCTCGACCTGATGGCATGTGGGTGATGACCCTTCGAAGTGCGCCGAACGAGGCGCTGCCGCACGAACTCGTGGCCGCCCTCGACACCGTGACGTGGAGCTGAACGCGCCGCGCAGGTAACCGGAGCCGATCATCTGGCTCCATCGCAGGTGATGTGCCCAACGATCGCCGGAATGAGCAGTTTTTTCGTGTATTGTCTCGTTCAGCATCGTTGTAGGCAACAATCGAGGGAAACATGAGCGCAGACACTCACGCGGTGAACGAGACACAGTGGTCCATTGAACGACGAGTGACCGTATGGTGCATCCATGCTTTCACCATGAGCGGTCTGCTTTGGGCACTGCTGGCAGTCGACTCACTGCGCTCTGGCGACATCAAGATGATGTGGCTGTGGCTGGGAATTGCGCTGATTGTGGACGCTGTTGACGGGCCAATGTCACGCGCGGCTGACGTGACGAAAGTGGTCCCGTGGTTCTCTGGCGTGATGATGGATAACGTCGTGGACTATCTGACGTGGACATTCATTCCAGCGGTGTTCATGTTCCTTTACATTCCGCTCGGGCCGGGCAAATGGCCAATCCTTGCTGCAGCACTGGTCCTCGGCTCATCCATGTTCTGTTACGCCAACACGAAGATGAAGTCCTCGGACTGGTATTTTGTAGGGTTCCCGGCAGCGTGGAACGTCGTCGCTATTATCATGTGGTTGTTCGCGACGCCCTGGTGGTTCAACTGGCTGATCGTCGTGATTTTCACCGTGCTGGCCGTTATCCCGTTCAAGTGGATCCATCCCTTCAGAGTCACTCACCTGCGCATCTTCAATGCCACTGCCGCCGCCTTGTGGGTCGTGACAACTGCGGTGATGGTGGGGTTGTACCCGGCTCGCCCGCTGTGGCTCATGATCGTGTGGCTCGTGGCTGGCGTGTGGCTGATGGTCGTCAGCGCAGAACGTACCGTACGAGGGCGCCCCTCCAAACGCCACGTGTCCTAATCAGGCTCGATGCTGGAGAGCTGGCGATTGGCACGCCGGTCCAGCCAGTACTTGAAACCTTCGAGCACGAAGGCAGAGGCAATCAGCAGTGCGATGATCACGATGACGTACCCGGGGTAGTCTTTTCCGTTGAGCCCGAAGTACACGTAGGGCGCGACGAAGGTGATGACGGTGACGGCCAGTCCTGCCATGCGTTTGAGGAAATGCGCGGCCGTCACCATCGTGAGCACGCCCCACGTGTAGGGAATCGCCGTCGTCAGGTCGATGAGCCACAACAACAGAAGCGAGCCGTGGAATTCGCGCACATACGACACGGGCAACACGCGCAGCGCCGAGTAGATCAGCACAACCGCGTAAGCCAGGAACTTCGGATTCGTCAGTATTCGCGTGACCATGAAACGGTGTTGTAGGCGGATACCTGCCTGCGTGAGGCCGCGGTAAGTGGAAGCTGAAACCAAAAGTGCATCCAGGCCCGTGAGGGCATGGTGAAGGAACGCCAGGTCCTCAGGTCTGCCTCGTTCCAGAAGGAATGGGATTAACAGACGCGGGGCTACGCCGATGGGCTGGCATTGCTGCCCCTCGTAGGTCTGCACGGGTCCGAGCTCGTGGAGCAGGTCGGGGGCCAGCCACTGTTCCCAGTGCGCGCGATCGGTGGGTGTCATCATCAAAAGCCAGAGCCGTTCGCGTTTTCGTACCGAGTCACGCAGCGTGACCTGCAGTTCGCGGATATTGTCAGGGCGAGTGGGATCAATGACGCGGGAGAATTCGCGGACGTGGCGATCCCGCAGGTCGCCTGTGCGTTCGACACCTGCAGCTCCGCGCACGGACACCGGGTCGAGGCTGATGTCGCTGGCGAATGAGATTCCCAGAAGAAGATGCACCTACACACAGTACATGTCGAGACCTCTCGCGCGGCAAAAGGTGCGCCGGTAGTGGCGTATCTGCGAGGCTGAAGTGTTGGAGGTAAGCAGACGCGATGTGCAGACGCACTGAGGGGCCGGTCAGCAGACCGGCCCCTCAGGCATCCCATCAACACAGTGCGAGTCTAATCGAGAAACAGCTCCCTTGAAACAGTCGCTATAGAACCTCGTTGGCTCGATGGTGTCAACACTACGGGCCCTACCTTGGAATAGCTTTGAGCGAACCTTAAAAATCCCTGTGAATTTTGGTCCTGTGGTGAGGTCCTCGACTCAGGATCGGACGGTCGCGGGGCAGGAAGACGAAGAATCGGGAGAAGCAGACGGTGTGGGCGAATCCGAGGGCGCCGCCTCCTCCGGCGGGCAGTGACTGGCCAGGAACTCCAGCACCGCGATCGCGCCGGCCTTCGACAGCGGCTCGTTGCCGTTGCCGCACTTGGGAGATTGCACGCACGACGGGCACCCGTCCGAACACAGACACTCCTGCAGGCGCGTCACAGTTGCCTGCACCCACCGCGCAGCGTGCGCACACCCGTACATCGCGTAACCAGCGCCGCCGCGATAGGCATCGAACACGAAGACGGTAGGCGCGTCAGTGTCCTCGTGCAGTGCGGTCGACAACCCGCCCAAATCCCAGCGGTCACAGGTCGCCAGCAGCGGTAGCAGTGCAATCATCGCGTGCTCAGCGCCATGCAAAGCGCCCGGCAGTTCAGCTTGCGTCAGGCCAATGCTGCGCAGTGCACCGGGAGTTAGAGTGAACCACACGCCTACGGTCTCCAGCGTGTGGGACGGCAACGAAAGCTCGCGGTTACGGATGAATTCCAGGCCCGGAAGTCGAAGCAGGTCGTAGTCAGTGACTCTAGTGGTGACGTCAACCTCGCCGGTGTGCCACGTGACCGCGCCATCTGCACTGTGCCACTCCTGGGATGTACTTACGATGGAGACAGCAACGTGTTGTTTCGCGCGGGTGCGCAGCTGCGTTGAGACAGGTTCGACGAGGGCGACCCGTCCGCCGTCACCAGGTGACAGCGGTGCCAGGCTCAGTACGTGATAGGTGCGCCCTTGATGCAGGTAGATGGCATCTGGAAAAACCTGAGCGTCGGCGGACCCCTCGTCGACTGTGCCGATGACGGTGCCGGTGGCCTGATCGATGATCTGGACTTCGCCGCCGCCCCCTCGTAAATCGGTCAGATCAGCTGCGCGGTCGCCGCGCGTGACATCCCAGTACCACCCTGCCGGGCGGCGCACCAAAAGCCCCTGATCAGCCAGGTCATCGAACATAGAGGTGTCACCGTCAGGCAGACCGAAGCAAGCGGCATCGTCAGCGGTCAGCGGCAGCTCCTGAGCGGCGGCACACAGGTGAGGCGCCAGGACCCACGGATTGAGCGGATCAATGACCGCGGCTTCAACCTCCCGGGTGAGTTCGTCGGGGTGATGGATGATGTAGGAGTCGAGCGGATTGTCGCTGGCGATGAGAATCGAAAGGCCGCGCGCTCCGGCCCGACCGGCACGGCCCACCTGCTGCCACAAGGATGCGCGCGTACCCGGCCAGCCGACAGTAATGGTCGCGTCCAGTCCGGACACGTCCATGCCCAGTTCCAGTGCATTTGTCGTGGCGACCGCCCTCAGCTGCCCAGACCGCAAAGAACGTTCCAATGCTCGGCGCTCTTCAGGCAGGTATCCGCCCCGGTAGGAGGCAACGGACCCAACCAGCGGAGACAATGAGGCAGACAGTATGTCGCGCACATGCGCCGCCAGGGTTTCAGCTCCCACGCGTGAGCGCACGAATGCCAGGAGACGAGCGCCACGCTCCACCAAAGCAGCGATGAGCGAGGCAGCTTCGGACGTGGCGCTGATACGCCACGTGGACGGTGCCTTCTCCAGCACGACCGGCTCATTGTCAGCCAGCGCGTCCAGGAATGCGTCAATGGGGATATCGTCCGGGTCGGGGCGCAACGCAGGCTGCCACAGTATGAGCTGATGCTCACCGGCAGGTGAGCCGTCCTCGGTAATGGCGCAGATGTCCTCACGCCCCGTCATCTGACGGGCGACATCGTGAGGGTCACGCACAGTGGCGGACAACATGATGACGGTGGGGTTCGCGCCCAGGTGGCGGGCAATACGCAGCAGGCGGCGAATGACCAGGGCAATGTGGGAGCCAGTCATGCCGCGCCAGTAGTGCAGCTCATCGATGACGATGTAACGCAGGGAAGCCAGCAGGCGTGTCCACCGCTGATGGCCAGGCAGCATGACGAAATGCAGGTAATCAGGATTGGTCAAGACGATGTCGGCATGTGCGCGCGCCCAGTCCTTCGCCTCGCGTGGTGTATCACCATCCGCCGTACTCACGCGCACTCCCCACTGCGTGCCCTGCGTCGTGTTGATCCACTTGTGCAGTGCGCTCAACTGGTCGGCGGCAAGCGCCTTCGTGGGGGACAGGTACAACAGTGTGGGCCGGTGGTGTACTTCGGAGATACGCGCCGGCCTGTCGGATGCGGCGTGGTCGGCCAGATCGGACAGAATCGGCACCCATGCGACCAAAGACTTCCCGGAGCCTGTCCCGGTAGCAACAACTGTGTCCTGCCCGGCGTGCACGGCGTCCAGTGCGCGCCGCTGGTGCTCCCACACGTGCTCGATACCCAGGTCAGCGCCTGCGTGTGTGACGGAGGGGTTGATCCACCCAGGCCACGGTGCGGTGCGTGCCGGTCGTGCAGGAATGCTGTGAACGTGGACCAGCCGATCGTCACGCGCACCAATGCGCTCCAGCATCGCAAGAAGGTCGTCGATGCCCGCGCTCAGGGACGAGGGCGCCCTCGTCGAATCGGCACCTGCGACATCAGCCATTGGGACACGACGTATGGGTGAATGCTTGACGCATGTAGGCGATGGCTTCGAGGCCGGCGCTCACCCCTGCTGCGAGGTTGTCGGACAATTGAGCGTCCGTGAGGCCGCACTGCGTGTCAACGGTAAAGTCAGCGCACACCTGGACGTGGTGATCGGGGCTGTTCATCGTGTAGACGGTGGGAATGAACTTCTCACGATTCCACCAGTCGGATGCGGCAAAGAGCTGCTTCTTGCACCGATCAGGCTGCGCATCGGTATCCCACACCGCGCGAACACACAGGAAACGCTCGCTCGCATCGAAGGAGAAGAGGAAAGGAACCTCCTCGATCACTACTCCGGCTGCCTGATCTTTGACGAGGACACCCAGCTCGTATGTCAACGCGTGGGCGCAGCTGATGACGCGATCCAGGCTGACCGGTGTGGGGCGCGCGGAATCCGCTGAATCAGGCACTGAATGCAGCGACGTGTTCATTGTGCCTCCTCCTCGCGTTCCCATGTGATGAATTCGGGCAGTGTTGCCTCCAGATCGTGGAAGAACGACATGGTCATCGCCATCGAGGTTTCGTAGAACGTGGAGAGCTGCTGGTCGGTCAGACCTGCTGACGTGAGGATGGCGCATTCGGTGTGGAGGCCGAAACTCGTCTGATCTTCCAGGGGCGCCAGGTAAGCCTTGGGTGCCGTACGCATCGAATTGCAGGCTTCGATTTCACATTCGAGTGCGTAGAACTGAGCGTCGTTGCGTGCGATGCCTCGCCAGATGCCCCGCATGATCAGCACATTCGGATACGTCGCATCCCACAGGTAAATCGCGTTCGGGGTGGGAACGACGAGTTGGTTGTTTTCCCAGTCATCAAAATGCACGTGATTGCCCGCAAGCAATGTGCGTATGCGCTGGACATCAATGGGACGGGACAACGCAACCATGACGACCTCCTCTGGCTCAGGACGAGTGGCGGATACGTGGAAAAGTGGGCGCACTGGCATTGCCAACACCCTATGACACGTCATCGCTTTCAGCGCGCTGAGATGTCGGGGCCGTAGTGGCTGGCGGCTGGCTTACGCCGTCAATGAAGTCCAGAGCCTGTCTGCCGCCCTTGAGCCCGACATTGACATTGGTTCGAAGCTGCGCATCTGACAGGCCGTGTGCTGTTGAGACGCGTAGGCGGGTAAAGACGAAGGAACGATCCTGAGCATCGGTCTGGACGAACGCCGTGGGTGTCACCCGCTGCGCATTCCACTGGTTGGCTCGTTCAATTAACGTGCCAGCCTGGCGCGAAAAGAGGCGTGTGATCAGGCGCGCAGCACTGACAGTCAGCCACGGATCGTCGCCCTCGGAAAGGGAGACGAAAAACAGGTCACTGCCAAGTCTGACCTGAAGCTGTGTCGGGTTGGATGCGGAGGGACGCGGATGTGTGCCCACGTCGCGCAGTGCGCGCTCAATGCGATCCAGGTCGACAGGAAGAATTGCAGGTGCGTCAGACATGGTCAGCGATCCTCCTCGTGCGGCGCGTCCACATCCCAGGTCACCATGTCCGGCAATTGGCGTTCGAGGGCGTGCAGAACTTCAGCAATGGATGCCACCGAGCGCGTGATGAACCCGGTCAGCTGTTCGTCGCTGGCGCCGTCCGCAATGATGAGGGTCGTCTCGGCTACGAGCTGGTATCCCTCATCGTCAGCCAGTGGCACGATAAAGAGCTTGGGGCTGAACTCGACTGGATTGATCTTGGCGGCTACCAGTTCAAGTTCGGTGCGGCTGTCTTCATCAGGAGCTTCACCGCGCCAGTGAGCGCGGATACGGAAGAAATCAGGGTGGGACAGATCCCAGGAGTAGAACGCGTTTTGTTCCAGGCTGGTGAACACTGCGTCATCGGTTGAGGAGGGGCGGAAATCGACATGAAGATCCGTCAGAGTCCGGTCCAGTCGGGTCGATGTGACGGGCGACGTCTGTGATGGTGACACGCTCATCCCTCCCTTGCCAGCTGCCGATGCATTTTCATCATATGCGCTTATCGTGCCGTTTCCTGAGCGAGGTGCCCAGGCCTCATTTTCTTCATCCTACGTGAGGGAAAAGAGGGCGGCAGAACTTCGTTGCGAAGAGCCGCAAGATCCTACATGTCTAGACGAGTGTGACTCGCGCGCTTGGGCGGCGCGCGGCCGTGAAACCGTGCTCGGAAGTTGGCGCATCATGGAATACAGTTTCTATCGGGAATGCTCAACACGAACCGAGGAGTAAGCGAGATGGCCATGCCTGACGAGCCTCGCCCTGACGTGCGGCAGGTGCCCGAAGATGGTGCTGGTCAGCGCGCAGCCGGACCACCGGCCTCATCCACATCGCCGTCCGCGTCCTACCAAATCGGGCCATCATCTCGCCCGGCGCAGCAGTGGGCCGCCCGCCCGGATGGATACAGCGCACGGCTGTTCCGCCGGATTGTGTCAGCCGTGGTGTATATCGTCGTGATCGTGGTGACGATTCGCGGCGCCGTCTTCACGGCAGTTGGGCAGGCCTGGGATACGGCATTGATGGAAACGCTGGCCACGTGGCGCCCCACTGTTGCGCCGGTGGGCCGCATCCTGGTTCACCTGGCCTCCTGGCAGGCCGTCGTTGTCATGTGTGTCGTTGTCGCGGTCGTTGCGATTGCGCGCAGGCGGTGGCACCTGGCCGTGCGTGCCATCATCGTCGTCGTTGCGGCAAATCTGACCACGCAGCTGGTCAAACTCCTGATCGCGCGACCGGATCTGGGATCGTCGATCCACATCGCAAACTCACTGCCCTCCGGCCACACAACGTTTGCCGCATCCATCGCGCTCGCCCTGGTCATCGTGGCGCCTCGATGGGTGCGCACCCCGGCCGCCTACGTCGGGTGGATCTGGACCACGCTCATGGCCATGACCGTCATCATGTATGGTTGGCATCGCCCTTCCGATGTTCTGGTCGCAGTGCTGGTGGCCGGCACATGGGCGCAGCTGCTCGCACCCGTTGAACACCGCAGGCGGCACGGCGTGATGGCGCGGCGCATGTTGTCCTTCTTCTGTGGCTGCGCGATCATCTTCGCGCTCCTCATCGCATGGTATTTCATGCCCAACGTCGACATCGTCTCGCACTTTGCGCCGGGCGCGTGGGACCTGGGTTACGCACAGTTCGTTGCCAGTGACCCGGCGCGCACCAGGTGGCTCGCCCTGGCCGTCATGTTCATGCTCAGTGGTATCGCGGGGGCTGTGATGTGCGAGGTGGACCGCCTGTCGTGGGCGCAGCCGCAATCTCGCAACAGTCGGTGAAACAGCGGGCGCGGTCGCCCTCGTCAATGACAACACGCACAAAGTGACCGACGAGGGGGACGCTGTGCAACGCCCACTGGGCGAGATGGGGACTTTCGGCCCATGCTCGACGAGGGAATCAAAGCTGACGCATGCGACACGCCGAACCACGACATCTAGTGGGTGGAATTTAAAACGGCAACTAGATATGGTGTTCACGCAACGTCGACAAGGACGACGGCCTGACGCCGCAGCAGCCCGAGTGCGGGCTGTTTTCCCTGTGACGAAACCCCCGACGCGTGGCGGGCTTTCCGCGCGTCGACCCCACATCAAGGCAGAGGAGACTGAACCGTGCGCTATGACGTAGATGCCATCAGCACAATTGATGAATACCTGGAACGCTCCGACTGGCGCGTCAATGCGAACGCAAACCAGGGGTACTCCCTGGGCGGTTTGATCCTCAACGCCTCCGGCAAGATGGTCGCAAACTACTGGCTGGAAAAGATCTATTCACCGGAAGCCGGTGAAGCGCACCGCTCGGGAGCCCTGCACATTCACGACCTCGACATGTTCTCCGGGTACTGCGCAGGCTGGTCGCTCAAACGCCTCATCCAGGAAGGCTTCAACGGTGTGCCCGGTGCGATCGCCTCGGCCCCACCCAAACATTTCTCCTCTGCGTGCGGTCAGATCGTCAACTTTCTGGGCACGCTGCAAAACGAGTGGGCCGGTGCGCAGGCGTTTTCATCTTTCGATACCTACATGGCGCCATTCGTCCGCCTCGACAACATGACGTACGAGGAGATCGTCCAGTGCATGCAGGAACTGATCTTCAACCTGAATGTTCCTTCACGCTGGGGCTCGCAGTGCCCGTTCACGAACCTCACGTTCGACTGGACATGCCCCGACGATCTGATGGATGAAGCTCCGCTGATTGGCGACGAGATCTGCGACTTCACCTACGGCGACCTGCAGCATGAAATGGACCTGATCAACCAGGCGTTTATCGAAGTGATGACCGGGGGAGACGCTGACGGACGCGTCTTCACGTTCCCGATCCCGACGTACAACATCACCAGGGACTTCGACTGGGATTCGCCCAACACGCTGCGCCTGTTCGAAATGACCGCGAAGTACGGCCTGCCCTACTTCCAGAACTTCATCAATTCCGATCTGGATCCGCATATGATCCGATCAATGTGCTGCCGATTGCAGTTGGATCTGCGCGAACTGCTCAAGCGCGGCAACGGCCTGTTCGGGTCGGCCGAGCTGACCGGATCGGTGGGCGTGGTCACGCTTAACATGGCGCGTCTGGGCTACCTGTACAAGGGTGACCTGGACGGACTGATCGGTGCGATGGACCAGCTGATCGACATTGCCTCCGACACGCTGGAGCGCAAGCGCGAAACCATTTCCTACCACATGGAACACGGCCTGTTCCCCTACACGCGCCGCTACCTGGGGTCACTGGATAACCACTTCTCCACCATCGGTGTGAACGGCATGAATGAGATGGTCCGCAACTTCACCGACGACCAGATGGACATCACGGATCCGCGTGGACGCGAGATGTGCGAAAAGATCCTCGATCGCGTGCGCGACCGCATGGTTCAGCTGCAGGAGTTCACCGGTCACATGTACAACCTGGAGGCCACCCCTGCCGAAGGTACGACGTACCGCTTCGCCAAGGAAGACCGCAAACGCTACCCCGACATCCTGCAGGCCGGCTCCGCCGATCAGCCGTACTACACGAACTCCTCGCAGCTGCCCGTCGGCTACACCGACGACCCATTCCAGGCTCTGGAAGAGCAGGAAGTGCTGCAGGGCAAGTACACGGGCGGCACCGTGCTTCACCTGTACATGGGGGAGCGTGTCTCATCTGCGAAGGCCTGCATGGAAATGGTCCGTCGCTCTCTGACTGCTTTCAAGGTGCCGTACGTGACAATCACGCCGACCTTCTCGATCTGTCCGGTCCACGGGTATCTGGCTGGCGAGCACTTCACGTGTGAACGCTGCGCGGATGCCCACCCGAACAGTGCTCCGCAGACGTGTGAGGTGTGGACACGCGTCATGGGCTACTTCCGCCCCGTCCAGTCTTTCAACATCGGCAAGAAGGGTGAGTACGCCGAACGCACAATGTTCACTGAATCAGCCGCCTCTCAGCACGGCGAACTGGTCAGCGCCTTTCCTCCCGTCTCCCTTTCATGAAGGACGAGGCAGGCCGCGGGCGCCTTGTCAACGCCGACGACCTCCAAATAGCTGGGCTCACCCCGATGTCAACGGTGGACTGGCCTGGCAAGCTGGTCGCATCGGTGTTCTGCCAGGGATGTCCGTGGCTGTGCCCGTACTGCCATAACCACGCGATCATCGATCCGACGATCCCGGGCGTGGTCGCATGGTCATCGGTGGAGGATCTGCTGTCACGGCGCCGCGGACTGCTCGATGGCGTGGTGTTTTCCGGAGGGGAGGCCACACGCCAGCAGGCGCTGATACCGGCGATGCGTCGGGTGCGCGAGATGGGATTCCTGATTGGTTTGCACACCGCAGGGCCGTATCCGCATCGCCTGCGTGATGTGCTGTCTGAGGGCCTGGTTGACTGGGTCGGGATTGATGTTAAAGCGATGCCGGACACGTATCAGGTCGTGGCGGGACGCCAAGGTGCCGGTACGAAAGCGTGGGAGGCACTGGACGTGCTGCTCGAGTATGCCGAACGCAGCCCAGGCGCGGATAGCGCTGGTTCGGCTGGCGACGAGGGTGATGACGGTGCGCGCTCGCGGTCGGTGGATTACGAAGTGCGCCTGACGGTGTACCCCGATGGGCCGCGTGACGGTTTGACGGTGGCGAGAGAGGCGTTCCGGCGCGGCGTTCGCCGTTTTGCCTTGCAGCAGGCCAGGGCGATGGGTGCGCCTGACGGTTTCCGCTCCGACGCGGTGGGGTGGGATGACCAGGTTGAGGCGCTGGCCCGCGAGATCGAACAGATCGGGTTCGACACCTTCGCCTATCGGCCCGCGCACTGAATAGGTGAGTGCGGTGACCTCGGACAATAGGGCAGAGTTCGCCCGCGCGATCGTCAGGCGTGCAGCGGTGCGCTAGGCTTGTCAGCAACACCATTGGAGCTGATGGAGGCAAACGCGATGAACAATCAGTCAGATCCTCGCAACCTGCATCAACTGGCCGCTGACCCCGGTACGGATTATGAGACGCTGAGGGATATCGCCTACCGTCACCCGGAGCTGCGTGCCGTCGTTGCTCAGAATCCGCACACCTACTCGGGGCTGCTCGAGTGGTTGGGATCGTTGGGAGATCCCGCGGTGGACCAGGCGCTTGCCCAGAGGCGTGCATACGGACAGCAGGGAGTGGGGCGTTTTCCACCTGTTTCTCAGGCGGCGTCCGGTACGGCCGCCCTCGACCAGGCCAGCCGCCAGCAGGGGAATCGAAGCGGTGAATCTGATGGATCGTCGCAGTCCAGAGTGGGACTGGTGCTCGGAATCCTTATCGCCATCGCTCTTGTGCTTGTGGTGATCTCGATCGTGGTATTCAAAGGGATTTTCCCCTCCCGTCCGGTTGATCCCAGCCCCGCGCCGGCTCCGCAGTCGTCTGCGCAGTCGACCGAGCCTGAAAGCAACGGGGCAGCTGAAGAGCAGTCGGAGGCCGAACCAGAGCAGGCTCAGTCAGATGAACAACCGATCGTGTACCCGGCACCGGCGGGTGCAGTTCAGGCCGGCGAGATCATGGCGCCCTCGGGCAATATTGCCTGCACCCTGTCCGACGAAACTGTCTCATGTGTCATTGTTGATGACGATTACGCAGCTGCCGGAGTTGAGAGCTGCGGTGACCGGCTGACAAATCTGGTTGCCACCGCCGAAGGAGTTTCGCGCGAATGCGTGGAGTCCGCACAAGGTGGTGGGCAGGCCCTTGAATACGGCAAGTTTGCAACCAGTGGTGACGTCGCATGTCAGTCGACGCAGAACGGCATGAGCTGCTGGAACGTGAAGTCCGGAGCTTCATTTGCCCTTGCCCGTCAAGGATGGATGGTCGGGGAGCAAGGCCCCATCGGTGAAGACCAGTTCAGGTGGTGAGTATCGATACTTGCAGCACGGTCTGAATAGCCTAGTGTCTCGGGGATGCGAAGCGATTCTCATTAGTAATTTGGACTGTCTCTTAAGCTGATTGACGTTCGACGAGACGAGCGATAGGGGGTTTGGGGATTTCAATGTCCGCTGTGATTCCAAGCATGTTTAGTCCATCAGTAAGAAGCTGAGCTGCTGTCGGGTCGCCAGCGAGTGTGAAAGTGGTGAGAGGAATCGGCAGATACGAGTCGAATAACTCATCATCCACACCGATGATTGCGATATCATCGGGGATCGACATGCCTCTGCTGAGTACAGCATTCATGATCGGCATTGCGTGAACGTCGTTGTAACAGGCGAACGCATCTATCTCAGGATTCAAGTCGAGATAGTCGTTTACCATCTGTGTGAGTTCAGCCGAATCTCCTCCTTGTGGGATGGGGAGCACTAGCTCGAATGGGCTACGGTATCCCGCTTCGTTGAGTGCAGCTCGAGCGCCTTGTGCACGCGGAGCCGAAAAGATCTGCATCAGGGGATTGTCCGTAGTTGCGAGAGCAATCGTGTGAGAACCTCGTGAGAACAAATAGTGGACTTGAGCCCTGCCTACCTCTAAGCCGGCAAGTTCCTGAGAATGTCCTCCTTCGACATGTGGAATCGACAAAGAATCGAAAGTTTCAATATCGTCTGTATCCAAGCCATATGGAGCAATTATCAGGGCTGGAGTGATCGCTGATAGCAGCGACGCTGTTAGCTCTTCATTTTCGTACCATAGAAGCGGGGTCAATCCGCATGAAGTGATTGCGGTGCTGAGTTGCTGGTAGTACTGCCCTAACTTGAATGTTGAGGGAAAAGGTGGCATGGCGATCACGACGACCCGCGAATGTCCCATTGCAAGATCGCGGGCAAGAGAATTGGGTGTGTAGCCCAGTTTCTGCGCCGCCTGAAGGACGCGTGCCCGCGTGGCACTCGAGATACTCTGCCCAGGCTTGTCATTAAGAACGTAGCTCACCGTGGCGCGCGAGGTGCGTGCCAATCTTGCGACATCGGCACTGGTGGGGCGGCGACGGACGTTAGCCATGATTGCTCATTTCCTGCGACTGCTGGGGCAATCAAATGATATCGCTTGACGATTTTGGGTTACGCGCTTAAGTTATGAGCTAACGTTTGCTTACGCGTGTAAGTCCGGTTGTGAACACCAATCAATGAAGAGGGACAGACAATGACGCACCCATGGCAGAACAAGATAGGGTTCGGTGCTGCGTATTATCACGAGTATCATTTCGAGGACCGTCTCGATAAGGACTTGGATCTCATGGTCGAGGGCGGTTTCAACATCATTCGAGTCGGTGAATCCGTCTGGTCAACGTGGGAGCCAGAAGACGGGGTCTTCAATCTTGAATGGCTTCAACCGATCCTTGATGGTGCCCATAAGCGTGGTATCGATGTCATCATCGGGACACCGACATATGCCGCGCCTCCGTGGATGAGAGTGCGATACCCCGAGACAACCTTGCAGGTCGCGACAGGTGTGGAAAAGCCATACGGCGGGCGACAGGACATCAACTACCACAACGCAACCTTCTGTCGTCTGGCCGAACGCGTCATACGGAAAATCGTTGAGCGCTACAAAGATCATCCTGCTGTGGTGGGATGGCAAGTGGATAATGAGCCCGGTCTGGCATTGATGTACAATCCGGATGTTTTCGCCGACTTCAAGAAATGGCTTCAGAAACGCTACGGTGACGTCGACACCCTCAACCGGAAGTGGGGCCTGACTTATTGGTCCCACAGAATCACCTCGTGGGATGAGCTGTGGACGCCCGACGGTAACACGGTACCTTCCTATGACCTAGCCTGGCGGCGATTCCAGGCAGAAATCACTCACGAGATGATTCAATGGCAGGCTGACTTGGTTCGCCAGATGGTCCCCGATCACCACATCGTTGCCACGTGTATTGCAGCCAACCAGCCGGGACAAGACATTACAGAGGTGGCCAGCGCACTTGATATCGCCGGATCGAACATCTACTTTGCCGCACAGGTCGGCCTAGAAAAGCCTGGTATAGACGAACTGGATCCTCAAGGTGCTCCCGGTTGGATTCCCTGGTCTGGCCCCGCCTATGTTCAAATGCTTCTTGACGTCTCCCGCGGTATGAAAGACGCACCTTTTGTCGTCACCGAAACGGGAGCAACCTCAATTGGCTACTCCCATAACCTGATCGTGCCGTGGCCTGGCCAACGCCGACAGGTCGTATGGCAGATGATTGCCCGCGGTGCTCAGATGATTGAATACTGGCACTGGCACACCAACAGATTTGGATTCGAGACATGGTGGGAAGGAATCCTCGGTCACTCGCTGACACCGACCCGTACCTATCACGAGTTGTCAGATGTGGCCCACGAGCTGGAAAGCTCACGCGAACTCATCTCAGGGCTCACACCGCATTCTGACATCGGAGTGATTGTCACGGCTGAATCGCGCTGGGCAACTGAATTCCAACCGCCCATTGGTGAAGGCATTCGCGGCGACCAGGGTGCCTACGACAAAGGCATGGCACTTCTCATGAGAGGTATCCAGGATGCCGGCCTGACCACCGATATTGTCAGCATTGATCAACTCGGTACGAGCCCTGAGGAGATGGTCAGACGCTGGCCGGTGCTGGTTAGCGCTTTCCTCTACGTGCTTTCCGACCAGGATCTGCAGCTGCTGCGCGAATACGTCGCTGCAGGTGGCCACCTTGTCGTTATGCCGCGTACAGGGCTGGCAGATGCAGAAGCAATTGTTCGTGATTGCACCAAGCCAGGCGTACTTCGAACAGATGCTGGTGTCCATTACGACGAATCAACCACGCTGCTGCACCCCGTTGCAGTTCATGGGCAGTGGGAAGGACATGCGCAGTGGTATGCCGACTGCCTGATTCCGGACAGCGACGACGTCCTCGTCCTTGGTCACTACGATGACCCATTCCTGGACGACTACGCAGCTGCAACGACCCAGCAAACGGGCCAAGGGCGAGTAACCACCGTGGGGTGCTACCCGGATCGTGAACTGGCGCGTCACCTGTTCGAATGGGTCGATTCCACGTCGCTCGAGCCGGATCAGTGGCGAGCACATGCAGGCGAACAGCAAACCTACATGCGTGCTACGAGCACTCAGAACACAACGCTGCACTTCATACACAACTGGTCTTGGAAGCCCAGTACCTATGTTGTGCCTGAACGTGCGACGGGACTTGACGGCGCAGTTTACAAGGCCGGGGAAGAAATCAAGCTTGGCGCATGGGACGTTGCAGTCGTTCATACGCCCTCTCACTGATCCACTGTTTCCGGTTCCCATTAACGAATAACGAAGAAAGAAGGCAAGATGAACACTGATACCGGCACGACGGGCACCTCACAGGTGACCCGTCCGAAATTGACAGCTGACACCATCCGCTTCGCAGCGGCTCTCGCGCTGTTCTCATTCTTGTGGATGGGCGGCCTGATGATTGTCTCGGGCGTCCTACTGCCGCAGCGGCTCACAGACATTGGCGTGGCGAATAAAGAGGCAGTATTCGGAGCCCTCAACACCATTACTGCAATCGTCTCGCTCCTGTCGAATCTGATTGCCGGTAACCTCTCAAACCGTACTCGCTCGGTGTTTGGCAAACGTACGCCCTGGGTTTTCACCGGCGGCATTTTAGGTGGCGCCTCGCTGTTCCTGATTCAGGTTCTACCCAATGCATTCCTGATCGGACTGTCCTACTCCATCTCCATGGTCGGTCTCAATATGATGATTGCCCCGGTGATCGCAACACTGTCGGACAGAATCCCCGAGCGTCAACGTGCCACTATGTCCGCATTTATCGCAGCAGGTACATTGGTTGGCCAATCAGTGGGCCAGCTGGTAGGTGCACGTTTCCTCGGCCAGACATTGCCCGGATTCGTTACGGCAGGAATCCTCATGGGGTTGGCAGGAATTCTCACGGTTATGGTGTGGCCACGGGAAGGCTCCTCCCGCAATGGCGAAACGCAGCATGAAAAAGAAACCCTGCTTGACTTGCTCAAGTCCTTCCGCCCACCTCGCAATGCCCCGGATTTCTGGCGCGCCTTTGTCGGCCGTTCACTGCTGATTCTGAGCTACTACATGATCCTCAACTACCAGCTGTACATCCTCCAGGATCACATTGGTGCAACAGATGCCCAGGCCTCGGCGACGATCGCGACAATGGCAATAGTGACGCTGATTGTATCGGCGATTGCGACGGTTACGTCAGGACCGCTATCTGACTTGATTCACCGCAGGAAGATCCCTGTTGTCGTCGCCTCGATTCTGCTTGCAGTGGGATACCTGATCCCGTGGGTGATGCCGACAACAACAGGCATGATTCTGTTTGCCGCATTTGCAGGATTCGGATACGGCACGTATTCGTCAGTTGATCAGGCGCTCAATGTCGATGTGCTGCCATCGAAGGAAACTGCGGGTAAAGATCTGGGCATTTTGAACATAGCGACGACGCTTGGTCAGGCTGTTGGCCCGATCATCACGTCTGTACTTGTCACGGCCATGTCCTCATACTCGTTTGTGTTCCCGACAGCGATCGCATTTGCTGTCATTGCGTGCGTATTTATCATGCGGATCAAGTCTGTGCGGTAGGGCTTTACGCACCGAGGGCGTCTGCCAGTGCCTCGAGATAGTCACTGGCAGAGCCGTCGATGCGCAGGCGAACGGCAGAGTGATGATCGAGGTCGCACGGCCCACGATTGATGACGATCAGGTCAGCGCCGCTGCTGATCGCCTGATGAGCAATCCACACGGCGGTTGACACTTTCACTGACGTGCCCACAACCAGGAGTACGTCACACTGCGCAGCAAAGGTCAGTCCCTTGTCCATCTGGTCTGATGGCAGCATCTCGCCAAAAAAGACGACATTCGGTTTGAGGATCCCACCACACTGCGGACAGGGAACCAGCGTGATCGCGGAAGCCGTGGCGCCCTCGGGATCAACCTGAGCCAGAATCGCCACGTGAGTGGGATCAGGGTCGTCGACCAGATTTGGGTTGGCGGCGCGCAACTCGCCATCGAGCCATTCTCGGGGGTACCGCGCTGCGCACTGCATGCAGTCAACCGTCAAGAACGAGCCGTGAAGCAGAGCGAGCTGGTGGATCCCAGCCTTTTCATCTAGGCCATCCACATTCTGAGTGGCAACGCCGTGAAGGATTCCTGCCCGCTCCATGCGTGCGAGCGCCTCATGTCCGCGCGTGGCGGGCAGGTCCTGCAACGCTCGCCATGTCACCTGGTTTCGCTCCCACACCCAGCGTTGCCATTTCGGATCCGACAGGAACAGGTCGATATCCACTGTCGGCGTGCCAGACGATCCGGTTCCGCGATAGTCCGGAAGCCCTGAATCAGTGGACATTCCGGCACCTGTCAGAGCAGCCAGACGCTTACCCGCACACAGCTCGACCAGCTCATCCAGATGAGGCAGCGAGGATGACGACCGTGGCATTACTGCTGCCTGAACCTTTCAACGAACTTCTTCACGATTTGTCCCGCCTGGTGGGTTCCTTCACCCATGTGGCCGATCTGCACCAGGGTCTCCAGATCGTCAGTGCCTGAGTAGCCGGCATCGGCATAGATCGCCAGGCGCTGATTGATTGCGTCGGAGTCAAGTTCAGGGTTGAACTGCGTAGCCCAAAAAGCTGGCCCAAAACGCATCATCTGCGTGGGACACGTGACTGATTTAGCAAGAACCGTCGTGCCCGGCGGCACTTCTTCTACTGCTTCGTGGTGGCCGACGTAGGTTGTGAATGTGCGCGGAAAGTCCTCAAGCAGTGGGTCGCCCTCGGCCTCCTCAGTCAGGGTGATTGTCACCATCGAAGCCGGTTCAGCCCACCGTGTCGTCACCGTGCCGCCCAGAACCGTCGCGGCAACCTCCGTTCCGTAACCCGTGGTCAGACATGGGGTTTTCGCCTCGAGGATCTGATGGAACAAGTGAGCCAGATCTTCCTCAGTTCTGCGCTGGGACGATGACTTCTTCTCAGTGGGAGTAGTGGTGCCGTAAGGCGATCCAGCCACGAAGATGCCGCTGTAGGCATTGACGTCAACTTCGGGCAGCCCCAGCATATCCATGCGAACCTGTTCGAGCGTGGACGGCGTCAAACCGCTGACCAGGAGGTACGAATGGTATTCAGCGTCGATCGCTTCTTCTTCGGGGCGTGTTGATACCAGCAAGAAAGGCTTCATGCTTCAAGTGTAGGCAAAGAAAGAATTTCCGGTACCCTTACGGTCGAAACATGGGATCTACAGACCGGCCGTGAAACCGATGACGAAGATGCCGACAACGAGACAGATCGAGATGATCACGATGCCCGATACAACAAGCCCGGCGACGGCCTCGTGCCTTCCTCGACCACCGCGTGAAAACGAGGTGATGAGTCCGGCAATACTCAAGATCAGGGCGAAGATTGTCAGAGGGAACGCCAGCAGGGAAAGGGCTGCCATCCACAGGCCAATCGTGGCGGCAGTGTTGGAGTTATGGCGAGGGGCGTTGTATCCGGGGGCCGAGAAAACCATGGCCGGGTCAATGTTCTGAGTTCCGGGGAAAACGAACTGGGGCGACGACGGATCCAGTGCAGGATCAAGGGATGGATCCAAGGACGGATCCAGCGTCGGGTTTTCTGTGGCACTGTGTGAGGAATCAAGAGAAGGATCCAGCACGTGCAACTGCGGACCTGTCGCTGGCTGACTCACCAGTTCCCCCCTCACTCCCCGCGGCCCTGTGCTGACCGAGGGCATCTTTGGTATCCCCTTGTGACGATCCTGCTACGTCCCACCCTACGGCATGACGACTGGGTTCATCTATGGTCACAGCTTATCTGCACGCTCAGGCAACTCGCCCATCAGTTCACCCGTGTGAAATCAACCATGATTTGCCGCGGAATTTAGCCTTTTGTCGGCAAGTTCGATACTGTGATGTTCCGACCGGTGAACGGCCTGCACTTTTGCATCCTTATCAACTGATCGGAGACATCCGCATGAGCGGTTCAGCTACCCCTCGCGCCTCGCGCGAGTCTTCCCATTCGTCAAGTCGTCCTCGGGGCGGCTTTTTTTCATGGCGACTTCACGGTGATGGCACGTCAATCGCTCCCGGCGAGGTTGTCGCCCCCGAAGAGCGTCTGTCGTGGCCGCGCACCATCGGAATCGGTGCGCAGCACGTTGTCGCCATGTTCGGTGCGACGTTCCTCGTCCCTCTGATCACAGGCTTCCCACCTTCGACCACGCTGTTCTTCTGCGCAGTCGGCACACTGCTGTTCTTCCTGATCACCGGCGGACGCATGCCGTCCTACCTCGGATCATCTTTCGCGCTGATTGCGCCGATCACCGCTGTCACACAGACCCTCGGCCACAACTATGCCCTGGGTGGCGTAATCGCCACCGGTGCAACCCTGACCCTGGTCGGCGTCATCGTGCACTTCGCCGGCGCACACTGGATCGACGTCGTGATGCCCCCGGTCGTCACCGGTGCAATTGTCGCGCTGATCGGCCTGAACCTTGCGCCAGCCGCATGGAACTGGGTCAAGGAAGGCCCACTGACGGCAGTGGTCACCATCGTGTCAATCTGCCTGATCACCGTGCTCTTCAAGGGTATTATCGGACGCCTGTCCATCCTGTTCGGCGTGCTGATCGGCTACGTTGCAGCAATCCTCCAGAACGAGGTTGACTTCTCACGCGTTGCTGAAGCCTCCTGGATCGGTCTGCCTGAGTTCTCCACACCTGCTTTTGATCCATCGACGCTGGGCCTGTTTGTCCCGGTTGTCTTCGTCCTTATTGCTGAAAACGTTGGTCACGTGAAGTCGGTGTCAGCGATGACCGGGCGCGATCTTGACGGCATCACCGGGCGTGCACTGATCGCTGACGGCTGCTCCACCATGCTTGCCGGTGCCGGCGGTGGTTCAGGTACCACGACGTATGCGGAAAACATCGGTGTGATGGCTGCGACCCGCGTGTACTCCACGGCCGCGTACCTGGTCGCCTCAGGCATGGCGTTCCTTCTGGCTCTCACGCCCAAGTTCGGCGCCCTCATTTCGACGATTCCGGCTGGCGTTCTGGGCGGTGCAGGCACCGTCCTGTACGGCATGATCGGCATGCTGGGCGTGCGTATCTGGGTGCAGAACCAGGTGGACTTCTCTGACCCGGTTAACCTCAACACCGCTGCGGTTTCCCTGATCGTCGCAATCGCGAACTTCACGTGGGTTGCCGGCGGCATGCAGTTCGAAGGTATTGCACTGGGTTCAGGTGCAGCATTGCTGATCTACCATGTCATGCGCTGGATTTCTAAGCTGCGCGGCACGACGCTTGAGGCTGCTTCACCTGCGTCAGCCCCGTCAGGTACCGAGTTGGAGTCGACGGCCTATTCGACCCGTCATCATTCACGAGGGGAACTGGCGGACGCTGCTGAACTGGCAGATGGCACCGAACAGACTGGCGGCGCTGAACAGGCTCGCTAAGCCAATTCTTCAGGTATCAAACGAGGGCGGCTCACGTGAGTCGCCCTCGTTCCTATTAAAAGCGGACGCAACGTCACTGCTGTGACACCGCGGCGACGCTACTCGGATTGTCCCTCTGACTGACTGCCGTCGCCTGACTGATCATCGTCGCCGGTTTGGGTGGTCGCGGGCGCAAGAAGCTCCGGGTCGACAGGCAGGCACGAGTCGCTGCCTTTCAAGGCGCTTTGAGCCTCTGCGATTTTCTTGATATCTTCCTTAGGCAGCAGTGAATCGAAGAATGTACCGAGGATGACCTGGACAACCTCGTCGGTGCCTTCGCTCAGCACCACGCGCGCATCAGGGAAGAAGCGCGCAACCGTGTAGCCGGCATCAATGTTCTTGGGGGAGACGTCAATTTCGACGGTGCCGGTCAACTCACTTGCCGCGTTGGCAGGATCCTGCATGACAAATCCCTGCTCGGCCAGCATCGTCGTCACCGAGCTGGCCAGGCCCGACTGTGAGGTGGCGTTGAGAACCTGAACATGGATCGTGTCTGCCGGCAGCGGTGTCGTACCTTCCGTCGGGCACACAATGTCGCCCAGACCTGCCGTCTTTTCCGTCTTGGAGAACTCTTCGGAGGGCATCGAAATGATGTTCGTGATCACGAGGAGCGCAGCAATGACCAGTACTGCCATGACGGATGCCACGACGGAAAATGTCAGATTCTGCTTACTCTGTCGGGCATCAAGGAAGCGTTGACGTGCTGATCGACGCCGAGATTGCTGCGGGTTCACGTCACTAACTTAGCCGAAATACACTGTGAATGTGACCTCGCCATGCACGGGCGGTGAAAGCTCAGCTGCCGCTGTCCAAGTCCTCGAGCATCTTGTCAAGCTCCTCGAGCTGCTCATCCAATTCTGCGAACTGGTCGTCAAGGTCACTCGTGAGGTTTTCGACGTCACCCGAGAAAGTGTCTGGATAGCAGAACTGTGCCTGATCCATCGACACGTTGACAATACCCATGTCATCGCCCTGCTCAGCCTTGTCGGCCAGTGAGAGTAGGTTCTTCTTCGTGCGATCGTCGTCTGTGAGCCGCCCGGCGTGAGGCCCGTGGATTGGGGGGGACGGGGCGGGAGCCGGCGCCGGGGTGGGAGTCGGAGTTGGAGTTGGAACGGGCTGCGTGCTTTGCGGTGTGGGTTGGATGCCCTGTGCAGTGGGGTCCTTTTTGACGAGTGGTCCACATGCACTCAGGGTCATGGTGATGGCGACTGTGCTCAGGAGCGCGAGAATTTTGGTCGGTTTTCTCACATTTTGGAGTCTGTCACGACGAAGGCGCCATGAGAACCCTCGTCGATAAGGTTGATATGCAGTTGTCACCATCAACGCCTTATGGTGATAGAGCAGTGTGCGGCTCCCAGCTGTCGCGCACACGAGCGAAAGGACGATGTGTGAGCGCGCACATCAACACAAACAGCGCAAGTCACGATATGGATGAGCAGGCAGAATCCTCACCGGACGGACGGCCTCGCGAAGGGGAGATCGCCACTCGACCCACACCCCAATCACCACCAGTCAACTACCCGGTATTCATCGGATCAGCTCTGATCGTTGCGGTCATTGCCATCATCGCGATCGCATCACCGCAAAGCGTGGAGGCAGGGTTTACCGTGGCGGTGGATTGGATCAGTCACTGGTTCGGATCTTTCTATATTTTTCTCGCAACCTTCATCCTGGTGTTCGTCGTTGTGCTCGCTTTGAGCAAGTTCGGCAACGTGAGGCTGGGGCCAGATAACGCGACACCTGACTTCTCGACTTTCTCATGGGCAGCCATGCTGTTTGCCGCAGGTATCGGTACCGACATCATGTTCTTTGCTGTCGCAGAGCCGATCGCGCAGTACATGGCGCCTCCCACCGGTGAAGCTCAGACAGTGGAAGCTGCCCGCGCCGGCGTGGTCTACACGCTCTTCCACTACGGCATCACAGGGTGGGGCATGTACGCGCTGGTCGGAATTGCTCTGGGATACTTCGCCTACCGTCACCAGCACCACCTCGCGGTGCGGTCAGCCTTGCGGCCTCTTTTCGGCAAACATGTGGACGGCCCGCTGGGCAACATCATTGACGGCGCAGTCGTTGTGGGCGGTGTCTTCGGTATCGCCGCATCCCTGGGCGTGGGCATCATTCAGCTGAATGTCGGTCTGACGATACTGTTCGGACTGCCGCAGACAACCTCCACTCAGATCGGATTGATCGCACTGAGTGTCATCATGGCGACAGTTTCCGCTGTTTCCGGCGTCGATCGCGGCGTGCGCGTTCTGTCCAACGTGAACGTACTGTTGGCAATCGGTCTGGCCGTGTGGGTTCTGGTCACCCAAAACACCGCGTACCTGCTGGACTCGCTGGTTCGTTCCGTGGGCGACCTGGTGCGCATGTTCCCCGCCCTCACATTGGAAACCTACGCTGACCTGCGTGTGAACCCGGCAACGGCAGATGTGATCAACACGTGGCTCAATAGCTGGACCTTGTTCTTCTGGGCGTGGTGGATCACCTGGGCCGCATTCGTCGGAATGTTCCTGGCACGTATTTCACGCGGCCGCACCATCCGTGAGTTCGTCATGGGCTCACTGATCCTGCCCCTGAACTACGTCATCATGTGGGTGTCAATTTTCGGTAACGCTGCACTGGAACTCGTGATGAACGGTGACAGGGAATTCGCAGAAATCACTGTGAACGCTCCGGAACAGGGGTTCTACGCCCTGCTGCAACGAGTACCTGGCTCAACAGTGGTTGTCGCCGTCGCACTGTTCGTCGGAATCCTGTTCTATGTCACCAGCGCGGACTCAGGCTCCCTCGTCATGTCAAACCTGTCCAGCCGCATCACGAACGCTCGCCAGGACGCTGTGCCGTGGCTGCGTATCTTCTGGGCGACGCTGACCGGTGTGCTGACCATTGCGATGCTGGTTGCCGGTGGGTTGACGATCCTGCAGCAAGCCACGATCGTTATGGCGCTGCCATTCTCCTTCGTCCTTGTGCTGGTGATGATCGGCTTGTGGCGCTCGCTGTCGCAAGAGGCGTCGATGGCTCAGCGTCGTCGCCGCATCGTCCAAAACCGCGTGCTCGCATCAGGAGCCGGAACGATGGCTCGCCGCTCCTGGCGTGACCGTCTGAGCAAGACATTCGACGTTGTCACCCCTGTGCGCGCTCAGCGTGTCCTTGACAGGCGAGTGGTTCCCGCATTGCAGGCTGTGGCCGATGAACTCCACAAGGAAGATCTGCCCGCATGGGTGGTTGTTGAGGGTCCCGAAGCACAGGATCCGGATGACGAGCGTAACTTCCTGGGCCGCGTCACGCTGACAGTTGGCGGCGAATCGGAGGCCAGGGCATCGGGCGCGCAGGAGTGGGATTCAGGTGCTCAGACCACTGATACGGGCGAGCAACCGCAGACCGATTCCACCACTGAGCTGCACGAGCAGATCAATGAAATGTTTGATGATGCGAAGCCTCGAACGGCCGGGAGTACTTCTGCTGACGGAGCTGAACCGAGCATCGCGGGCCTGCTGACCGAGCATCCGTTCCGCTACACCGTGCGAGTGGTCGAGTCTCCCGTTCCGTCTGTGGGCACCGCGATGGTTGCTGAGGCGAATGACGTGACGGTGCGCCTGGAAGTGCGTCCCTCGGGCGGTGGTCAGGGGTACGACATTGTGGGGTGGTCCTCTGACCAGATCGCGCACGACGTTCTGGATCATTACGAAGGGTGGCTAGACTACCTGGGCGTGTACGACGAGTAGCACATGGGTCGCCCTCGTTGATTGATTGCATTGACGAGGGCGACCACGCTGCACCTGGCTGGCGCTGCGTGAGCGATTACACCCTGATGTGAACGCTGCGAGGTGGCCGAAAGGGCGGTCAATCAGATATGCTCCTATGTTGTTGCACGTATTGATCAGCTGTGTGGTCGAATCGGTGCAGCGCCTTGGAGGATTCGCCTAGTGGCCTATGGCGCACGCTTGGAAAGCGTGTTGGGTGCAAGCCCTCGGGGGTTCGAATCCCCCATCCTCCGCAAACGCCCCGCTGTTTCGTTGAAATGGCGGGGTTTTTCGTTTTCCCCACGCCAGCGCACCAAGCCAGCAAGGATTGACACCCCCATGCCGTCAACTTACAGTTGACAGTGTGAAAGTTCTTCCCAGCGCCCACAAGCACGGCATCACACATGCTGACATCACACACGCGTGGGAAAACGCCATACGGATAATCGAATACGAATACCACGGACAAGACCGCATACTCCTGATCGGGCCCGCCGCCGACGGCACACTGCTCGAACTCGTCGCAGTCCCAGCCCCAACGCCCGACCGAATCATTCACGCTGACAGACTCAGAGCAAAGTTCTACGACTTTTTGAGGTAAAAACATGACATACGCAACCGACACCGACACCGGGCTTGACGAACTCGACGTCACCACACACCACGCGCGAGACGCACAAAACTTCAGGAAAATAGTCGCAGCCAACAAGCAAGTAGAAGAAGCCGAAAGGCGCCTACGCCAAGCCGTCGACGACGCACGCCAGGCAGGCGACTCGTGGACCATCATCGGAGCCGCGCTCGGCATCACCCGACAAGGCGCACAAAAACGATTCGGATAACCAAACCTGAATGTGTGTGCTGAACCCCAATTCTTGGACAGTGATGTGCGATGGCTTTGAGTGTACCGCCGTTGCCGTCAATTGTGATGACCCGCGGGGCTGGGATGGTGGACAGGAGTTTTCCGTAGGCTGTGCTGTTTTCCGTGTGGCACCATTGCCAGGCCACTACTGGTCCTGTGCTTGCTCAGGCTATGAGGACGCATCAGCCGTAGGCGAGGTAGGTCCCGTCAATGAAGATCTGATCATGGACCTGGCCTGTGCAAGGTGGCGGGGGGATTGGGATATTCCAGCACCATGCGCTGTGGCGGCGTAGGGTGCGTCCTGTTGTGGTGGCGTCACAGTCCCTTTGGGGGCGTTGGTCTTTGACCCGTGTTAGGAAGCGTTGGAATGTTGTCAGCTCGCCGGCGTGTTCGCGGAGCCGTAAAGTGCTGGAGCCGCACTTGACGTTCCGTCATCGGGTTTTGCCGCCCCGAGTCCCGTTACATGTGAGCCCAGGTTCGCCACACGTTGGGTATTTTCTTGTTGATGCAGGTCGTGCCATGCAGGAAGCAGACCAAGAAAGACGTTTAGCATACAAAACCGCGATATGTGGGATTTGCTCAGCTTTACCTCACCATAAGGTTCACAATCATTAGAAACACGATTTTCGGCAGTATACCAACGAAAAGTCAATAGTTTAGACACCAAAAATGGCCGCTATCTCCCTTATATGAACAGTCAGCGTCGACGAACAAGGATTATTGCTGCTGCTGTTAAGGCCATCGGTGAAAACGGATTTCGTCACCTCTCGATGCGTCAACTTGCCGATGAAATAGGCATCTCGCATACGACGCTCTTGAGATATTTCGGTTCAAAAGACGGTTTGCTTCAAGCTGTGCTGGAGCAGCGCGAAGAAGGTGAGAGAGACTGGCGATCTGAATTGATTGAACAGCGGGGGCTCTTAGCTGCTCTACCTGAGGTCTTGGCACACAATATGACCATGCCGGCCATTATCAGGTTGGACACAACTTTGACGCTGGAGGCGATCGACGCTGAGCATCCCGCCCATGACTTCGTCCGCCAGCGCGAGGAGGACTTTCAAGAATCATTGTGTATCGAACTGCTTCGGGAACAGCGTGTTGGCAGGCTGTCAAACGACGTTGATGTTGAGCAGTTGGCGCATGAAATTAGGGCGTTAGTCGAAGGTTTGCAGCTGTTGTGGCTCAATGACCCCTCTCTGGATATTGCTGAAACGATGCGCGATTTTATCCAGCATGTGACCGCCTCGTGAATGCCAGCGAGAAAGGGTATGAGGAAACGATTCCTGAATTATCAGCTGGCAACTCATGGCCTCATTGGTCGAAGTAGCTGACGAGGGTGACGCGGCGCGCTGAGCGGGATGGAATTGTGTAGACTAGATGGCGGTCCTCCGCGTGACGGTACCGTCCGAACCTCCCCAGGGCTGGAAGGCAGCAAGGATAAGGGCGCTCTGCCGGGTGCGCGGAGGATCTTTATTATCATCGTCGTTGCTGTTCAGGACGGTTGGTGTCGCCAAATGCCTATGGATACCTTTAAGGTTCGAGTGTGACCACAGCTCTGTACCGCCGCTATCGGCCCGATACGTTTGATGAGATGATCGGCCAGGACCACGTGACGCAGCCGTTACGTGCAGCTCTTCGTGCCGACCGAGTGACACATGCCTACTTGTTCTCAGGTCCACGCGGATGTGGAAAGACCACGTCGGCACGAATCCTGGCACGCTGTCTGAACTGCGCGGAGGGGCCGACCGACACCCCATGCGGACAGTGCGAATCATGCCGCGAACTGGCAACTGGCGGGCCCGGTTCCCTCGACGTTGTGGAAATTGACGCAGCCTCACACCGCGGCGTTGACGATGCCAGGGATCTGCGTGAGCGCGCCACCTTTGCGCCCGTGCGCGACCGCTACAAGGTGTTCATTATCGACGAAGCCCACATGGTCACCAAAGAGGGCTCGAACGCGATGCTGAAGCTGGTTGAAGAACCCCCTGAGCATGTGAAGTTTGTGTTCGCCACGACTGAGCCCGAAAAAGTGATCGGGACGATTCGTTCGCGTACTCATCACTACCCGTTCCGACTGGTGCCGCCGGACGTGATGCAACCGTATCTGGAGCATCTGTGTGAGGAAGAAGGGATTCATCCAGACGCGGGCGTGCTCCCCCTCGTGATGCGGTCGGGTGGAGGGTCTGTGCGCGACACGTTGTCGGTCCTCGATCAGCTGATGGCTGGCGCAGTGGAGGGGGCGCTGAGCTATGACCTTGCTGTTGCGTTGCTGGGGTACACCGACACTGCTCTGCTTGATCAGACGGTTGATGCGCTCGCGGGCGGTGATGGTGCTGCCGCTTTCCGAGTTGTGGAGCATATGGTGGAGTCGGGCCATGATCCTCGTCGGTTCGTTGAGGACCTCCTGCAGCGTTTGCGTGACCTCCTGATTATCGCCGTGTCGGGAGATGCGGCAGTCGATGTCCTGGCGGGAACGCCCAGTGACCAGTTTGAACGCATGCAGGTGCAGGCCCGAAATTGGGGGCCGTACCACCTGTCGCGCGCAGCCGATCTGACTGATATGGCCTTGCGTTCGATGGTGGGCGCGACATCTCCGCGCATACAGCTGGAGTTGTTGTTGGGCCGAATCCTGGTGCCGTCACAGACTTCACCTGCATCCCGCACAGAGGTGGCAGCGTCGCAGGGCAAGGAGGGCTTCCCCGGAACAGTGGGAACAGTCGGCGGAGGCGCACCGAATTACCAGTCGCCAGGCGGTGATGCTGGACATGGCAGTGCCGGAAGTGGCAGCGGGTCTGGTCGTGCGAGTGGTGCTGGCGATGGTCAGTATGACCACGAGCGCGGCGGAACTTATGGCGCGGCTCAGGCGAAAGCGGATCTGCGTCGTCGTCGCGAGCAACAATCTCAGCATTCCCAGCAAACCGGGGAGACGCAGGGAGCACCTAGGCCCGAAGCCGGCACGCCGGGCAAGCCGACACACGCAACGCGGGAATCTGACGCCGCACCGGGGGCCGAGCGCGATCAGCCAGAACACAGCCAAAATGGCCAACGCCAGGCTGAGCAGCGCCCGACTGAGCAGAGGCGTCCTGAACCTGACCGCCCCGGCCACCACCCTGCGCCTGAACAGCACGCTGCGTCCGAACAACCTCATCGAAGCGGCGCGGTTGCAGATTCGATTCGCATGCGCTGGCAGGAAATTGTCGATCGTATCGCTTCGCTCAGCCGAGCCACATGGTCGCTCGTGGACTCTCACGCCCAGCTGGGAGGCGTGGACGAATCTACCGTGATCCTCAGCTTCACCACTCCAGGATTGGTAAAGGCATTCGACTCGGGTTCCCGAGCCCAGGACGTCGCCCGCGCAGTCCACGACGTGTGCGGTGCAGACGTGCAGGTCAGGGCTCAGATCGCGCAGTCAGTAGGCGGCGCGTCGCTGACTACGCCTGCATCGGTTCCACAGCAATCACAACGCACTGATCATCAGGCACACGGGCCCAGTAACGAGGGCACGCCCCAGCGCACTGCAGGTCACGAGCCGCCTTCGTCCAATCAGCAGCACGGTGCGATGCCCGGCCAACAGTCGATGCGCTCTGAACAGGCAACGCACGACGCACAGGCAGCGAACGCGCCGTCACGCCCACAAATTGACCAGCCTTCAGCGCCGGCCTCACCCTCGACTCCGACAGTTGACGACGATGACGATGATGACGGCTGGGGGCCGGTAGCCATACCCGGTGGCGGACGTGCCGAGGCATCTGAACCGGCCGCATCGGCGTCTTCCTCCGAGCCTGTCCACTCTGACCCGGTAGCGCGTGATCACCAGTCAGAGCGTGACGCTCATCCGGCAGCACGCCAGCATCGTCCATTTGGGCGCGAGAATGGCACAAAACAGCCACCTCGAGCCGCACATGGCCCGATCTTTGATGACGAGGACGACGAAAACGACGAGGGCGAGGGAGACGGAGCGACTTCCGGTCGCGCCGAACCCTTGCGCGACCGTGACCATGACGAGCAGAACGCCGAGCACGCCGCGCAATTAGTGGAGCAGAAGATCGGCGGTCGTCCTCAAGGAGTGGCACACGCTGTTGAGGATGTGCGAGACAGTGGTGACACAGAACCGGCCGCCCCGTCGACAGCTCACTCATCCACACCACCTGAACCGCAGGGTGAGGACACCTTTTCACCAGGCAGCGTGGAGGAGATGCGCGCCGAAGCGATCCGTGAAGTGCAGCAGGAACGAGCTGACGAAGCAGGGGAGCAGGGCACAGGCGATACTCACGCCCACGAGGCAGAGGTGCGCGGTACACGGCCGCATCGCCAGCAGGACCATTTCGCTGCCCCGTACGGCCACGACGCACCTGGTGGTGAACCTGACCCAGTTATCGTGCCGCCCAATGAGGATGACTCGGCCAGCATGGATGACGTGGATCTGGAGATGTCGACCAGCGTCGGGTTGCCGGCCATACTGGAGATACTCGGCGGTACAGTGATCGAAGAAAAAGACCAGAGCGAAGAAAGATGAGTGTGACTCGTGTTTGAAGGCGCCTTACAGACCCTGATCGATGAATTGGGAATGCTGCCCGGTGTCGGACCCAAGTCAGCTCAACGCATGGCCCTGTATCTGCTCGACGCTGAACCCGATGACGTGACGCACCTGGTAGACGCCATCCAGGCCGTGCGCGAAAAAGTACACCACTGCGAAATCTGCGGTGATCTCACCGAAGCCGACCAGTGCACCATCTGCCGTAACCCCGCGCGCGACGGATCAGTGATCTGCGTTGTCGAAGAGCCCAAAGATATTCGTGCCATTGAGAATGCGAGAGTGTTCAAAGGGCGCTATCACGTCCTGGGCGGAGCGATCGACCCGATTCATGGCGTGGGGCCTGATCAACTGCGTGTGCGTCAACTGCTCACTCGCCTTCAGGACGGCACGGTTCAAGAAGTTATCGTGGCCACGAACCCCACCATTGAAGGCGAAGCAACCGCCTCCTACCTCTCGCGCACCCTGTCCACAATCGGCGTGATGACCTCGCGCCTGGCTATGGGACTGCCAATGGGGGGCGACCTGGAATACGCCGATCCCGTGACGTTGGGGCGCGCGCTCGAAGGCCGCCGTCGCGCCGAATAACTCCACGCGACCGCATAGCGGGCACCTTTCCGTCACGAGTCGCAGACTCATAGGATGAAGGGGAAACCCATCCCAGGTTGATCACAAGGAAACGAGACAAAGTGGCACTGATTGTTCAGAAATACGGTGGCTCATCTGTCGCGGACGTAGACGCGATGAAGAGGGTCGCCCAGCGTGTCGTGGACACTCGAAATGCAGGACACCAGGTCGTCGTGGTGGTCTCAGCGATGGGTGACACAACAGATGATCTGCTGGACACAGCCGCCCAGATCACCAGCGCGCCACCTGACCGCGAACTCGACATCCTGCTCACAGCCGGAGAAAGAATCTCCATGTCACTGCTGGCGATGGCGGTCAATGAATGCGGCGTGCCTGCACAGGCCTACACCGGTGCACAAGCCGGCATCCGTACCGACACTCACTTCGGTAAAGCACAAATCGTCGGCATGGTGCCCGAACGCGTAGCGCGCTCCATCCGTGACGGTCAGGTCGCCATCGTCGCAGGATTCCAGGGAATATCAGAAGATGACGAAACGACGACGCTGGGTCGCGGCGGCTCCGATACGACAGCGGTCGCCCTAGCTGCCGCACTGCACGCCGACGTGTGCGAAATCTACACCGACGTTGACGGGCTGTTCACTGCTGACCCGCGCATCGTGCCGACCGCGCGGCGCGTGCGCACCATCAGCCAGGAAGAAACACTCGAACTTGCCGCACATGGAGCAAAGATTCTGCACCTTCGGGCAGTGGAGTTCGCTCGTCGATACCACGTTCCGCTGCATGTGCGCTCATCTTTTTCCGACAAGAATGGGACATGGATTTCCGACAGACCCGCAAACCCTGCACTGGCCGGCCTCGTCCCTCAAGCTGCGTTAGCTGCCAACCAGGAGGACCCAATGGAAGAGCCGATTATCTCCGGCATTGCTCACGACCGGTCACAGGACAAGATCACCGTGGTCGGCATTGCGAATTCACCCGGCATGGCCGCACGCCTGTTTGAACTGGTGGCGCAGCAAGGTGCGAACATTGACATGATCGTGCAGAACATTCCCGTCACCTTGGAAAATCGCGCCAACATCTCCTTCACACTGCCCGCCGAGGACGCCGACCACGTCATGCAGGCGCTGGAAGCTGCGCGCGAAGAACTGGGCTTCAAGGAACTCAAGTACAACCCCGATATCGGCAAACTGTCCCTGGTTGGAGCTGGCATGCGTACCAACCCCGGCGTATCGGCCAAACTGTTCGGCGCGCTGTCCCAGGCCGGCATCAACATTGATCTTATTTCCACCTCAGAGATCCGCATCTCTGTGGTGACCAAGCTGGAAGACCTTGACCGCGCCGTGCAGGCAGTGCACACCGCTTTCGGTCTGGATTCCACCGAATCTGAAGCCGTCATATATGGAGGAACAGGACGATGACCACGCCTGAAACCCGCAGTCACACCCAGCGCGACCTGAGCGTCGGCGTCGTAGGAGCCACCGGCCAGGTCGGCTCCGTCATGCGCACCCTGCTCGATGAGCGCGACTTCCCATTGACCAGCCTGCGTTTTTTTGCCACCGCACGTTCAGCAGGCAAGACACTGACCTGGCGTGACCAGGACATTGTCGTCGAGGACGTGGCAACCGCTGACCTGTCCGGTATCGACATCGCGATCTTCTCCGCCGGAGCCACCGCCTCACGCACCTACGCCCCACGTTTCGTTGAAAAAGGCGCGGTCGTGGTGGACAACTCCTCCGGCTGGCGCAAAGATCCGAACGTGCCGCTGGTCGTGTCCGAAGTTAACGGCGAGGATATCGCGCAGCGTCCCAAAGGCATCATTGCGAACCCGAACTGCACCACGATGGCCGCGATGCCGGTACTGAAAGTCCTGCACGACGAGGGTGTCCTGCGCCGCCTCTTCGTCTCCAGCTATCAGGCTGTCTCCGGATCCGGGCTGAAAGGCGTGCGTGAACTGGAAGAAGGTATTCGTGCCGGCGCGCACCAGGATCTGAGCAAACTGACACTGGACGGCCAGGCCGTCACCTTGCCGGAACCGTCCACATACGTCGCACCGATCGCCTTTGACGTGGTGCCCTTCGCGGGGGCGCTCGTCGATGACGGGTCAGACGAAACCGATGAGGAGCAGAAGCTGCGCAATGAGTCGCGCCGCATCCTGCACGTCCCGGATCTGAAGGTGTCGGGAACGTGTGTGCGCGTGCCCGTGTTCACTGGCCACACTCTGACGATCCACGTCGAGTTCGACCGCGCGATCACTCCTGACCGTGCGCGCGAACTGTTGGCCGAGGCTCCCGGTGTACGCCTGGTGGATGTGCCCACACCGCTTGATTGCGCCGGCATTGATGATGTGCTGGTCGGCAGGATCCGCCAGGATCAGGCCGTTGATGACGGTAAGGGGCTTGTGCTGGTAGTGGCCGGTGACAACCTGCGTAAAGGCGCTGCATTGAACTCGGTGCAACTGGCCGAACTGGTCGCTCAGGAGCTGCTCGCCGGCTAGCTTCCATCCACCTGCGCCCCAGACAAACAGCGTCGCCCTCGTCAATCAATAACTGACGAGGGCGACTGCGTTCACGCGTGAGTGCGAAAAGCCTACTGGTTCTTCTGCTCTGCGATCTTGGCGCGCACATCATCCATGTCGAGGTTCTGAATCTGAGTGATCAGATCCTCCAGCGCGACTGCCGGCAGAGCGCCGGACTGGCGGAAAACGGCAATACCATCGCGGAAACCCATCACCGTGGGGATTGAGCTGATCTGCATGGCGGTGGCCAGTTCCTGCTGCTGATCGGTGTCGATCTTGCCGAAGACGATGTCCTCGTGCTTGTTCGACGCTTCTTCGAAAACAGGGCCGAACTGCTGGCACGGTCCGCACCACGTTGCCCAGAAGTCGACCAGGACAATGTCATTGTCCTTGATTGTCTGCTCGAATGTCTCTTTGGTCAGTTCAACAGTGCTCATAGGGCCTCCCATCATGAGTGGTCTACGGTCGGTCCGCAGCCTTTCACCTATCTCAACTGTGCTGTATGCACGATTATTCCATGACTGGAGCAATCAGGCTGTGAAGATCCTCGCCTCACTGTGAGTCAGGAAACTCGTGCTGAGTGGCCGTATTGTGAGTATCAGCCGTGCGCAACAGGGCAGCGCAGTATCGCGAGAGAATCGGTGCTGCCGGAGGTTTGCGAGTGCGCTCGTTCAAGCTGCTCAGCTGGAGGCAGGGAAACTTCATCGGCCGCCACACCGATCGCTCTGAGAATAAACGCCACGACGGTGCCGATTGTGGCTTCTCGGGCATCGGTGCGGCTCGCGGCATCCTCGTCGCTTCCTGCGCGCGCGTTGTCAGGCGCATCTGCCGGTGAGTCTGCAGGCGAATGTGTCGGTACTCGCACGCCGGCCAGACATGAGTGAATCAGCGCAACCAGCGTCAACAAGTTCTGCTGTGGAATGCGCCCCTGTGCCATTGCTGCTTCCAGGATGTGGAGCAGGATATGCTCAACGATTCCGGCGTGGTCATGGAGGCGGGCAGTGTGCTGTGACGATACCTGCTTGCTCAGCGTGATGCTCGATGCGAGATGAAACTGATCTTTGAGATCGAGATAGGAGCGCAGATATACGGTGAGTTGCTCGATCGGATCGTCAATTCCGGCCAGCTTGTCCCTGAGGAAGTTAGCGAACTTGGCGGTGGCATCCTCCATGAATGCCAGCAGCAGAGCTTCCTTGTCGCTGAAGTGGTTATACACGGCAGTTCGTCCCACTTCGGCACGTTCGGCAATCTGTGCCATGGTGATGGCATCGAACGGTTCTTCGGACAGCAGTTCTGACAGGGCAGTAAAAAGTCGGCTGCGAGTCAGCTCGCGATGAGCCGCAAGAGTCGATCCAATAATCTTCGGCATAATTGTATTCTGACAGAAGCGTACTGTGTGTCGTCAAATTATGTTGAAATCTGCTGAGTGCGCGAATAGCGCGGTGCCAGCGGAAAATGAGAGCGGGGATTCACCCGTGTCGGTTCATGCGCACTGGTCAATGATCGCCTGCACGATTGGAAAATCAGGATCCAGCCAGTTCAACCTCAGCGCTTCCTCGAGCGGAACCCATTGAATACGCTGATGGGAGGATCCAGCTCGCGGCGCCTTGGAACCCGGCGAGACCTGCGCCAGCCACACGGCCATTGTGCGTGTCCCAAGGATCGGCCACCATCCGTCGAGCGGTCCTGCGACCTGGGCGCCCAGTTCAATAGTCGTCCCTAGTTCTTCACGCACCTCACGGACGAGGGCGTCCATCGCGTTCTCACCTGGCTCCACTTTTCCGCCGGGAAGTTCGAACCGGCCGGCCAACTCGGGTGGATAGGAGCGTGCCGCTGCCAGGAGCTGGTGGGGCCGGTCAAGACTGTCGACGATTGCTGCGCCCACGACGGGGCGTACCGGTTGATGCTGCGTGATGGTCACGGCCTCTATGGTAGGCGTAATGCGTGTGGCGCGATTTGCGTGGGTGTCCACTTTGTGTTCTGAATTGGTGTTAGCGCTCGGAAACAGTTATCATCGTGAAGCGTCTTTGAGAAGAAAGTGACGCCATTGCGGGCGTAGTTCATCGGTAGAACGACAGCTTCCCAAGCTGTAAAGGCGGGTTCGATTCCCGTCGCCCGCTCCATGTTTCTTGCGTAGCATCAACGAAAAGGCGTGATGATGCGCTGCTGTTTCCGGCGTCCAGCAGATAAGTCTGCATCATGCAACTCTTGACTGGCATACCGAATGAATCAGTGTGGGGCGCATTATGCGGATGTGTGACCACCAGATGCTACGAATCATGATCTGCAGATATGAAAGCCGGGCTCGCTACCGTGAAGGTAACGAACCCGGCCGATATTGAGCGATGCCGTTGAGGGGCGGTCAGTCGACAACCCCCTCGGCAATAGCTACTTGGACGAGCGGCGACGAAGCATCAGCGTCATGCCACCTGCAGCCACCAAGGCGACGCACGCAGCCGCAAGATCTGCAGCGTTGGCGCCTGTGTTCGACAGGACAACTTTTTTGGGCGGGGTCTTCGTCGGCGGTGTTGGAGGCACTTCCGGCGGAGGAACCGATTCGGGGTTCTTGACTGTCACCGTCGGGGTCGACACAGTCTGGTCGTCAGATGTCTGCAACGGAACATTGAACTGCGTCCACGCGTTGTCGATGCGGTAGGGATCGGGAACAGCGACCTCCTTGAGCAGGTAGGTGGTGTCAGACGCCAGTGACTGTTGAGGTGCCACATAAGCACCCTCAGCGTCAGTGATGATCTTGCCATCAGTCATGTTGTCCAAAGTGATGCGGCGAACCGTCTTGCTGCACTCGGGGGCAGTGTTTTCAGCGCCGTTCTTGAGCGGGCAGATATTCACCGTACTCGTATCGGTTAGATCCGGTTGCACGCCGCAGGCACTGACCGTGGGATCGATAACCTGGTAGAGCTCAAACTCAGCTCCGGCAATGGGAGTCTTATCGAGCGTGCTCACCTTCGACAAGTTGAAGGCTCCCTTGATCTTCTCATAGGTGTAGTAGAAGTGCTGAGTCTTTTCATTCGACTTGTGATATCTGGACGCCACGTTCGGGCCGTCCTGGTATTCAGGATAACCTTCACTGGTCAGGCCCTTATATGCGCCGTTTTTCATCGTCGGCAGGTCGAAGCCGACATACTTGTATCCCGGAATGTCGGCAATGAGGGACTGCGGCGTCGGCTTATATGGGAAAACGAGCTGATTACCATTCTTATCGGTGAATGGCTCAAATTCCCCTGTCTCAGAATTGAGATTCATGTACCTTTGCCCCGAAAGGGAGTCCCACGTCCGTCCGCCGGTGAGGTAATACTGGTAGGGATATCGTGCGAAGAACGCAGTACCCGACGCTGCCTCGAGCGGAACAGCCGCGTCAGAATTCAGGTTCGGGTAAATCTTGTTGATCGGCACTGAATTGGCAAGTTCGGTAAGCTGCTGACCTTCAGCTTCAAGGCAGTCAAGCGTTGTGTAGGTTGAGCCCTCCAATTGGCGACCCCATCCGGCTTGTGGGCGTGCCGTATACTGGTTCTTCAATACTTCGTCTTTGCCGGCAATTTCGTTCGGAAGACCTGCCGACTGGGATTCATCGGTCGAGCTGCTGGACGCCTGAGGAAAACCGCGAGCTGCACGATACTCGGAGTCGAGGACGTAGCGTACATCCATTTTCGCAGCGATCGGCACAGTCATACCGTTCGCCTTCGCGCCGATCGATCCGCCGTGTGTATCGCCCGTGGACCCGGTGCCAAAAGTCATGCCGCCCCAGTCAGCGTTGTACGGCAAATAGACGTCGTATTGCATGGTGTGCTCAACGCCCGGGCCGAAGGTGTCTTCAAAGACAAAGTGAATAGGCTCGTAGAACCCCTTGCCGTTGTGCATACGCACAAAATTGCCGTTGCTGTCCTTGACCACCGGATCGTCGGCCTTATAAATGTCGGTTGGCTGCCCGTCGTAAAGGAAATTTTCCACGGGCTTCCAGATATACGCATTGGAATCGGGATTATCGACCTGCGTGTACTGCCACGTCGTGCCGAAGCGGAATTCGAGCGTAGGAGCAGTAGTTTCGGAATCAAGGCTCTTGTCGTAGAACCACCGAACTTTTACGCGCATGCCGTCACACTGGTTGATGGCGGCCGATTCGAAGCCAAAGAAGGGGAGGGGCGCCAGCTCCGGATTTGCTGAGTGAATGCATCCGTCACCCTCATCGGTCTCAGGATTGAAATTTGGATCTTTCTGTCCAACGATGCGTTGGTACGACAGCTCATAACTGGGGAATGGTCGCTCTGCAGCCTGGCTGCTCTGCTGTATCGGTACAACAAACGCTGTGGCAGCTACGATCGACGCCCCGAGCAGCGCCGCGGCTTTTCTGGCACGCACTGTGAAGTGAGATTTCATGGCGTTTTCAGCCCTTTCGCCTGTTGCGTTGCCGACTGATGGCATCGCAACGTCGTAGGTCAGTGAGCACGGACGGGATAGTCGGGCGCTCACAGTTGAGTTAAAGAATCTGTTGAGTCCCATTGCACCCGATGGGCATCGTGTGTGAAGCGCCACGGCGTCTTATCGTCCTTGTGCAGTGACGAGGGCGTCTGTGAAAACCCGCACTGAATGTCATCAGGTCTAGATGGGATGCAGAAAAATCATAGCAGTCTGGGCAGATTCTGGAGAGAATTTCCTTATTATCGATCGTTTGAAAAGTAAATGAACGGTAAGTATTGCAGAGTCTGACTTCATGTAGGAGCGTATGCGTAGGAACCAATCGTATCGCAGTGCCGAGGAGAGCAGGTCGGCCAGAGAGACCTCGTCATCGACAATCAGGGCTCGGAGGCCTTCCGTCGGCGTGGAGATGGGGCTGTGAAGTCATGGGGTCATTATCGCAGCGCGCGTCTGAGTCGTGTGGTCGATCGTCTCCACCGAGCACGAACCGTCGTGTAGCATGAGCGCTGATGGTACAGGAAACTGTGGTTGTTGCCGGCGCGTCAGGCCTGATCGGTCGAACCTTGTCGCGATCGTTGCACGAAGACGGGTACCGGGTGATTGCGCTGGTCAGGCGTCCGGCGCGTACCGCGAACGAAGTGCAGTGGGCACCCGGCTCAGCCCCGCTTGACCCTCGCGTGCTCGAGGGTGCTCGAGCCGTTGTCACATTGAACGGCGCGAGCATCGCGTCCTTCCCGTGGACGAAACGGTACCGTGAGACGCTGCTGCATTCGCGTGTGGATCCCACCCGCACTGTTGCTCAGGCATTGGCACAGATCGGGCAGGGTGCGCCGCAGTTTGTGGCCGGATCGGCCGTGGGTATTTATGGGGATCGTCCCGGCGAAGAACTCGATGAAGGGTCGAGTAGCGGTGACACCTATCTGGCGTCCATTTGTCGTGCGTGGGAAGATGAAGCGCGGCAGTCTGAAGACGTGACGACCGTGGCGAGGTGCCGCACATCCTCGATCATCCACCGTGAAGCCCTGTTGAAACCGCTGATTCCTCTGACGAAGTTGTGCGTGAGTGGGCCACTGGGAGATGGCCAGCAGCATATTCCGTGGATCTCTCTGATTGATGAGGTGCGCGCATTGCGATGCGTGATCGACCAACGCCTTGGCGGACCGATCAACCTGACGGCGCCCGAAATGGCAACCATGAATGACATTGGCTCTGAGCTGGCTGATCGGCTGAGCCGCCCCTTCTGGCTCCCGGTTCCGAAGTGGGCGCTGCGCATGTCGCTCACGCGTGATGCCGCCGATTCCTTACTGATGGCCGACCAGCGTGTGCATGCGCGTGTCCTGGAAGAAGCTGGCTTCACCTTTGTGCACCCGACCGTGTCGCGCGCAATGTCCTTTGCTCTGTGACGGAGGTCGTCGAGAGTATCCCCGCCCTGCGGTTGAGTCGGTTGCAGATTGGGACCGGGCCGCTTATGGCGCGAGCGTGGTGTGATCATCTCCGCCTCGTGCACATACCCCTAAAAAGTAGTGCTCGCGTGCACATACCCCTAGATCTAACGGCTCCTCGTTATGGCATTTTTCTATTTTTGCTGGTCAGAGTGCGTACGGATTTCACTGCTCGGGGCTCGAGGTCTTAAATCTAGGGGTATGTGCATACAGGGCCCCAAAACTAGGGGTATGTGTACAAAGCACTTGTGAATCTAGGGGTATGTGCATGCCAGGGACTTAAATCTAGGGGTATGTGCATAGCCGCGGCGGAGGCGGAGTTGCACCGGCGGAGCGGCACAGAATCGAAAGATCCTGCCGTGGCGAGTATGGGTCTCAGATGCCCACGTGCCGGATCGCGGATCGCTCCTGAGTGTTAGTCGAGCAGGCGGATCAGCACCCCGTACGGCGGCAACTCATCGGGACGAGGGCGTTCGCTCCTAACCGTTGATCCCAGTGATGTCATCACAGTTCGGCCGGGCATCCGTCTCACGCTCAGGGGACGCCTGATCGTTCGCTCTGACAAGTTGACCTCAACCAGGTAGTGCCCGCGCGTCCACGCTGCATAGTGCCCGCTGCGTGTGAGCAGCGTGAAGTCATCGTGTGCAAAGTACTGGCGCACACTGATCAGATAGCGGTAGAAGTTCAGAACCGAATGCTCATCGTCCAGCTGTTCGGCGGCGCTCCATCCCGCCTCCATGTCGGTCCCCGTAATCCACGGCTGGCCAGTCGTGAAGCCACCCTCGACAGTCCAGCGCATGGGGACGCGCGCATGATCGCGTGAACCAGCGAGGATGCGGTCCCAGGCCTCATCGCGCGCCGCACCGCCGTCGATGAGTTCGCGGAAATAGTTCAGTGATTCGACGTCGCGAAGCTGGTCGAGGCTGGTGAAATTCTGGTTGACTGCGCCGAGCTCCTGCCCCTGGAAAATGAAGGGCGTGCCGGGCAGGGTCAGTGAAATCGCGGCGATCAGTTTGGCCACCGCACCGCGCCAGCGCGGATCGAGGGTGATCTTGCTGACGATGCGCGGATTATCGTGATTCTCCGCGAAAATCGCCATCTGGTCGCTGGGCCCCAGACGGCGCAGGTAGCGCAGATAGAAATCCAGGAAGTAGGCGGGAGGATAGCGGTAGTCATCCCAACGGATCTTTCCGGGGGGCTCAAGGACGTCGAAGTTGAAGATCAGATCCATTTCGCGACGCTGCCGATTGGTCAGAAGGCGACCTACCTCGATGCCGATCCCCGGTGTTTCGCCCACCATGAGAGCGTGGGAGCCGTCCGGTCGTGTGAAGCCTGCCGACCTCAGCTCACGCAAATAATCGTGCAGATGAGGCCCGATGAAGTAGCGCTCGATGCCGGTGAAACCGACCAGCTCACCCACTGCCGGCACGCCATTGGGCAGGCCCGCGTTTTTCGAAATGTAGTTGATGACATCCATGCGGAAACCGTCGATGCCTCGAGCCAGCCAGAACTGCACAATGTCGGCAACTTCGCGACGAACCGCAGGATTGTCCCAGTTCAGATCCATTTGCGAGGGTGCGAACAGGTGCATGCCCCAACGCTTGATGTCATCAAACCAGCGCCAGGCCGACCCGGAAAAGAATGACACCCAGTTGTTGGGCGGCGCGTCGGAAGAGCCTTCACGAAGGAAGTAGTACGCCGCCTTGTCGCCGTCTGGATCACGCAGCGCTTCCTGGAACCATTCGTGCTCGGCGGAGGAGTGGTTGACAACCAGGTCCAAAATAATGCGCATATCGCGCGCGTGAACCTGTTCGATGAGCTCGTCCAGATCCTCCATCGACCCCATCAGATCCATGACTGCGCGATAATCTCGCACGTCATAGCCCATATCATCGTTGGGTGAATCGAAGATGGGGGAGAGCCACAGGCAGTCAACGCCCAGTGTTTGAAGGTAATCAAGTTTGCCGATGATGCCGCGCAGATCACCGATCCCGTCGCCGTTCGAGTCTGCGAAACTGCGCGGATAGATCTGGTAGAAAACGGCGCCCTGCCACCAGGGGGGCTCGGACTGTCCCTCGGTGTGGGTGTCGGCGTCATCGAGCCGGTCGGGATTCATCTCCAACAAATCCGTGAGCGCCGCGACCAGTCCCGGCGCTGCTCGCCCAGCCACGCGATCCAGAACCGTCAATGGGAGCCGGCGCGTCAGCGGGTTCACGATGAACGAGGGCGACACTCCAATCTGCAACGCGATCTTGTCCAGGACGTCGCGTCCAACAGGGTGGTCGTACACATCACCGAGGGTGCGCACAGGGTGTCGGGTCATCGTGCTTCCTCCTCGGGTGTGCTGGTTTTTTCACTGTCTTGCAGGCTTGCGACAATTGAACTGTATGTGGCTTCGTCAATGCGATAGCCGTGCCGGAACACCAGGAACGCCGCGACGGTCAAAATCAGGGGGACGACCATCATGAACAGCCGGAAAATCCACGTGCCCGACTCGGCGACATCGGCAGAACTGGTGGCGCTCTCCACACCCGACCAGATCAGGCAGATACCCATCAGGCCCGAAGAAATTGCACCGGACAGCTTATAGATGAAGGGCTGCAGGGAAAAAGTAATGGACTCGTTGCGCCGCCCCAGCTTCCATTCGCCGTACTCCACACTGTCCGCGATGTACATCATGAGCAGCACCTGGAACAGTGCCTCCCCGAAGAACAGGAACAACCCGGCGCACAAAATGACGGCCATGTTGCTGCCGGCACAGATGAACACCACGTATCCCACGACGGAAGCGCCGCACCCCAGGGTGAAGACCTGTCGCCTCGGCATGCGGGCAGAAATCAAGGGAAATACCAGCAGCGTGCCCAACTGGGTCACGCCCAGAACCAGCGCGAAAACCGGGTACTTGCCTTCGTCTCCCACCAGGTACTTGAAGTAATGCAGGCCCAGGCTGGTCAGCAGGGTGTAGCCGGACATATACAGCAGGAACGTCAGCGACACCCACAGCAGCTGATCGTTCTTGAAGATGACGCTGACGAGTTCGCGCAGCGGCGTCGACTCCGACTTCACATGCACGGTCTCGTGCGCAAAGATCAGCGTGATGGACTGGAAAGCGATCGCAATGATCGACAGCACGATCGCCAGCAGCTGCCAGGCACGCTGCGCATCCCCCAGCACACCTGTGAGCCACTGAGTCACCGGCACGATGCCGACAACGATGGAGAACAGGCCAATGTTCGCGCAGATACGTGTGACCACTCCGATGCGTTCACGCTCAGCCTTGTCGCGGGTCAGTGACGGCATCATCCCGTAGTAGGAGATGTCGTTCATCGTGTAGGCGACCTCGAACACCAGGTAGACCACGATGAACAGCGTGATGAATTGCCAGCCTCGCACCCCCCAGTCGGTGAACAGCAGCACCGTGCCAATGCACCATCCGCATGCGCCGATCGTGATCCACGGTTTGAATTTGCCCCACCGCGTGCGCGTATTGTCGACGACGTAACCCATAAACGGATCATTCACGGCGTCGAAGATCCGCATGAGCACCAGCACGACGGTGACCGCTGCGAGCGCACCGGTCGACAGGTCCAGGACGTCGGTGAGGTAGAACATGAGGTACATCGACACCATTCCGTACATCATGTCGCGCCCCAGCGTCCCTAAACCGAAACCCAAGGCGTTCTTCATGGCGTCAATCCTCACTGTTTGATGCGCAGCCTGCCAGCGGCAGGTAGCGCCACCATTGTACTGAGTGTGCAGACCGCGTGGCCTTTAATGGAGCATGTCGCTTATGAAGTGTCCCCCGGAAGTTGGACTGGATTATTCAGTTTCTTTTTCCGGGGGACATTTTCATGGTTTCTTCTTTATCTTCATTGACTGAGTCTGATCAGACGCGTTTAGTTGCTTTGTTTGAGCAGGGGTGTGGTGCCGCAGCGGCTGCTTCTTACCTTGGCTTGAGTTTCAAGCCGTGCGATCGTTTCTATAATCGGTGGCGTATTCATGGCAGGCTTGTTCTTGTGAATAAGTCACATAAGCGAGTTTTTACCTTTGAAGTCAAACGTGATGCTGTTCAACGCTTTCTGGCCGGCAAGACCCGGATGAGTATCGCGCAGGACTTGGGATTGGCTTCTGTCAACGTGGTGACGAGCTGGGTGCGGATCTATCGCGACCAAGGCGAAGACGGCTTGCGCCCTAAGCCTAAGGGCAGGCGACCTAAGACCGGTCCCAGGGTGTTATCTCAAACTGAGGAACTTGAACAACGGATCAGGGACTTAGAAGCGGAGAACGCCTACCTAAAAGCATTAAGGGACTTGATGAACAACGAGCAATAGACCGAGCTCGAGTAATCGTTACACTCAAGTCCCATCATGATCTCGATGTTCTTTTGCGGGTAGCGCGATTGGCCAGATCAACGTTCTACTACCATCAAGCCCGCCTAGGACAGCCAGATAAACATGCTGATCTTCGAGCCAAGATCAGAACAATTTTTGAAGCTTCGGGCGGTCGGTATGGTCACCGTAGGATCCGACTCGCCCTACACCGCCAGGGCCTGGTGGTCTCTCGTAAACTCGTCGCCAAGCTTATGAAGCGTGAAGGACTGACCTGCCTGGTCCGTCAGAAGAAACGCTATAACTCTTACCGAGGCACACTATCGACCATTGCCCCAAACGTGTTAGCCCGCGACTTCACTGCTACTAGCCCGAACCAAAAATGGGTCTCTGACGTTACCGAGTTCCGTCTCGGATCGTCCAAGATCTATCTCTCACCAATCATCGACTTGTTCGATCACTCAGTCGTTTCCTACACGGTCGGGAAATCAGCCAATCTTGAACTGACCAACACCAGTCTCCGCAAGGCTTTGAACAAGGCTAAGCCGGGCCCGGGTCTGGTAGTCCACACCGACCAAGGATTCCAATACCAGGGGTCTGCTGAGGGTTTGGTTGACAGTTTTCCTTCTGATTTTTAGGCCGCAAGGGATGCGGCTGGTTCCATGATTGTTTCGTATTCGATTGGTGTCAATTTACCCAGTGCTCGTTGCCGTCTTTTCCTGTGATATGTCCGTTCAATCCAGTGAGTGATCGCGGCAGATAATTCACGGCGCCTGTTCCAAGAGCCACGATCAAGAACGTTCTTTTGTACAAGAGCGAAGAAAGATTCCATCGCAGCGTTATCCCCACACGCTCCAACTCTGCCCATAGATCCCCTCGCGCCGTAAGATTTCAGCGCGGCACGGAATATTCTAGAACGAAATTGCGAGCCACGATCAGAGTGAACGATTACGCCATGGGGATTGCCTCGTTTCCTCATCGCATCATCGAGCGCCGCCACCACGAGGCGTGATTTCATTCGCCCACCGGTCGCATAGCCCACGATTCTTCGCGAGCACAGGTCTTTGATCGCACACAGATACAGCTTGCCCTCTTTGGTCCAATGCTCCGTAATATCTGTAGCCCACGCAACGTTGAGCGCATCAGCGTGGAAGTGACGCTGTAACAGGTCATCATGTACTGGAGCACCCGACTTCTTCCCACGCGGCTTACGCCTAGCGATCACCGAGAACACCTGAGCATGAGAACACAATCGCCATACTCGACGCTCAGAAATCTCTATCCCTTGATCATGGAGCTCGTCTGCTATCAGGCGGTAACCAAATTCAGGATCGTCACTGTGAATCTGGCGAATCTTGTCTATAAGCTCTACTTCTTGGGCTTGCCTGTTCGAAACTGGCTTAGCAGCCCATTTATAAAATGCTTGGCGGGAAAACCCCAGTACCCGAGCCGCTACCGTCAAGGTCGCCTTACCCGCCTTGATCAGCTTTTCCACGGTCGGGAAGACCCTTTTGGGCGAATCGCTTCTTGAGACAGGTACGCCGCCGCGGCACGTAGCACTTCGTTTTCCATCTCCAACTCGCGAATCCGTTTCAAAGCCTGGCTTATCTCTTTAGTCGCTACCGGATCGGCAGACGGTTGCATCCCCTGAGCCTGCAACCTCGTATCAGTAATCCATTTTTGCAACGAGGAACGCGAGATCCCCAAATCAGCACACACCTGACGGCGAGCAACCCCAGACTCCACCAACGCCACAACATCAGCTTTGAACTACTCTGAATACAACTCCAACATAATCAACACCCTTCCCTGCCCCGCCCCAGCAAAACAAACTAGACGTCAACCAAACCCTCAGCAGACCCGCTAAGCCTGGTGACAAGATCGTAGTTATCGTCAAGGACAAGAACGGCAACGAGATTGATCGCGTGACGGTCACCGTTGAGAAGTCTGCCGCTGGCGATATGACCACCGAGCCGGGAGTCAAGAAGTTTAAGCTTGTACGCACCGGCGCGCAGGTATCAGGACTCGTTGGTATCGCAGCCGCAATGGGCGTAGCAGGCCTTGGCCTGGCGCTCGTGCGACGCCGTCGAGAAGGCGAGGAGAACTAATCGCCTAGCCGACGAAACACCGGCATAACAGTACGGGGGTGAGACCTTAAACGGTCTCACCCCCGTCGCCAATTTCTCCTATAGTCCGAACAGTGCTGAACGAAATTTCGGTGAGGCACCAAAACAACGTTGTTTGCTCCGCCCGGCCAAATCCGCGATATGTACGAGCGCAAATTTGTAAGACCTGCATCTCAAGTGAAGTTAAAGTACAAAAGTAACCTTGCCTGTTTTGTTTTGAAAACCAAAACCTTCATTTATGGCACCCTAGTGGACCACGACTACTTCACCGGGCAGCCCTTTGGCTCTTCCAAACCCCAAAATGTTCGCGGTATGGATCACCCCTCAACGGCAATCCAGAACGTTCGTGAAGAAAAAGGTAAGAACGCCGTGCTGCTTCTAGACAACGGCGACGCTGCGCAGGGCTCATGAATGGAAATGGTGTACCACTCGAACCGGACAGATAGCACTGTTGACCCGATGGCTAGTGTGTTCAACTACTTGAAATACGATGCGGTGGGTGCTGGTAACCACGAATTCAACTACGGCCTTGAAGCCCTAACCGCCTAGAATTAAACCAGTCCAACTTTCAGGGGCTAGTTCACTTAACAGGGCATGTCGCTGCGTGGTGGAGCACTGGCGGGGCGTGCCAAGTTGATCTGTCTTCGGCTCTCACGCCCGTCCATATAGTGAAATTCCAGTGCGGAAGCCAGAAATGCCCGGTTCGATGTAGGTGTTTTTGATGTGGTCGACTTCACGATGAGGTGTCGGGGGTGGGTGCGTGAGGGCCTGCGGTTCCGCTCCTCAATAGTCGTGACGCCCGCGCGCGAGGTAGGAGCGTCGATGTGTGTTCTTCCTCGTGAGAGAGGTGCCCGCGGACGAGGATTATGCAGCCCGGTGGATGATGGAGGCGGCAAGGTCTCGCTCAGTGTTGGCGTGATTGACGAGGGCGGCCGACCCGCTTGTGACGGGCGCCTGAAAACTGCTCACATTCTGTTTACCCACCGTTTAATCAGAATCCCTAACCTAAGTGCGGCAATCGAAGAGTTAGCGTGGCGCGTTGGTCACGACGTATCTGCGATGAGACACGTGAGGGGATCGTATGAGCGATCTGAAATGGAAGCAGGATCGGTCGCAAGCAGCACAAGCGCGATTGAACGACGCGAACAGCACGTTCGCGGGAGTGAATTTCGGGGCGCCGCCTGATTTTGGCAAGTCCACGGCAAGTGTGAATGCTGTACTGAGCAAGTTTACTGAAGGCCTGAAAGCCCTGGCTGATGGAACAGGGAAGGTGAGTGGCAGTCTGTCGACCGCTGATCAGAATTTTGAAGCTTCAGAAGCTCGAATCTTTAGCGAACTTACCTCGGTTTACCCTCACGCGGGCGGGGTTTACTACCCCCAGTCAGGAGGAATGGGTAAATGATTGACACCAAGCTCGATATAGAACCCGAAACGCTCTCCTCCTGGAAGAGTGGAGTCCTCCTGCATGGCAGGGGCCAAGTGTACGACGGTATTAAGGACCTCGATCGGGCCAATAGCATCGTGCAGTCTGAGCTGGTGGGCTACACGGCAGCTGAAGCGTCCGCGGCTATCCAGTCTGCCACTAAATCAGCGCAGGAGATCCATGATGAGATCGAAACTTTTGCTGGTGCCGTTGACTCATTTGTGACGTTGATTCGTTCATGTAAGACCCGCCTCAAAGACATTGAAGGTCGGGCGGCAGCAGGCAAGCTGATTGTTATCCCCAAGACTTCAATCGAACTGCCTCCGCCTCCGCCTCCGCTGCCGGTTCCGGCGGATCCGGTGACGAATGCGGCTCTCATCCAGGCGTGGACTGAGTACATGGAAAAGCAGGCCCTCTATTCGACCCTCGCGGGAGAGGTGAGCATCGTCCGCCGCGATGAGGACGTGGCTCACAGTGAGCTGCAGAACGCATGCAGTGCCGTTACTTCCGCCAACTGGCTGGTCAAGGCTTTCACTGGGATGTTCTCAGGTGGCGGTACGACGCTGGGCTTCCTGAAGATGCTGAAGTCCCGCACCGGCGATGCCGTCAAGCTTATTAAGGGCATCAACTTCAAGCTCAACGGTGCCACGTTCGATCCGAAGAGACTCGGAAAGCATTTCAAAGATACGCCAGAGGTTCGGTTCCACACATTTAAAGACAAGGTCAACCTTGGTAAGGGATGGGGAGATTCGCCAGAGATCCTCGACAAAGTCAGCAAGGTCACGAAGCATGCTGGGCGTGTGCTCACCGCTGTCGATGCTGGCACCACCGCTTACGACCAGTGGAAGACGGACAGTGCGCTCAATCCTGGTATGGGAACCGGAGAAAAGGTTGCACGTGCCGGAACCCGAACACTGCTGGA